>JBKHDX010000033.1:0-28818 GCA_046541115.1 Spirulinaceae cyanobacterium | reverse complement strand
GTGGACTTATTTGCTGATATTATTTTTCCATGCGGTATCCACCTTTTCATCCTTTCGCCAATACTTCGATCCCTTTGAAAACTTGCTGTTTTTTGCTGCCTGGCCCATGCTGGCTGCTATCTATGCGCTATATTCTCTCAGAGATTTAGATATTATCTGGACGGTTGATAAAGATTAATCCTCCAAACATATAGTCATTCTAAATAAAAACTAAATAAAAACCGTGATTCCCGCCCGCAGATTAAAATCTGGGGCTAACGATGGCAAAGTCCGCTTTCACGGACTGAACCCATCAAGTGAATGTATGGAACTTAATTGAATGACTATAGTTGTAAATCAACTGCGATTTGGGGAGATGCCAGTTCCGTACCGTTCATCGTTTAATTCAGCAACGCCAAAATAAAAATCCCGGTGTATGCCGGGATTTCAAAGCAACATCAAAACAATTAACTTATTCTTTCGCAGCCATAGCCAGAATCAAATCCACCATCCGCATCGAATAACCCCACTCGTTGTCATACCAAGACACAGTTTTAAAGAAATTAGAATTTAACTCCATTCCTGCCCCCGCATCAAAAATGCTCGAATGTGGATTAGAAGTAAAATCACTTGAAACCACCGCATCTTCGGTATAACCGAGAATGCCCTTCATGTCGCCCTCGGAAGCTTTTTTCATCGCCGCGCAAATCTCGTCATAACTGGTGGCCTTCTCGGTACGGAAGGTTAAATCCACCACCGATACATCGGGAGTTGGGACGCGAAACGCCATCCCCGTCAGCCGGCCTTTGAGTTCGGGTAGTACCAAGGTGACCGCTTTAGCCGCCCCGGTAGAGGCAGGAATGATGTTCTGGGTGGCACTGCGGCCGCCGCGCAAATCTTTCTTACTTGGCCCGTCTACGGTAGGCTGGGTGGCGGTCATGGCGTGAATGGTGGTCATTAACCCTTCGGCTAAACCAAAGTTGTCGTTAATCACTTTGGCAATGGGGGCTAGGCAGTTGGTGGTACAACTGGCGTTAGAGACGATCGTGTCGCTGAGGGGGTCGTAGGTGTGATGATTTACGCCCACCAAGAGGGTTTTGACTTTTTCGGGGTCTTTGGTGGGGGCGGAGATAACAACGCGCTTGGCCCCGGCTTTGAGGTGTTTGGAGGCGGTGTCATAGGTGGTAAAGAGTCCGGTGGATTCGACGACATAATCTGCGCCGTATTTTTGCCAGGGCAGTTGTTCGGGGTCGCGGATGGAGGTACAGGGAATGGATTTGCCATTGACGACGATGGCTTCGTCTTGGGCTTCGACGGTTCCGTTGAACATCCCGTGGGTGGAGTCGTATTTGAGGAGATAGGCGATATTTTTGGGGGGAACTAGGTCATTAATGCCGACGACTTCGATTTCCGAGTTGGCGATCGCGCCGCGAAACATCAGGCGACCAATCCGACCAAATCCGTTAATACCGATTTTAATTGTCATATCACGAAAAGTCCTTGGTAATGGGTTTTGAATTCCGAACGACCTTGAAGGGTTGATAGTATTTTTGGCGAGGGGTGTTCGGAAGCAGTGTTTTGAGGTCACCCAAAGCTTATCGTTGGTTGAGCAGAATCGGACTGGGGTTTTAGGGAAATTTAAGAGATGGGGATTTGGCCTTTCGGTATAAGGGCGATCGCGCCGAAATTGCTAGATTAAGAGAACAATGATGCTTAATTTACAGTTAAAAAAATCACAATGGCGGAAAATAGTTCTAAAATTCTTTTGGTAGACGACGAACCGGGCTTGCGCGATGCGGTACAAGCGTATCTCGAAGAAGAAGACTTTGCGGTAAATGTGGCCGCCAGTGCGGATGAGGCTTGGGAGTTGTTGGCAACAGACCCCCCGGATTTGGTCATTTCAGACATTATGATGCCCCAAGTAGACGGCTATCAGTTTTTACAACGTTTGCGGGAAGATGAGCGTTTTCAGGCGTTACCTGTGGTCTTTTTGACGGCGAGAGGCATGACGAGCGATCGCATCCAGGGTTATGAAGCGGGCTGCGATGCTTATTTACCGAAACCTTTTGAACCGGATGAATTGGTCGCTATTGTTAAAAATTTACTCTCGCGACGACAAGCTGCCGCCGAAGCCAGTGGGGATGATGCCAAATTAGAGGCGATCGCCAAGGAAATTGCTACCATTCGCGGCTTACTCGATCGCGATTCGGGGCTACAAAAATCTCCCTCCCCCATTAAAATCGAACTCACTCCCCGCGAACAAAGCGTCCTCGATTTAGTGGCCCAAGGCTTGATGAATAAAGAAGTGTCCCGCGAGTTGGGCACCAGCGTCCGTAATGTGGAGAAATATGTCAGTCGCTTATTTAGCAAAACCGGCACTAACAGCCGGACTGAGTTAGTCCGCTTTGCCCTCGAACACGGCTTAACCAGTTAGGGCTGAAGTTACAAAAGATAAATTTGCTTAAAGTTTTCTAAGAAAATGTTAATTTATCAAAATTAACCGTAACATTTTGTTATATTAGAAACATATTTACAAAACGTTGCTCAATACAACTTTTCTTAAAACCTTTTTTACTTTTAGCAATGAAAACAATGCCCTTTGTCCGATTGGGTCAAGCAATTTCCATTACGGCCTTTCTCGTAGGCATCAGCTTAATTGAGATTGCGGTAATGACAGCCCAAAGCCATTATTTCTAGAGGCGAAAGCCCTGCGGCAACAAAGCCGCTACCGTGGTTTCTTCGATTTCTGTATCCCCCTGAAACCACAACACTGCGTCCGGGCCAAATTCATACAAAACTTGGCGACAAGCCCCACACGGAGAACAAAAAGTCTGAGAACGATTGACCACTGCGATCGCCCGTAACCGAAAATGTTGACCCCCTTCGGAGGCGATCGCCGCAGCAATAGCAGCACGTTCAGCGCAAATTGTCAAGCCATAGGAGCTATTTTCCACATTACAGCCGACAAAAATCTTGCCCTGTGCTGACAACACCGCCGCCCCCACCGCAAAACCGGAAAAGGGGGCATACGCTTTTTTACAGGCTTGTTGAGCGGCAGTTATCAATTGTGCTTTGATTTCCTTCACGGTGCATCAATTAAAACCAGTTGACGAATGGGAGAAGGCGCGATTTCATTACCCGACGGAGTAGCCCGACGCGATCGCCACAGCAATTGCCACGCCTCAGCCTTACCCACAGCCGGTAACATCATTTGAGCCGCCGGAATCACCTGCAAACGCTTTAACGCGGCCAAGCCCCAATGTAAATGAAGGTACTTTTCCACCGTCTCAATGGCCGGACTGTGGGATTGATGCTTTTCGTGAATGCAAGCATGAATTTTCTGCTTGATGGCAATATTCGTTTTTAAGCGATTTTGCCAAGAAAAACGTTGATTCAGTCCACCCGGCCAAACCGTGCGATAGGCCAAACACTGATTTATAAAAATCGCATCCCCGTGACAAGCCAGTTTAATCCAAGAATCAATATCGTCAAAATTGGTATCTAATCCCGAATCCCAGCCCCCCGTTTTCAAAAAAGCCTCCCGCGCAAACGCCACTTGTACCGGAGTCCCAAACGGCACTTGTTCGAGGAGCATACCATGATGAATGTCCTCTTGAGGAATATAACAAGCTTTTCCGGGCCCCACTTGACGAGTGCGGCGTAATTCTACCTCATCTGCACTCACCTGTACCGCTTGACAAGAACAAATTACCGCTTCAGGACGCAGGGAAATGGCATGACTGATTGTTTCAATGCAATGGGGAGTGAGATAATCGTCATCATCGAGAAGTTTGATCCAATCTCCTGTGGCCACTTCTACACCCCGATTCACACTCTCGGAGTGACCCCGATTGTCTTCGTTGCGATAATAAGACAACGAAAACCCCTCAGTGGGGGTTTCTAAGGTTTCAATATATTTTTGGGTGCCGTCTGTGGAAGCATCATCAACAACAACCACTTGACAAGGTACAGTTTGGGCAAGAGCGCTCGCGATCGCCCGTTTCAACAATGCCAGGCGATTATAAGTTGTAATAACAATGCTAAATTTAACCACGGTACAACCTTCGATACAAACCGCTTTTTGCTTTCCTCAATTAAATATAAACTACCCATTGAGTTAAATTTCGCATTTTTTTCCTTTTGAGGGCGATCGCCCCCTGAAAACACCCTTAAACAAACGCTTCGTCCGTCCAACTGCCATGTAAACCGTAGGGAATGTGATAGCGTAAATGCAACCGCGCGATCGCGCCCCGATGCAAGTCTTCAGCATCCAAAATCACAATATCAGAGCGATGATACCGAGAATCATAAACCAGCGTCAGCAACCATCCCGCATCTTCTGAGTCTCCTTGAGATTTTGGCACAAAAATCGGCTCGCTGACATAACCTTCGGGGGCTGCACTCCAAAATTGGCGTTTTTGAGTACGATGGTCAAACTTGAGAATCCCTTGTAAGGGCGCATTTCCCGTCGGATTGTGGGCGGCCCCCATAAATAAATAGCGATAATCTCGTCCGACGCAATCCGGATGTAACGTTGGAAACTCACAGCACCGGGGTTCAATCAATTGCGACTCGGCGGTATTATCCTTAAGATCGAAGGTAAAACGCCATAACTGACCCGGTGCAAGGGCATCAAAATCAACCTCTTTGTAACTCACATTTTCATCCACCGTCGGGAAATCCGCATAAGCAATAGAATCGACACAGATGCGATCGCCCTCTATCTCAAAAGCATTGCCGTGATGAAACACAAACCCCGACTGCACTTCAATCGTCTTCACCCCCTCAAATGGCGGCTTTCTGGGAATAATAATCACCCGCGTTGGTTGCTGAGGTTGAAACGTAATGCACTCCGCTGCCCCCTTCAACCCCAACACAAACGGAATCGGGTTAAACTGCACCGGATTCTGGAAAAACAAACAATAATTCGGTGTAATCGCAAAATCATGAATAAAGGCAAACCCCGGCACAGAATGGTCGTGTTTGCGCCGTAACTCTCCATTCGGCGCAATCTCATAAATACTGAGCGTTGTCGATAACCCCGGCTTCAACGCAAAATTCACCAAACAAGGCTCCCCCCCGTCCATCTCGCAAGCCGGGTCTACCCAAGGATGCGCCGCAAATGCCTCTCCTGGCTCTAGAATGCCGTTCAAATCGTCTAAACCATAAGTTTCTAGGGTTTTGGGGTTGAGGCGATAAGGAGACGCTGCTTCCCACAACGCCAGCAACTTACCGCCCCAATAAATGACATTCGTATTGGCAATATTTTTGGTTTTAAAATCAAAAATATTCTGCAACCATCCCCCCGGTTTTTGCGTCCCAAACACGCCACGATATAGGATTTTTCCAGCCTTTTCTTCTTCAACAAATGCCTCCGTCCGCACAAAACGATTTCGCACAAACGCCCGCCCCTCCCGAAACGAAACCCCACAGATCATCCCGTCGCCGTCAAAGGGATGACGAATCGGGACTCCCCCAATATCGAGCAATCCAGGCCCATTCCGAAACAGCGTCCCTTCTAATTCTGGGGGAATTGTCCCTTCAATTTCGCTTTCTTCTAACCAATAGGCCGATTCTTGGCGCTGGGATTCATAGCCTTTTTGCCAAGCTGTGCGATCGTAGGATTTAGCGTTTTTAGCTTGATTTGTTAGTTTTTGTACCATTTTTTGTTATTGGTTATTTGTTATTGGTTGTTGGTTATTGGTTATTGGTTATTGACAAACTCCCCCACTGCCCAATGCCCAAAACACTGATGACTGATTACTGATGACTGACAACTGAAAAAGCTGCCCAATGCCCAAAACACTGATGACTGATTACTGATGACTGACAACTGAAAAAGCTGCCCAATGCCCAAAACACTGATGACTGATTACTGATGACTGACAACTGAAGAAACTGCCTCCAAAGCTGGAGTAACCGTCGTCGTTTCAGCTTCTAAATTTCCGCGACGCTCAACTTCGGGGTCGCCTTTGGGAAGCCAACCGAGAAACGGTAACGGTAACAAGGTTGAAAGGTTGGTAATGGTGACCAAAAGCCAAAGGTTGTCAAAATTAGTTTCGGTTACCCCTAAAACTTGCGTTAGCAATGCGCCTAATTCGTGGGACAACAAGCCAGCTAAGTTCCAAATTGACATTAGCAAAGCAAAAAAGGTGGCTTCGACTCCCGGAGGACATAAACGAGCTGATAAAACTAAAACGGGCATAAAGGCAATCTGCCCCATCACGGTTAAAATCAAGCTGTCCCCTAAGCTAAACCAATGGTCGTCAATACCGAGGGCGCGATTGGCATGGGTCACCAGCAAGAGGGTAGTTAGTCCCAACAAAGACGCTAACACCGTTGTCCAGCCCAAAATAACGCGAAAGGGGACGCTTTTGAGAAAGCGCTGATACAGCCAAATACCGACCAATGAAGCCACGCTGGTCACCAGACGGACGCGCCCTAAAAATTCTGGTTGAAAGCCTAATTCATTGGTGGTGAAGAAGAATAAGGCAGAGTCAGAGGTGGGGGTTGCTTGCCAAATAAAGATAAAGGCAGTGGGTAGCCATATCGCTTTTTGGGTAATTCCTTGACGCAGTTGTTTAATTTGGTGGCGAATGTCGAAGGGGTTGGGTTGGTCGGAGTCGGCTTTGTGGGGCTGAATGGGGGTTTCGGCAATCAGCCAAGCTATGGCGGAAACGACGAGGGGAAAGGTGGCGGTAATGGCAAATACCATTTGATTGCTGACTTGTTCGAGTAGCCAACCACTGAGATAAGCGGTAATTAAGCCTCCAACGGCAGAAGCGCTCCATGTCAAGGATTGCAGCGACCCGGCTCGGGCGAGGGATTCGTTGCGGACGCGCTCAACCACGAGGGAATCGACGATAACATCGCTGATGGCCACTGAAAGGGAGGTGAGCAGAATGGCGAGGGTGGCTGTCCAGGGGTTATCAACCACGGTGGCTAAGGCGACCCAGGCGATCGCGCCCAATATTCCCGATAAGATTAAGTAAGGCCGCCGTCGATACCCCAAAATGGGCAAGCCATCGGAGAGAAAGCCAAATAAGGGTTTCACAATCCAGGGAATCGCCGCAATCCCCATCAATGCTCCAACCTGGGCCGGACTCAAGGAAAGGTCGTCTTTGAGAAAGAAGCTAATGGCCAGTCGTGCCAGGTTGAGAATCCCTTGGACGAAATATACCCCCAGAATGGCAAACAATTCGGCAGAGGGTTCGTTCCCAAAAAGTATTTTCTCTGTAAATTTAGTTTTAAGTTGTTTTAGGGTTTTATTGACCGCAGTCATAAAGTTATTTTAAGTTTTATTGCTTTTTATATCATATCGATTCTGCGGGTATCTGCGTGGCTTTGGGTCTGGGAGACGCGATCGCGTTTTACACAAAAATTCATAATTCAACGCTCTGAGGGAGACAACGTAAAGTTAGTTATATTTCGTTAAACAAAGCCGCCAAAAATAGCAGTATTCTGAACAGAAGAAAGGAAACTCATCAATAACATCAAACCTCGACTTCAATAGAGTTCTTGCTGTCACAACCATCATGATTCAAAAAATTTTATTAGCGGATTCCGGCATTGGACTGACCACAGAAATGCTCAAGTCTTTACGGGATTTACCCACCATACAAGAAGCGACCATTACGATCTTGCACGTCGTCCCCCGTCAGGTGACCACTGAAGCCATGGAAGACAAAATGGCAGAAGGGGAGAAAATTCTGGCTCAAACTGTAGAGAAGCTGGATATTGAGAGCGATCGCGTCGAAACCATATTGCGTCAAGGCGATCCCAAAGATACGGTGTGTAAAGTCGCAGAAGACATCAAAGCCGATCTGATCATCATGGGATCGCGGGGTCTCAAACGCCTCGAATCCATCCTGGCTAACTCCGTGAGTCAATACGTCTTCCAACTCACCAATCGGCCCATGCTGTTGGTCAAAGATGACATTTACGTCAAAAAGCTGAAGCGCGTGATGGTGGCTCTGGATAAATCAGATGTGGCTCAATACGCCTTAGAATTGGCTTTATTTCTCTTGAGAGGCTACAAAGACGCAGAATTAATCCTCGCTCGCGTCAACCCAGACCTAGACCCCAAACTTTTACCCCTGTCGAAAGCCGAAATGGAAAATAATCCCGTGGTGGCTGAAGCCCTCGACCGGGTAAAACGTCAAGGCGTGAAATATCGCTGTGTGGTCACTGGGGGTCGCCCTAGTCAAGAAATTTGTAAACTTGCTGATGAAAACGATGTCGATTTGCTGATTATGGGATCGCCAGATCGTCGTCCTTCAATTGCCAAGGGTTTGCCCGATCTCGATCGCTTACTTGGCACTTCTCTATCCGATTATGTCCGGGTTAACGCTAACTGTCCGGTGTTGTTAGCCCGTCAATAAACTGCCCACAATCCTTAATTTATAACAAAGGAATGGTTTGTTCGGTCAACCATTCCTTGTTTTTTGTATTTGGCTCTTTTATTCGCTTTTACTTGCTCTGACTCGCGGTTTGAATATACAGAATCAGAAGAAAAACGGTCGGTACAAACACGAACAAGATCGTGGCCACAAAGCCAAGGTCGTTAACTTGCATCGAACCTCTATTGAATCTCTAATGGGTAATAACACTCTTTAGGATATCATTGTCGATGCGGCTACAACCGTTTTTTCATCAATTAAGATTTCGGTTTTGTTTTAATACTCACCGGGCCATTGACTATAGCTTGACAAGACAAGCGGTAACTGTCAGGCTTTTTTCTAAGCTTGCGCTTCTCAAATTCCGTCTTTTCCGATAAATTTTCGCCCCCTTCGACGACTTCAACAATGCAAGTGCCGCACTGACCATAGCCACCACAGTTCGTCATTTTCCCCATGAAGGTATAAATATCAATGCGGTTTTCGAGGGCTTTTTCGCGTAAATTCGCGCCATCTGCCGCAACGACTTCTTTCCCTTCTTTAATGAATTTGATGTTAGCCATATATTCTCCTTGGGGCTAGGGTACTGTTTACAATATTAAGAAATAATAAAAAGTTTTGACATTTTTGGCAAAAATCGCCCCGGAGAAAATGCCCCAGAATTTAGTCTTGTTCGGCTTCAGCCCTGGCTTTTAACTGTCTGAGAGCTTCTTGAGCCGCACCAATGCCCAATCCCATCGAACTTCCTAAAACGGCATAACGAGCGGGAGATTTAGGATTATACGATCGATGGGTCATTTGGGCGATCGCAACGCCCATTACCAGACCTACAATTGCGGTAACAACGCCGGAAAAAACAATCAGTCGAAAGTTCATAAGCCTCTTTGCCGACAAACGGCTTCAAGCTAATTTGAAGTGTATTTTCTGAAAATACATTTCCTACCATTGTCCCGCGAGTTCTCGCTTAAACTCAAGTACCGTCAAAATTTCGTAAAAAAAAGAAGTCGGATTGCGGCCTACTTCTTTCTCTACCTTGTTCTCAAAAGATGCGCAGTTGAGCGATCGCGAAAATCTCCCAACTGCGACATTCGATCGACTATTAACTTTTCTTACGTTTACGTTCGCGCTTCATCCGATTATGAGCTGCCGTAACTGAACCATCTACCGGAAAACCAGCAACCGGAATCACTTGATATTGTCGTTCTTCTTCGAGTTGCTTCAACTCCGTGTAGTCAACCCAGTGAATACAATTGACCGGACAGGTATCCATTGCTTCTTCAATCAATTCCTCTGGGTCGCCGTCTTGACGTATAGCGCGGGCGCGTCCATAGTTGGGTTCAATGTAGAACGTATTGGACGCAGTATGAGCGCAATGCTTACAACCAATGCAGGTTAGTTCGTCAACGTAAACTCCTTTTTGACGAAGTTCGCCACCCAACTCTGGTTCAAAACCCGAACGATCTGGAGCATCGCGATAAATGCCCCCAAGTTCCGGTTCTAAGCCAGTACGTTCTAAGTTGGGGTCGAAATTAGCCATTAGGCACTCCAGCGTTGGACAACTAAACGAATGGAACCGTCTTCTTGGTTTTGTTGTTCGGCGACTTGAAAGCCTTGGTTAGCCGACTCATTCAGAACGGTGTGGTAAGCATAGCGTTGGGTTACTCCCTTGAGAAAACCCTCCACTGACAACGGTTGTTGCCAATATTGCAAATCAGCGACCAATTCATACTCGCTGCCATTCCAGCTAAAACCGATGTCATAATCGTTTTCTTGTTCGATGACAACCTCGGCATTGCGGGTTTGACCTTGATACCCTCTGACCGGATGCGGCCCCGGTTTCCAGGTGATTTCTAGGTCTTCTAAGGCGTTTTTAAGGGAATTTAAATTGCGAATTTGGGTTTTGATTTTACTAAAGTGGGACATAACAATTTAGAACCTGTTTTGACTGAAAAGCTAATCAAATCAAGATGCGTGGGGCAAGCTACCATTCTCCCCAAGCTGTTTGCTGCTCGATGCCCGTATTAACTTGATTTTGGGCTTGGGCGTAATATTCGGCCGTTTTTTCGACAGCCATCACCCGTCCGAGTTGGGCTTCGATAGCGGCGGTCACTTCAGCGCAGGAACGGCCAACAATGCCCGTTACTTTTTCTTGAACGCGACCGTCGGGATAAATGATAAATTCTAGGGTTTCCATGCTCATCGCGAATTGTCTCGATGGGAAATAACAAATAGCTTGGGGTTAATGGATTCGTCAAGCACTGCATCAAATCGCGTCATTTTACGATTCTTGGGCGATCGCATTAACATGATTTAAATCTTAACCAATATTAATATTTTTGGGGGTATCAACTCAATTATTTGCAAGTTTCGCTTAAGTTTTGATTCCCGTCAAGCATCTTTGGTTAGACGGACTGGGCAGTTTTACCGGTTTGTGCGATCTCCTCAATTGTGCCGCGACGGTTGAACCGGGAACTCCCAGGTTGACTCATCAATCTCAACACTGAATCTATAGCTTCGAGGCCGCCATTGGGGGCATAATATAACCCTAAATGATTTGATTGTTGGAGTTTCAAAACGAATGCTGAATCGCGAAGCAGCCCCCCCCATCCGCGTGGGTGTATTAGGATTTGGCGGCCTCGGCCAAGCCGCCGCCCGCGTCCTCGCTCCTAAACAGGAAATGAATTGGGTGGCCACCGCCGACCTCAAAGGTTATGCTTACAACCAAGAAGGTTTAGAAGCAGATACTTGTATTGCGACCTATACTCAAAAAGGCTCGGTAGGCTATGTCGAACCCTACGGAACTCTCAGCCAAAATAGCATTCCCGAACTCATGGCCCGTGCCTCGGTAGACGGCTATTTCCTCGCTTTGCCAAACCTACCCAATACCTTCATGGCGGATATTGCCCGTCAATTCATCCAATCGGGCTGGCAAGGGGTGTTAGTCGATGCCCTCAAGCGCACCAGTGCCGTCGAACAATTACTGACCCTACAAGACGATTTAAAAGCCGCCGGGATTACCTACTTAACCGGTTGTGGGGCCACCCCAGGATTGCTCACGGCCGCCGCCGCGATCGCCGCCCAAAGCTACGCCGAAATCCATTCGGTTAAAATCACCTTCGGCGTGGGTATCGCTCGTTGGGAAGCCTATCGCGCCACGATCCGCGAAGATATCGCCCACCTCCCCGGCTACGATGTCGAGACAGCTCGGGCCATGAGCGACGCTGAAGTTGAAGCCCTCCTCGACCGCACCCAGGGCATTCTTACCCTGGAAAACATGGAACACGCCGATGACATTATGCTAGAACTGGCCGGGATTTGCGATCGCGATCGGGTCAGCGTCGGCGGTGTTGTCGATACCCGCAACCCTCAAAAACCCCTTAGCACGAACGTCCAAGTCACCGGACGCACCTTTGAAGGCAAAACCTCAACCCACACCTTCACCCTCGGCAACGAAACCAGCATGGCCGCCAATGTCTGCGGCCCCGCCTTGGGCTATCTCAAAGCCGGAACCGCCCTACACCAACGAGGTCACTACGGCTTACTCACCGCCGCCGAAGTCATGCCTCAATTTGCTCGCTAAATCATTGCCAAAAGGGGATTCAACTCCAATCCCCTAACTCACCCAACTCTAAACCATCTGTGGCCGACACGACTTCTGTTGTACCTTCTTCTTCACTAATGCCTTGAGGCGCGTGAATGACAAAAGGCAAACTTGCCCCTGCTAAACCCCGTTGAATACGCTCGCGGCTTTCTGAAAACACCACAAACAACGGATACGCTCGTTCTGAGCCTTCATTCAAGATATGTTGATGGCGCGGCGGCATCAACCACTCATAATCACCATCTAACATCACCTGGGTGCGTCGCCAGCGCATCAGTAAGTCGGAAAAATCTTCATGGGGGCGGTGTATATACACCAAAATCTCTACCCCCATCTTGATTTTCCACTCCGGATCGCACATCAGAATGGCCAGGTCGCAAGGCAAACAAGTGGTGGAGTTTGCTCGATAGGGATGAATCTCCGAACCGGTAATCGCTTTTTCTGGCCGCAGACGTACCACGGGTAAAGGCAACGTAATCACGCTTTCATAAGGGCGACGCATACTCGGAATCATTTCCAAGTAAGGCCGATACTTTCTCAACAGCCCAACGGCTGCATCGCGGTTACTATATTCGGATAAAAGTGCTTCGTAGTAGGATTGCTGAATAGGCATAGTTCACTATTTCCATTAGCCCAACTCATCGAAAACGGCAAACATCGGCAAATACATCGAAAGTAAAATCACCCCGACCATTGCCGCGACACCTACCATCATGATTGGTTCAATAATACTGGTGAGAGCTTTAACGGTTTGTTCGACTTCATCATCATAAAAGTCTGCCACTTTGAGCATCATGGCATCAAGTTCCCCGGTTTCTTCCCCAATGCTCATCATTTGAATCGCCAAAGCCGGGAATACATCCCGTTGTTCGAGGGCGACGCTGATCATGCCCCCTTCTTGAATATCGTGTTTGGCAGATTCAACCGCATCGGCAATAATTTGATTCCCGGCGGTATCGCGCACAATATCCATACAACTCAAAATCGGCACCCCAGAGCGAGTCAGCGTCCCGAAAATACGACAAAAACGAGCCACCGCCGTTTTGCGGTTCAAATCACCAATTAACGGCAGTTGTAACATGAGTTTATCAATTTGGCGGCAACCTACCGGGGTTTTGTAATATTGCTTGAGGGCAAAAACGGCGGCAAAAACGACGGCAATCGGAATCAAAATTTTCCAACTCCGCATAATGCCGCTTAACCACAGCATAAAAGAAGTTAAGGCGGGGAGTTCTGTGCCTAAATCTTGGAAAATGCCCGCGAAAATCGGAATCAAAAAGATGGTCATGGCGAAAAAGACAACTGTCGCCAAAAAGCCCACCGCCACTGGATAAGTCATCGCCGATTTAACTTGGTTGGCGAGGCGCTGCATATTTTCCAGCAGCAGGGCCAAGCGGTCTAGCACTTGGTCGAGAACCCCCCCAACTTCTCCGGCATCAACCATACTGACATAGAGTTTATCGAAGCAGTCGGGGTGTTTTCGCATCGATTCGGTTAAGCTTACCCCTTGTTGTACGTCATCGCTAATCCGAATTAATGCCCGTTTGAGTTTGGGATTAGGACATTGATCGGAAAGCACCCCCAAACACCGCACAATGGCAACCCCGGCGTTGATCATTACTGAGAATTGCCGTGAAAATACCGCTTTGTCTTTCACGGTAATGGATGTCATGTTGGCGCTGATTTCGCTCAAATCGATGTCAAAGGGGTCTTTTTTGACTTGGAGAATCTTAGGATAGCGATTTATTAACACGCTACGGGCTTGGGCTTCGTCAATGGCTTTGACTTTTTCTTTGGAGGTTTTTCCCGCCGCGTCTTGAACTTCAACAATATAGGTAGGCATAACTCATACTCAACGTGAATGTGAAGATTAAAAGGGTTAGTTCCTAGCTGGGGAGTTCCTAACCCCATTTCATCAACTGCTGGGTTCTCAACCCGCATGACTTAACGACGGACGGCTCCGGTGGCATTACCCACTAAGCGCTGAAGTTCGTCGGGTTTGCTGCACTTGGAGACGGCTTCTTCGTAAGTGACTGAGCCGCTTTTAACCATGTTAGCCAAGGTTTGCTCCATGGTTTGCATCCCCATTTTCATCCCGGTTTGGATGGCAGAATACATTTGACTGGTTTTGCCTTCCCGAATGAGGTTGGCGATCGCGGGGGTGACAATCATGATTTCTTGAGCCATGGCCCGACCAAATTCGCCGGGTTTGGGGTTGGCTTTCTGGACAAGACATTGACTGAATACTGCCAGCAATGATTGAGACAACTGCGCTCGGATTTGCCCTTGTTGTTCCGGGGGAAATACGTCTAATATCCGGTCAATCGTCCCGGCGGCGGAGTTGGTGTGCAAGGTACCGAAGACCAAGTGACCGGTTTCGGCGGCGGATACAGCCAAACCAATGGTTTCCATGTCCCGCATTTCCCCCACCAGAATTACATCTGGGTCTTGCCGCAGTGCGCCTTTGAGAGCGTTGGCAAAGCTTTTGGTGTCTTCGCCTTTTTGCCGTTGGTGGAATAAGCTTTTTTCGTTGGGAAAGACGTATTCGATGGGGTCTTCAACGGTGAGGATGTGTTCGGCACGGGTGCGGTTGATCAAGTCCAGCATTGCTGCCATGGTGGTGGTTTTTCCCGATCCGGTTTGTCCGGTGACTAAAACCATTCCCCGCGGCCGCTCGGACATTTCCCGCACGATGTCGGGCAAGCCTAGCATATCAAAGTTGGGGATTTTAGAAGACAATGCCCGCATACAAGCGGCCCAGCAACCCCGCTCTTTGTAAACGTTTAAACGGAAACGAGCTAGACCTTTGACACCGTAGGAGGAGTCGAGTTCCCAGTTTTGCTCGAGTTCTTTACGCTGCTTGTTGTTGAGCATACTAAAGATGAGCTTTTGGGATTCGTGGGGGGTAAGGGGTTCGTCACCAATGGGGGTGAGTTTACCGCTAATCCGGAAGTAAATTGGCGCACCGGCTTGGATATGAACGTCAGAGCCGCCCATTTCGACTAGTTGTTCTAGCACGTCTTCGATCATTAATTCCATTGCCACGATCAAGTCTCCTTCATGAATGTAAATGGCTTTTGCTGAATCAAGGGTTGAACTCGCTAACAACGATGGGATCGAGGTGTTAACGGTTCTGAATGGCTTTTATCGGGTTTATCGAGATGAACTCTTGTTTTCAGGTTTCCCAATCCCACAGCCAGAGCGATCGCCCTGACCGGAGAAACTTAATTTTAGAAACGCGGCGTTAAGCAATATAAACATTCGACCCATTCTTGATGCAGTTGGGCGTTACAAGTGCGGCAAGTTAAGACGCTCTTGCGCTTGGCTTTCATTTCCGCTTCTAAACCGGAGTCGGTAAAGGTTACCCGTTCGACTTCTTCGAGGGTGGTGTAGCCTTGTTTGACGAGCATCAAACTGTAAGACAAAAGGGTTTTCATGCCTTCGTCTACGGCGGCTTCTTTGATGCGATCGGTAGATGCCCCTTCGTTGATCAGGGCTTGTAAGCGTTCGCTGTTCCGCATCACTTCATAAACCCCCACCCGGCCTTTGTAGCCCACGCCGTTGCATTTGGGACACAAAGTTCCGGCAGCGCGCTCGGCTTCACGTTGTTCGGCAGCGATGGTTTTGGCTTTATAGAAGGTGAGTTCTGAATCGTCGGCCTCTGCTCCTAAGCCAAAGCGAGTGAGTTCGTCTTCGTCGGGGGTGTAAGCGATGCGGCATTCATCACAAACTTTCCGCATCAAACGTTGAGCGAGTACGCCAATCAGCGCCCCGGAGATCATAAACGGATCGACTCCCATTTCATCGAGACGGGCGATCGCCCCGGCGGCATCGTTGGTGTGGAGGGTGGTTAAGACCAAGTGTCCGGTTAGGGCTGCTTCAATGGCGGTTTTGGCGGTTTCTTTATCGCGGGTTTCCCCCACCAGAATTACATCCGGGTCTTGCCGCAAGAAGGAGCGCAAAATCGAGGCGAAGTCCATGCCTTTTTCCCGCAAGACCTGAACTTGGGTAATGCCGGGAAGGGAATATTCAATGGGATCTTCGGCGGTGCTGATGTTAATGCCGGGGTCGTTGCGTTCGGCGAGTACCGAGTACAAACTGGTGGATTTCCCCGAACCCGTGGGCCCGGTGACCAGAATAAGACCAAAGGGACGGCTGGCCATTTCCCGCACGATGTTGAGGGCTTCGTCATCGGTAATGAGTTTGTCTAGCCCTAACTGAGTGGCGCTGTTATCGAGAATCCGCAGTACGACTTTTTCACCGTAACGACTGGGTAGGGTACTCACCCGGAAGTCAATGTTACGACCTTGGAAGCGCCGTCGAATTTTACCGTCTTGGGGAACCCGGCGTTCGGCAATGTCCAATTCCGCCATGATTTTAAAACGGGCGGCCACCGCCCCGGCAATCTTTTTGGGGAGTTTCTCGAAGGCTTGTTGCAGTACCCCATCTTTGCGAAAACGCACCCGCAAATATTCTTCTTGGGGTTCAACGTGAATATCAGAAATACCTTCTTGCAAGGCTTTCATTAATATTTTGTTGACCAGTTTGATGATCGGTGCGCCTTGCGCGTCCGCTTGGGCCGCCCCCAAGTCCATGTCGTTGTCTTCGGGGGCTTCTTCGAGGTCGCCGCCGAGGTCGTCCATGATGTCAGAAACATCAACGGCTTTGGCTTGTTCTTTTTCTGCGGTGCGCTTGAGTTGTTCTTCGAGATATTGATTGAGGAGTTTTTGGTAGTCTTCGTTGGCAATGACCATGCGCTGCAAGCCAATGCCTTGGGGCCTGAGGATGCGTTTGAGGTCGTCTTGGGCATCGAGGTTATCCGGATCGACCATAGCCACCAACACGGAAGGCGGTTCTGTGTCTTTGCGGCACAAGGGCGCGAGTTGGTAACGACGACAGATGTCAATGGGGATGAGGTTGTCGATCAGGTCTCCCATTTGATTGTGGGTAATGGGATTGACTTCCGGATCGAGAGATTCTACCCCGTACAGGATTTTAAGTTCAAAGAGTTGTTGCTTTTTGTATTGTCGCAGCAGTTCCGGCGAGAGTTGACGACCCGTCATGTCTTCTAAGACAGAAGTCATGGGACGGCCGGATTTGCGCGCTTCAATCAGCGCTTGCTGCATTTGGTCGGAATCAATATAACCCGCTTGAATGAGTTTATTGCCAAAGGGCGAAAAATCATTGCGGATGGCGATAGCACGCGATCGTTTGCGAGAGGATGATTGAGTCATAGTCCGTTAAAAATATCTCCTTCCCCCAATTTAGAATTACGACTTAGTTTCGCTCACAGCCGTAACTTTTGTTGGTCTTCATTACTTTGATAATAACCGCTAAACCTAGAACCTATCGGTAACTGTCCTCTGGATACAGACAGAAATTTTGTCACGATCGTGTTAAATTTAATTAAGATTTAAGCGTGATGCCCAACCGAAAAGAAGATTGAAAAGGTTGAAACTCACGGTCTGGGCAGTTTCCCGGGCCTTCTCGGGCATAACGATATAATCTGAAAAATGCCCCATAAGAGCGTTTCTGATTGCAGCAGAAAAGCTAACTCCATTCATAATGGGGATCAGTAGAGAAACGTTCAAGGTGCTAGACCAATCGGCAAGCGCCATTTCTTAGTGTTTGAGAGCAGCACCATGATTGACGAGCAAAACCAACCCGACCCAACGTTAGAACAACAAGATGAAACTCCAGAAGAATCCACGACTGCTTTAGAAAATGAAGGCCCCGAGATGGCCGAAGCAGACGATCGCGACCTCGAAGCCGCCAGCACGCCGGTTGAGGAGGCTCAACCTATCGGGGCCGCGAACAACGATCTGGTTTCTATTGTGGAAGCTTTACAAGGCGAACTCGAAGGTTTAAAACAACAACTGAGCGATCGCGATCGCCAAATTGAGTCGTACAAACATCAGTATGCGCGAATTGCCGCCGATTTTGATAACTTCCGCAAGCGCACTCAAAACGAAAAAGAAGACCTCGAATACCGAGCCAAGCAAGATACGATTTTAAAATTGCTGACGGTGGTCGATGATTTTGAGCGGGCCCGGGCCCAAATTAAACCCGCTAACGACGGTGAAAAAGCGATTCATAAAAGCTACCAAGGGGTTTACAAAAATTTAGTAGAAGGGCTGAAGCGATTAGGGGTTTCAGCGATGCGGCCCGAAGGTCAGCCGTTTGACCCCAACTACCACGAAGCCATGTTGCGGGAAGCTACCAATGAGTATCCCGAAGATGCGGTGATCGAACAATTGGTGCGGGGCTATATGCTCGGCGATCGCGTTTTGCGCCATGCCATGGTGAAAGTTGCTGCCCCCCAAGACCCCGTGGTAACCTCAGAAGAGGAAACCTCTGAAGCAGAAAGCAACCCAGAGACTTAAAAACCAAGGAACCTGAACTTTTTGTTTCATCGGCCAGGGGCGGCATCTGACCTATTTTACCGAAAATTTTGGGTGATTAGCCTCGCCCTTCTAGGACGGCTTTGCGTTAAAATTCCAACTAAGTACGGTCGGGCAGATCGGCAAAAATACTCGCCCTTGGGTAAAGAGTTCGGGGTTAATACTTCGGTATCAGCGCTTACTCTCCCGATGAAACGAGAATCCCCGCTCCTTGAGGATGGGGAGTTGTCAACCCAGCGGCTTGACCCTGGTCCGCGAGGAGCGCGATCGCCATTCAATGCCGGCTCAAATTTAACCCAATTTTAGGGTCAATCCACAGCAAACAAGCGGCTTAAGCCAGTCCCTACTCCTAAAACTATCTCAATCAGCCTTTTGCAAACCATTATTACCGAAGCGTCATGGGAAAAGTCATCGGTATCGACCTGGGGACAACGAATAGTTGCGTTGCTGTCTTAGAAGGCGGTAAACCCATTGTCATCCAAAGCAGCGAAGGTGGACGAACCACACCGAGTATGGTGGGGTTTGGTAAATCTAACGAACGTTTAGTCGGTCAACTGGCTAAGCGTCAAGCCGTAACCAATGCCGAAAACACCGTCTACAGCATTAAGCGCTTTATTGGTCGTCGGTGGGATGACACCGTTGAAGAGCGATCGCGAGTACCGTACAACTGCGTCAAAGGGCGGGATGATACGGTAGATGTCCAGATTCGCGATCGCGCCTACACCCCTCAAGAAATCTCGGCCATGATCTTACAAAAGCTCAAAACCGATGCCGAGAAATTTTTAGGGGAAGTCGTCACCCAAGCGGTGATCACGGTTCCGGCGTACTTTACCGATGCTCAACGTCAAGCCACCAAAGACGCAGGCACAATCGCGGGCTTAGAAGTGTTACGGATTATTAACGAACCCACCGCCGCTTCCCTGGCCTATGGCTTAGACAAACAAGACCAAGACCAGCACGTTTTAGTGTTTGACTTGGGGGGCGGTACCTTTGATGTTTCGATTTTGCAACTGGGGGACGGCGTATTTGAAGTCAAAGCCACCTCTGGGAATAATCACCTTGGCGGCGATGACTTTGATAATGTCATCGTCCAGTGGATGATCGCCAACTTCAAAGAACAAGAAGGCATCAACCTCGCCAAAGACAAGATGGCTTTGCAACGCTTGCGGGAAGCCGCTGAAAAAGCTAAAGTCGAGCTTTCGAGCATGGGAACAACTTCAATTAACCTCCCCTTTATCACCGCCGATGAAACCGGGCCGAAACACCTCGAAACCGAACTGAGCCGGTCTAAATTTGAAGACCTGGCCAGCAACCTCATCGAAGGCACCATCTTACCCGTGCAACAATCCCTCAAAGACGCAGAACTCAGCACCAGCGAAATCGACCGCATTCTCTTTGTCGGTGGTTCGACCCGCATCCCGGCAGTGGGAAATGCCATCAAGCGATTTTTCGACAACAAAGAACCCGATCGCTCAGTTAACCCTGATGAAGCCGTGGCTTTAGGAGCCGCTATTCAAGGGGGCGTACTCGGTGGTGAAGTCGAAGATTTGTTACTGCTCGATGTGACTCCGCTTTCGTTAGGGATTGAAACCTTAGGGGAAGTGTTCACCAAGATTATCGAGCGCAATACCACCATTCCCACTAGCAAATCGCAAGTCTTTTCCACTGCCATTGACGGTCAAACCTCGGTTGAAATCCACGTCCTCCAAGGGGAGCGGGCCATGGCGAAGGATAACAAAAGCTTAGGGAAATTCCTCCTCACAGGTATTCCCCCTGCTCCTCGCGGTGTGCCGCAAATCGAAGTGAGCTTTGAAATTGACGTAAACGGCATTCTCAAAGTCGCAGCCCAAGACAGAGGTACAGGCAAAGAGCAAAGCATTCGCATTACCAATACCGGAGGATTGAACTCGTCCGAAGTTGAGCGCATGCGTCAAGAAGCCGAGCAATACGCCGAACAAGACCGTCGTCGCATCGAGTTAGTAGAAATCAAAAACCAAGCCGACAGCATTACCTACACCTACGAATCGACTCTCAAAGACAACGGCGAAATCATTCGCGAAGATCTGAAAGCCTCCGCCGAAGCGCGAAATAGAGAACTCTTGGCCGCCCTCGAAAACAACGAAATGAGTTTAGAAGGGATCAAAGCCAAGCTCGAAGACTTCAAACAAGCCGTTCTTGCTGTAGGTTCCGATCTTTATAATCGAGCTAACCAAGGCGTAGACGAAGAATTTGAAACAGTCGAAGAACAAATTGTGTTTGAAAATACCTCAAACACAACACCAGAAGAAGCTGCCACCGCCGTCAAAGACGATGACAGCGCCGATGAATTTAGTTTTACCTTTGATGAAGACGAAGACGAAACCGTAGCCGCAGACTACGAACCTGTGGATTAAGGCTTTCGCTTTCCTTGTAAATTTGTAATTTGTCCAATTTCCCAACGTATTCAACCGTAGATCGAGTGAAAATATGGCAGGCGACTACTACGAAACTTTAGGTGTCTCTCGCGACGCGACCCCCGATGAAATTAAACGCGCTTATCGTCGCCTCGCCCGGAAGTACCACCCGGATGTTAACAAAGAAGCCGGGGCCGAGGATCTTTTTAAAGAAATTAACCGGGCTAACGAAGTTCTCTCTAATCCCGAAACCCGCGCTCGTTACGACCGGTTTGGTGAAGCGGGGGTGAGTGGAGCCGGAGCCGGAGCGCCTGATTTTGGTGATATGGGCGGCTTTGCCGATATTTTTGAAACCATTTTCAGTGGCTTTGGGGGTATGGGAACCGGAGCCAGTCCCCGTCAGCGTTCCGGGCCCGTGCGGGGCGACGATTTGCGCTTGGATTTGAAACTGGAGTTTCGCGAGGCGGTATTTGGGGGCGAAAAAGAAATTCGCATTCCCCACTTAGAAACTTGTCAAACCTGTAGCGGGTCTGGGGCCAAGCCTGGAACTGGCTCGAAAACCTGTCAAACCTGTAATGGGACGGGGCAGATTCGCCGTTCGACTCGTACTCCTTTTGGCAGTTTTGCCCAAGTCTCGGTTTGTCCTACTTGCAACGGCGAAGGCCAAATGATTGAGGAAAAATGCGAATCCTGCGGCGGTGCAGGGCGCAAACAGGAAACCAAAAAGCTGAAAATTACGATTCCGGCTGGGGTGGATAATGGTACGCGCTTGCGAGTGGCTCGCGAAGGGGATGCAGGCTTGCGGGGCGGTACTTCGGGGGACTTGTATGTGTACTTGTTTGTCGAAGAAGATAAGGAGTTTCGCCGGGATGGGGTGAATATCTTGTCGGAAATTTCGATTAGTTATTTGCAAGCCATTTTAGGCTGTCGTTTGGAAGTGAACACCGTAGACGGCCCGGTGGAAATGACAATCCCGGCGGGGACACAACCCAATACAGAGTTGAAGTTAGAAGGTCATGGGGTTCCGCGTTTGGGGAATGCGGTGAGTCGCGGCGATCATTTGCTGACGGTGCAGGTTGAGATTCCGACGCGCATTAATGCCGAAGAACGGGAATTACTGGAGCAATTGGCAAAAATTAAAGGTAAAAGTATTGGTAAAGGCGGAATTGAAGGATTTTTGGGGAAAATGTTTGGCGGATGAGTGATTCAGCAGCAACGAATAAACCAGCAACGCCGGATGTACAGTTGGATTTGCGGGGTACGCCCTGTCCGATTAATTTTGTGCGGACGAAGTTGCGGTTAGAGCAGATGCAGCCGGGGGAATTGTTAGAAGTGTGGCTCGATCCCGGAGAGCCGATTGAGCAAGTGCCTGATAGCTTGGCGATGGAAGGTTACGGTTTGGAGTTGCTTGAAGACCGGGATGGTTTTTTTGCGTTACAGGTTCGCCGTCTTAGGGTTTCGTGAGTGGCACTGAGACGACCCCGGAAGGGTTACGGGGAACGGTGGTGGCGGTACAGGCCAATTTTTATCAGGTGCGCTTGTTAGAGGGGACGGTGTTGCTATGTACGAAGCGATCGCGCCTGAAGAAGATTAATCAAGGGGTAATGGTGGGCGATCGCGTCTTGGTGGAAGAACCCGATTGGACGGACGGACGGGGGGTGGTAACCGAGGTGTTTCCCCGTCGCACAGAACTGAAACGTCCTCCGGTGGCCAATGCCGACCAAGTGCTGTTAGTGTTTGCGTTGGCCGAACCCGATCTCGATGTCTGGCAGTTGAGCCGCTTTCTAACCACCGCAGAAGCGACGAAATTAGGAGTTCGCTTGGGATTAAACAAAAAAGACTTGATCGAGCCGTCAAAACAGCAGGAATGGCGAGTTAGGTTACAGGGTTGGGGCTATGACCCGATCTCGATCAGTGTGGCGCAAGATCGGGAAATTGGGGATTTGTGGGACGTTTTAGCGGGAAATATGACAATTTTAGCCGGACCCTCTGGGGTGGGTAAGTCTAGCTTAATTAATCGCTTGATTCCGGCGGTAGACTTGCGGGTGGGGGCGGTTTCGGGGAAGCTGAGTCGCGGCCGTCACACCACCCGTCATGTGGAGTTGTTTGAGTTACCGGGAGGGGGCTTACTCGCGGATTCTCCAGGGTTTAACAAGCCGAATTTGGAATGCGAACCTGCTCAATTGGCTTATTATTTCCCAGAAGCGAGGGAACGTTTAAAGCAGGGACAATGCCAGTTTAGCGATTGTTTGCACCGGGATGAGCCGAATTGTGTGGTGCGGGGAGATTGGGAACGCTACGAGCATTATCTCAAGTTTTTAGAAGAGGTGATGGCTTATCAAGAAGAAGCGGCGCGATCGCCCGACGAAGAAGCGACTATGAAGTTGAAAATGAGCAGTTCCGGGCAGAAACGCTACGAACCCCGCTTAGAAACTAAAAAATACCGTCGTCAGTCGAGGCGATCGCGCCATCAAGATTTACAGCAAATCTACGAAGATGCCAGCATCGAGGCGTTAGAAGAAGATTTAGAGGATTTTGAGCCAATCTAAAATCTCTGCATTGACGATACTAGGGGCTTCGTCGTGGGGACAATGGCCAGCCCTGGGAATAGTCTGAAATTTCACATCTGCGCGATTGGCCGCGAGAATTTGGTAGATTTTTGCCCCAGAAATGGGAGTCCAGGGGTCTTCTTCGCCCCAAAGAATCAATAACGGACAATTGACTTGGGGGAGTAATTCCTCTGGTTTGGGCCCGGGAGGAGCCGTCAGAATCGACGCGAAGACCTTTTGGGCGTTGGGATCGCACGAAGGCTGATAAATTAGGTCTACTAACTCATCGGTAACGGCAGTGCGATCGCGATACACCTGTTTGAGGGTACTCCGCAAACGGGATTTCCGGCGAATCAAATTGAAGACCAACGGCCCGCTAAGGGGGGAACTCACAAACTGGGTAAAACCGCCCATGATTAAGCGTAACGGTAAAGCCAGTTCTTCGGGGCGATGGTTCAGACCCCCCGCACAGTTAATTAAAATTCCCCCTGCGGCCATGTCGGGAAATTGCGCGATCGCCATTAAACTGAGTAAACCGCCGATAGAATTACCGACAAAAACCGTCGGGGTTTGGATTTTTTCGAGCCAAAAATCTCGTAACTGTTGTTGCCACAACGCCACGGTATAATTGAGTACTGGTTTATCAGAACCGCCGAAACCGAGTAAGTCTAGGGCATAGACTTGATAGCCAGAATTGGCTAAAACAGGGATATTTTTACGCCAATGGCCGATGGATGCACCAAAGCCGTGAACGAGCAGTAAAGGCTGGCCTTGACCTTGTACGGTATAGGTAATGGTGTGGTTT
Organism: Spirulinaceae cyanobacterium; assembly: GCA_046541115.1. Lineage (GTDB taxonomy): Bacteria > Cyanobacteriota > Cyanobacteriia > Cyanobacteriales > Spirulinaceae > Jaaginema. The sequence continues at coordinate 4,694 of JBKHDX010000033.1, read as the reverse complement.
TGCCAAGTCCAGGTTTGCGGGGTGAGAGGTGTTTTTAGGAGAGTGGAAGGTGCGCTCATAGAAAGTTTATTGGGGTTGTAGTGAAAGGATATTCTTGGGTGTTTTTTAATGAACTTAATATTCCTTTACATTTTACCGCAACTTTTAGGCATCGGGCTTTTGCAGCGAAATAGAATTTGCATCCGAAGGAGACAAAATCTGTTGTAATTTCGCCAAGTTTTGGGAATTAAAGGTGATTTTTACTTCAATGTTTTGGGCTTCATCCTGTAATAAAAGGACAAGACGATCTCCAATTTTTGCTCCGGCAATTTGAGGATTATTTAAGTTATAAGTTTGATAAACGGGTTGAGTTTTGGTGATGCGAATAACTAAATTTTGTTGTGCTTTTGAGTAAATGTAGAGTTGCTGTTTGTCTACATCTAGTTCTAGTTTTGTTGGGGTAATACTCCGTTCTGTTTCGCTTTTTGGGCCATGCCAATATAAGGTAATACCGCCGACTCTGGTTTGAGTTAGGGTTAACTTTTCATCAAAGCGTTGGGCTTCCCAGTTGGCATCTTGAGCTTGCTTTGTATCCGGTAGAATGCGTTGAGCAAAAATAATTTCTTGATTTGCCAGTTCGAGCCACCACTGACTCATGGTTTCAAAATTCATGCTATTGTCAGGATTTGGGTTATTTAGTTCCCAGATAACTTGATTCGACATTTTCCACCTCAAAGTACAATATGGCTGTTTCTGATTATAAATTGTTTGACGAGACTCAACCACTCATTGCCCAAGCCCAACAAAATTTAATATCTCCTCAAGTCTTTTATAAAGCTTGTCAAACTTTAAAAGCGCGATCGCCCGATCCACTTTATTTTGCTTTGCTGAATCAAAAGTTAGATTTTTTACCACAAGATTTCAGTTTATTAGAGACTTTAAAAGTTTTAGATTATTTAGCTCAAAAATTTCGAGTTATGCCGCCGAATTGTCCGCAGTATTGGTCGGTCACGAAAATCAGAATCAAAATACATAATCAAACAATTAACGGCTTAAAATTTACTCAAGAAATGGGTTGTTGTCCATCTCCACATCGTCTCAATATCACGTTAGAAAAATATAGTGACGGCATGATTGGCCGGGTTATTAAACTTAGATTGAATAATAGCGAACCCTTAGCTTTTAAAAGTTTTTTCGATCCTGATTTTGTTTGGCAGCATGGGGTTTTTGCGGAAATCCCCTTGGGAATTTGGTTAACCGCTCAAGGGGTTACAAAAGACTTGCCGATTTTCAAATTAGCCGGGGAAACTTGGGCAATTTGGGAATGGATTGATGATAAAACTTCTCCTTATCAACGCCAGGGAGTAACATATAATTGCATCGCCCAAAAATATAATCTCATTGCCTTAAATCCCCTAAATCGCAGCAACTATAACCCCCACAATATTCGCTTAGACTTAGGAGGAATTCAGCCCAATTTCCGGGGACGGCGTTGGTTGGCAATTGTGCGGGGAACTTGTTTTTATGCCCGTAAATTGCGACAAGAGGGCTGTGGTTTCTTGAGAACTTACCTCAATCGCGATCGCGTCCTATACCTGATTCAAAGGCTATCCCGCGAACTGCGTCTGCTGTTTCCCGAACAGGGAGGGCGTAGGCGATCGCGGCGTATGTTCTAGAATGAATAAAAGTTTAGCAACATTAAGATTATTAACAATTATGTTCGTTTTGGCCGCGATCGCCGTTCTCGCAATATTAATCGTCGTTCATGAACTCGGTCATTTTGCCGCAGCCCGGCTGCAAAAAATCCACGTTAACCGCTTTTCCATTGGTTTTGGGCCGATTTTACTGAAATATCAAGGATCTGAAACGGAATATGCCCTTCGTGCTTTTCCTTTGGGCGGTTTTGTGGGTTTTCCTGACGATGACCCCGACAGCGAAATTCCCCCCGACGACCCCAACTTACTCCGCAATCGTCCCATTCTCGACCGGGCCATTGTCATTAGTGCTGGGGTTATTGCTAATTTAATCTTCGCTTACTTCGTCCTCGTCGGCCAAGCTGCCGTTATCGGCATTCCCCAAGGCTTCACCTACGAACCCGGAGTCGCAGTAACTCAAGTCATTACCCAGGATTCCCCCGCAGCCCGCGCGGATTTACGCCTGGGTGATACCATTGTTGCCATTGACTCCCAACCCCTCCCCGCTTCTGACGAAGCCGCGATCACCCTCAAAGAAGTCATCGAAAACTCCCCGAATCAGCCCTTAAGCCTCACCGTTCAACGCAACGATAATCAACTCGATTTGACGGTAATTCCCGATGACAAAGGCGGTAAAGGTCGCATTGGCATTGGTTTAGCCCCCAATCGTCAAGTCACGCGGGAAAGACCTCAAAATATCTTACAAGCTTTTGCTGTTGGAGCAGAGCAATTTCAGCGCATTACCGCTTTGACAGTCCAAGGATTTGGTCGCTTGATTAGTAACTTTGGTGAAACTGCCAATCAAGTTGCCGGACCCGTAGCGATTGTAGATATTGGGGCAAAAATGGCCCAAACCGATGCGGGTAGTTTATTCCAATTTGGGGCATTAATCAGCATTAACCTGGCGATTATCAACATTTTGCCCTTACCTGCCCTTGATGGCGGTCAACTCGCCTTTTTGCTTATTGAAGGGGTACGAGGCAAACCTTTACCCAACCGCATCCAAGAAAGCATCATGCAAACGGGTTTAGTGTTGTTACTGGGGTTAGGACTATTTCTGATTGTTCGCGATACCGCTAACTTGGAAGTGTTCCAACAACTATTCCAATAATTTATGGCCAGCTTAACCCGTAAGCGTGCAACGAAAAAAGTGCGATCGCTTGAGATATTATTACGTCTCAAGCGATTGTATCCCGACGCAACCTGTAGCTTGACTTATGACAGTCCCGTACAACTCCTGGTTGCAACCATTCTTTCAGCCCAATGTACCGACGAACGGGTGAATAAAGTTACCCCGGCTTTATTCACCCGTTTCCCGGACGCAAAAGCCTTCGCAGGGGCTTCTCGCGAGGAATTAGAAACCTTGATTCGTTCGACGGGTTTTTATCGCAACAAAGCCAAAAATATTCAGGGGGCTTGCGACAAAATTATGAGAGAGTTTAACGGCCAAGTTCCCCAACGCATCGAAGAACTCCTCACCCTTCCCGGAGTCGCCCGTAAAACCGCCAATGTCGTCCTCGCCCATGGTTTTGGTATCATCGAAGGGGTAACGGTGGATACCCACGTTAAACGCCTCAGCCAGCGCCTCGGACTCACCGAACAAAGTGACCCGGTTCGCATTGAACGGGATTTAATGAAATTGATCCCGCAACCAGATTGGGAAAACTGGTCAATTCGTTTAATTTATCACGGTCGGGCTGTGTGTAAAGCCCGTAAGCCGGATTGCGAGAATTGTATTTTGGCCGATTTGTGTCCGAGTGCCGAATTGTCTTGAGGGGGGTTTAGTATGGTTAAGTTCACGCTGTAGCCCTGGAAATGTATCTCAAGTCCTTGCATCTCCATCGCTTTCGCAACTATCGCGATCGCGAGGTACAATTTGACGATCAGAAAACCATTGTCGTGGGGAATAATGCCCAAGGCAAGTCTAATTTATTAGAAGCGGTGGAATTGCTGGCGACCCTCAAAAGCCATCGTACCAGTCGCGATCGCGATTTGGTTAGAGACGGGGACGCGATCGCCCGCATTAGTGCTATAGTAAAACGCAGCTACGGCGAAGCAGAGATCGCTATTACAATGCGAAAACAAGGCCGTCGGGTAGTAACGCGCAATTCTGAGAATTTACGCCGTCAGATGGACTTTTTAGGGGCGATTAACGCGGTACAATTTTCGAGTTTAGATTTAGATTTAGTGCGGGGTTCCCCCGATTCTCGTCGCAGTTGGGTTGATACTTTGTTGATTCAACTCGAACCCATTTATGCCTATATTTTACAGCAGTACAATCATGTGTTGCGTCAGCGAAACGCCCTCCTCAAAAAGATTCGCAACCTCGAAGAAAATCCCCCCAGCCGCGAGTTAACCGCCCAATTAGCCTTATGGGATGCACAACTAGCGGCCCACGGTTCGCGGGTGACTCGGCGGCGTGCTAGGGTATTAGAACGTCTTGCTCCCATCGCCCAATCTTGGCACGAACAGATTAGCGGTAAAACTGAAGTGCTAGAGATTGAGTATGCTCCGAATGTGGCGCGATCGCAAGACAGCCCCGAACAAGTGCAACAAGCCTTTTTAGAGAAAATTCAGCAGCGTCGCATCGCAGAACAAAACCTCGGAACTACCGTTGTCGGGCCCCATCGCGACGAAGTAGACTTAATTATTAATCATACCCCGGCTCGGTCTTATGGCTCCCAAGGACAGCAACGCACCTTGGTTTTAGCCCTTAAGTTAGCCGAACTCAAACTCATCGAAGAAGTCATCGGAGAACCGCCGTTACTGCTACTCGATGACGTTTTAGCTGAACTAGACCCCAACCGCCAAAACCAACTGTTAGAGGCGATTCAAGACCGCTTTCAGACGATTATCACAACCACTCATATTCACTCATTTGACAATCGCTGGTTGCAAAATTCTCAGATTCTCGCGGTTGAAGCCGGAGAGATTCATCCTTTGCTTCGGGAAACCTATCGAGACAATTAAATTGACGTGCTAAAACCCCAAAAGCTTGTGAACCATAGCTTTTAGCCTTTT
>JBKHDX010000032.1:0-28948 GCA_046541115.1 Spirulinaceae cyanobacterium | reverse complement strand
ATTTAGAAACCGACCAAAGCCAGCATCAGCACTTTGTTTTGAAAATAGTCCTCTTTGCCACGAGACAAAAATTTAAATGCTGAACAGCTTACCAAGGGACATAAAAAACTCTATTAGTTTACGGTTGCTTTTTGCTTCAGGTTTTCTTCCCACTTACGCGGCTCGCTGGCACGGCGAATGTTGCGCCAAATCTGAGTTGCAGCCATTGTACCATCCGCCACAGCAATGGAAACCTGGTTTAATCCTTTCTTGAGGTCACCTACTGCAAAAATGCGGTTGTGAGTGGTTTGGGCTAAATCGTGAGTCACCAGGTTTTCACCGTCCCATTCTAAGCCTTTAATGCCTTTGAGGTAATGGTTGTGGTAAATCGAACCCATATTTACTAAACCCGTTGTGGCTTCGATAATCGTACCGTCTTCGAGTTCAACCCCAGACATTTTATGATTTTCGCCGTGGAATTTAGCGATTTTCTGCTCGTAGAGAGGATAGCCGTGGTCAGCCAGCTTTTGCTTCATCTCGTCGCTGACTTCCACTAAGCCATGAGTCAAAACGGTAATGTAGGGGGTAAACCAATTGAGAACGAAAGCGGCATTAATTTGACCTTCCGTTCCCGCAATCAGTACCGCTTTTTGATCCCACATATCAAAGCCATCACAAATCATGCAGACGTGCAGGGTGTAGCCTGCATAATCGTAGACATTCTGCATATCGTCGAGTTGCGGCAGTGTGTCAATAACTCCAGAAGCAGCGATGAGGTATTTACTGCGAAAAACCGGATAAATACTATCTTTACGACCGACTTTGACTTTAACCGCCAAGGTGTCCCCTTCGTCGGTCACTTCTTCGACAAAGCCCCGCAAATGGTCAGCCCCCCAATCAACCGCTTGCTTCGTGCCGTGATTGACAATGGCACTCCCTCGGGTGTCGGGGTCGAGGCCGACATAGTTGCGTAAATCTTGCATCCAAACCGAGCGACCGCGGCCTTTTTCGACAATCAGACATTTGAGACCGTAACGAGCTAAATAGATGGCGGCCGATAAGCCACCCATGCCACCGCCAACAACAATAGCATCGTAAAGGGTATCAACGCGATCGCCTAGATTTTTGCTGTTTAGTTTCATGGGCAGTGTACCTCGCTACGGATTGTTTTTGAATAGAATATTTGGGGGGAGACTTGGGGCTAGATTTTAACCTCAAGTCTACAGCCCTGGACCTTTTTCTAGATTACCCAACAAACGCTTTGCGGGGTTCAGAAACACCACTGGGTTCTTGGCCTTTAAGGTAAGCCAGCATGGTGTCAGCGTCGGAAACTTCAAAGGGGTCAGTAGGACAGTTGTCGCTGTAGTTCGGCTCGATGAACATTTTTTCAATGTTGCCATCGTTGACAAGCATGGAGTAACGCCAAGAGCGCATCCCAAAGCCGAGGTTGTCTTTGCTGACTAACATTCCCATTTTGCGGGTAAATTCGCCGTTACCATCAGGAAGTAAGAAGACGTTTTCTGCGCCGATTTGCTTACCCCATTGGAACATGACAAAAGCATCGTTGACAGAGACGCAGACAATTTCATCAACGCCTTGGGCTTTGAACTCGTCGTAGAGTTCTTCGTAGCGAGGTAAGTGATTGGAGGAGCAGGTGGGGGTGAAAGCACCTGGAAGGGAGAAAACAACGACTTTTTTACCGCCGAAAAGTTCTGAAGTGGTTAAATCTTCCCAACGATAGGGGTTGGGGCCTTCTACAGATTCGTCGCGCACGCGAGTTTTGAAAGTGACTTCAGGAACGCGATTAGGAACTGCCATATTTACCTCTTTGGTTATAACAACTGTGTACTTAACTCAGAATAATTCTAACTTAAGAATAAGTCAAGAAACAAAATGACTCGTTTTTAAAGATAAGTTTTAGATTAGGTTAACTCTAGCCCTAAGCAGCTTATAATAGACGGAAGCTCTCCAGAGTTATTCTGGGTCGAGGGTATCCGATGCCGCCCAAACGAGTTGTTTGAGGATAGTTGTGATGCACAAGCAAGCCAACAAAATTGTCAAAATCTTGAAAGAAAAGGGTTTGCGGGTCACGCCCCAGCGTTTTGCGGTTTATGCTAATCTGCTGTCGCGGACAGACCATCCCACTGCCGAACAAATTTATCAAGTTCTTAATGAGGCTGAACCGTTGTCGTCTCAAGCGACGGTGTATAGCTCTCTGCAAGCCTTACGAGATGTGGGTTTGGTGCGAGAAGTTTTGCTGGAGGAGGGGGTCTGTCGTTACGATGCCAATGTGGAGTTGCATCACCATTTCCGTTGTACCACTTGTGGCTGTATCGAAGATATTGCTTGGGAACAAGTGCAGGGGGTTTCCTTTGGGCAGTTGCGTCCGGGTTTAAAAGTGGAAGCCTATGAGTTAACGGTACAGGGTTTGTGCGATCGCTGCCAAGATGTAGAGCCTGTCTCGTCTTAAGATTGACAGTGCTAATAAAAACTAATAGCTGCCACCACCGCCGCCACCGCCACTGCTACCACCGCCAAAACTGCCGCCCCCACCACCACTACTCCCACCGGAACTACTGGAACTACTGGACGTTGTGGAATGAGTACGTCGGGGAATAATACTTTGTTCTTCTTTAGAATAATTGCAGGCTTGACACTGATACCTTGTTTCGCGTAGCCCCGTGGACTGATAGGTGGGGTGAACCAAGGTTTTAGTCTGATAAGTAACCGTAAGCTCCTGGTAATTTGGACATTCACTAAATTTCCACCGGTTGAGAACATAGCTGCGGATATGAAATTGAGACCCTTGCGGGCAACAGTTCGGGCAACGTAAGCCAGTAAATTTAGTACTCCCCAAGTCTTGAGCGACAGTCTGGTGATGATTGAGTTGTACCGCCACTTCTAACTCCCGTATGGCAACTAACTTCGCCTGACAGGTCTGACAAATCGGTTTGAGTTTTCCTTCAATCCAAGGTTGAGCGATTGTATAAGTCACCCAACCCATCCCCAAGGCAGCCATGAGAGAAAACAGTAAAATCGGTCCGAGGTCGTCCCCCCAAATCTCAAATAACGCCGTTGCAGCGATGACCATGAAGATGATGCTGCCCGTGACGAAGAAAAATCCCCCCAGAAACAGCTTGAGAGGGAGGGCGAGTAGTCCTATGTAGCGATCGCGCCCCTCTTTCTCAAAACTCGCTTTCCAGGAACGAGTGATAAATTGCACGATTTTGAAAATTGCGGTTACTCCAATAATCCCGAACAGGGCCACCAATACACTAATGACTAGAATCCGGGAGGAATCTAAAATCAGCAGGGGAATTAATACCCCCAGACAGAGGGTAAAGCCACAGAAAGCCGTCCCAAACCAGACCCCTCGATAGAGCGCTGCATCGCTTTTCCCCATAACCCGCGATCGCCCCTGGGGGTCGAGTTTAATGGGTTGCTTCAACCGTTGACGAATCGCCCCATATCCTAGTACAGAAGCCCCCCAAAAGGCGATCGCCGCTAAACCAAACTCGCTAAAGATATCGATGATTTGGGGGGAATCGCTGGGTAATGGGAACGCCTCTCCCGACAGCGCCGTCACCAACGCCCCCACCCCCGCTAGGGTTCCCCCATCGAAATCGTCCTCTCTAAACTCAGGTATGACCAACTCGTTGATAATCTGGCCGACCCTAGCATCCGGTAAGATACCTTCAACACCATAGCCCGTTTCAATTTCCACCCGGCGATCGCCTACCGAATGCAGCCATAGCACCCCATTATCCACCCCGGCTTTGCCAATTTGCCAATGATTAAACAGTTGCGTTGCAAACTCTTTGGGAGTGGCTTGCGAGGCGGTATCGCGTACCGTCACCACTGCGATCTCGGTGCCGTTCTGGGCTTCTAATGCACTAATCTTCTGATTGATTGCCTGTTCTGTCTCCTGACTGAGAACATCGGCCATATCAGAAACCCAACCCCCATACTGCTGCTGAGGATTGATAACCTGTTCGACGGTTACGGTCGAGGCATAACTCGCAATGGGTAATCCGATGAGGGAAAAGCACAACGAGAGGAAGAAGAGCCACCTCAAAAAATGCCACCAGCCAGACCTGCGTTTTCGCCTCGGACGTAAATCAAATGTCCTTAGCAACCTAGAGATTCTCATAAGCTCGTTGTTCCCGCGATCGGTCAGGGCTGAAACTCACCAGTTGTAGTTGAATCTGGCAACCTCGAAAAACATGGGCTAGACTGATATTCCCAGTCTAAATTTACTCATATTTTCCCTAAATCCTGGCATTCTTCTTGGTTATTTCCCAAGAACTTAATATTTTGTAACCCGTTATGAATAATCCGAACTCCAACATCCCCGAAGACTTGGCCCCCGAAGTGTTAGAAGTTGCCTCTCGCTACTATAGCGAGTCCCAGAATAGCTACTCCCTAGCCGAACTGCAAAATGCGGGAGCAGAAGTTCAAATTCCCCCCGAATTTATCGAAAAAGCCCTTGAGGAAGTTCGGGTCAAAAAACAGCAGGAACATCAACGACAAAAACAAGCCCAAGAGCGACGCAAAACTGCTCAATGGGTTGCTGCTGGAGTTGCCGCGATCCTTTCTATTTGGGGTATTGGCACCTATAACGGACTTGCCAATCGCGCCCAAGCGGTGCAAGCTCGCTGGGCCCAAGTGGAAAACCAATTACAACGACGAGCCGATCTCATTCCCAACCTTGTCAGTGTAGCGCGAAGCCAAGGGGCCACTGAACAGGAGTTGATTGAGCAATTAGAGCGATCGCGCCAAGCCTATCTCCAAGCTAATCGTATCGACGAACAACAGGAGGCGATCGCCGAAGTCGAAGCCGCCATTCAGCAATTTCAGGAAGTCATGGCTAACAATTCTAGCTTACAAAACTCTCAAGCCTTTCAAAACCTCAGTTTTGAAATTGCCGGAACTGAGAACCGCATCGCCGTGGAACGGATGCGCTATAACGAAGCTGTACAAGCCTATAACAGCCAGTTAAACCAATTTCCCCAAGCCCTCATTGCCAACCTAGCAGGGTTTGAGGCGCAGCCCTATTTTAAAGCTCAAAACCCTGAGTCTCCCCAAATTGAACTAAGTAATTAGCCCCATTATTAAAGATAGCTTAGACAAGTTCCTGCTGAACTTCGATGTAGAGTCTGTCTCGTTTTAAAATTGACTTATTAATTTTTCGTCTTTTAAAACGAGGGTCTATTGTTTTCCTATGCCAAAATAACGGATGAAGATTCACGCCTCTCAATTATGGACGAGCAAAAACCGATCGAAGCCTTGACAAATTTACCGGAAGATGCTGATGAACCTTTGGTCAGCAGTCACTTTATTTTCCCTACTTTTCTTGAAGCTTTAGGTTTCACCAATACCGAAATTCTCCCTCAATATTCTACAGGTCAAGGTAGACAAACCGTAGATTTTGCATTACGACATAATCACAGCAATGATATTTTTATCAATACTAAAACTAATCCTTTTCTCTTAGTAGAATTGAAAGGCCGTAACATTAATTTGAGCGAAGGTTCTAGTCAATATAAAACCACGGTAAATCAACTCAAAAAATACTTACTTGACGAAAAATGTAAAAGTGCGAAATGGGGTTTAATCACCAATGCAAACCATATTCAACTATTCCGCAAACATGGAAAAGTGGTTCATCCTGTAACCCAAGTTATAGAAATTACCCCAGAGACAATTGTCAATATTACTCAGTCAATTCGACAAAAAATTGCTCAACCGAAACGGGCTTTAACCGTTGCAGTTTACAATAACAAAGGCGGTGTTGGTAAAACAACAACAACTGTTAATTTAGCTGCATTTCTAGCTTCTCGTTATAAAACGCCAGAAGCGAATGTATTAGTCATTGACCTAGACCCAGACCAAGGTGACTTAACCAAATCTCTCGGAATCGACCAATCGCAAGGCTCATTTTATGAATGTTTAAAAACTAAAAATACTGATATTGGGAATGCAATACAAACTCAACAGTATTCCCTAGGTAATACCAGAAAAACCTTGACGCTTGATGTTCTTCCTATTGATACTCAACTGTCACCTAGTAAACTTAATGAGGATGAATTTCGTAAATATGTCCAACCGCATCGCCTCAAACAAATACTTGTATCTTTGAGTTCAAAATATGAATACATTTTTATTGATACTCCTCCTAATTGGCGCTCATTTACGGCACTTTCTCTTTATGCCGCAGATGTAGTTTTGATTCCAACTAAGCATAATAATATTCATTCTATTGAAAATGCGGTAACTGTTTTAAATCATTATATTCCTGAAGTCCAAAAAACTAGAAAAGATGGTCTTCCTGTACCACTCCCTATCTTTTTTAATGGTGAGAAAATTACCGATTCACAACGGTCATTAATCACACAAATAATTGATAATATTATCAGAAACAATAAACCTCTCCTACCCTATCTTTATCCGCGATTTACCCCATCGAATAAAAACCGCCATATTTTTGAGGTTCCCGTTTATGCTCGAATTGCCAATGCAGCTTTCTTAAAAGTTCCTGCGGTTTGTCAATATAAAGTTGCTTATAATTATTATGCAGCTTTAGCAAAGGAGTATTTTATACAATGAGCAATTTAAGTAGCGTTGGTAACTTGATGTACCTCGATAGGTCGGAAATCGATCCGGGAGAAGGGACAAGCGAACCAGAATTTTTGATTCAAGCCACAGCAAAAAAGCTGAATGAAACCGGGGGAAGAAATTGGCTTCCGGTGATTGTCAAAGAAACGGGAGAAGATGAATATGAGGTGATTGGGAACTTCTTTGGTTATGCGGTTGCAGAAGCCGCAGGATTAGAAAAAGTTTGGTGTATTATTGCCGAACCCGATGCAGAAACTACAGAAATTACTCAACTTTTAACTCAAGAAAGATTACCACAAATTAATATTTGTAATGCCAGTTACGATGAAATTAAAGCAGCATTACAATACTTACTTGAACAACCGGGAACACCTCTAAAAGGGGTAAAACTGGCGGTTGCAGCGAATCGGATTGATGAAGCCCCTCGTCAATATTGGCAAAGTTTACAACCGATTACAAAATTGGGTTGCGGGATTACTAGAGGGAAAAAGTTAGATACATTGAAAGCAGTTTTTTATACTAACCCGATTCCTTTACCGGATGTGATTAAAGACCCGATTTTGTTAGATAGTTTCAATAAAACGCAACTTCAGGAAATGGCGAAGAAACGCGGGTTTTCTGGGTATAGCAAGAAAAGTAAAGCGGATTTAATTAAACTTTTGAGCGTTTAATTAAACTGTTTTGACCCGGTTTCTGTGGTTAAATTTCAACTTAATTCTAAGCAGATAAGAAACCGGGGTTCTTAATCTTCACTAATTTAAGCGGATTTGATATTATTCGTAATTGGTCAGAAGTTCTTGGAGTTTTGCTTGTTGTTCAGATGCAGACATACTGTTGTCAAAATGAATCGCATTAGGACGAGGACGACTTGCAAACTCTTTCCAGGCTTCTGCGTCATTTCTGTGCTTTAAAACGTAAGCGCGTAGTTCCTGAAGGCTCATTTCTTGAAAGTTAGGTTGATGGGACATCGTACAGCCATTCTCCTGTTGCAAAGATTGGTAAGTCTGAGAGAGGGTGAAATGAATTGCGAGAGGATTTCGTTACGATTTCCGTAATGGCGCGATCGCGCTATGAATAAAAGAGCTAACCTAGCAGTAACTTCGAGTTTGTATCCCAGGACTTATGAAGACATCCCTCCCGGTTACAGAAAGAGACCAACATCTACTCTACCCCGATGCGGATCGATACGCGATCGCGACCTACGGACTAACTAAGCAATTTGAGCGTCACATCGCAGTCAACGAAATTGATTTACAAGTCAAAGCCGGAGAAGTGTACGGCTTAATCGGGCCAAATGGGGCCGGAAAAACCACCCTGATTCGGATGTTAGCAGCCGCAGAAGAACCCACCACAGGGGCTATTTTCATCAACGGGGAACGGTTTTTAAGAGACGACAGCAACCCCAAACTCAAGCAACGCTTAGGTTATCTTCCCGACGATTATCCCCTCTACGACGACCTCAATGTCTGGGATTATTTAGATTATTTTGCCCGATTGTATCGCTTGCGCCAACCCCATCGTCGTCGTCGCGTGTATGAGGTGTTGGAGTTGGTACAACTGACGAACAAGAAAGATAGCCTGATTTCGACTTTATCGCGGGGGATGAAACAACGGCTTAGTTTAGCCCGTACTATCGTCCACGAACCCATTTTACTGCTGCTAGATGAACCCGTATCGGGACTAGACCCCATTGCGCGAATGCAGTTTCGCGAAATTATTAAGGTATTGCAAGAAGCCGGGATGACAATCCTGATTTCCTCCCATGTCCTCAGCGACTTGGCCGAGTTGTGTACTTCGGTGGGTATTATGGAAATGGGATTTTTGGTCGAAAGTGCATCTTTACAGGAACTATATCGCCGTTTAGCCCGTCAACAAATCATTATCTCCACTTTAGATTCTCTTGATGACTTGAAGACCGAATTACGCAACTTTTCTTTGGCCCGCGAATGGGAAACCATCCCCGGAAAAAATAGTTTGCGGGTCGAATTTAGCGGTAGTCCTGATGAAAGTGCAGCGTTACTAAAAGCCTTGGTGAGTGCGGGTTTACCGATTAACGAGTTTCATTGTACCCAAGAAGATTTAGAGTCAATTTTCTTAAAGTTAGGACACAAACAAGCGTCATAACATCTCAAATTCTGGGAAATATGAACGAGTAAGCTGTAAGGATGATTTAAAGAGTCAGGAGAAACGTTGTGTTAGATGCCATAATCGATCGCGTGGGGGATTGGAACCCGCAATTATTCCGCGAATTAAAAGGCCAATTGAAGCCTCGTGGATTAGTTATTTTGGGGTTTCTTTCGTTTTTGGTTCAGTTACTAATTTATCTACTTTTTGCAAGCCAAATTAGTATCAATTCAGATACTCCTGGATATTATGTTACTAGAGAAAATGGTGTAGGAACGGTTAATTGGACGTTGTGGAGTGGCGATATTTTTGTCACTTTGAGTTTCTTCGCCATTTTTATTTTATTACCAATAGGAACTTATTTACTCACGGCGAATTTAGCTAAAGAAGCCCAAAATGGGACTTTGAATTTTATTCGCATGAGTCCCCAATCTGCCCTCGATATTTTGATCGGGAAAATGTTAGGAGTTCCGGCGTTATTATATTGGGGATTTGCGATCGCGTTTCCCTTTCATTTTGCCTTTGGAATTGGCGCAGGGATTCCCTTTTACCAAGTTTTAGGGTTTGATTTAATTCTAGTGGCGGCTTGTACCTTCTTTTACAGTATTGCTTTGTTAGTAGGACTCTTACCTTTTGAGAATAATACTCGCAGTAGCTTACCTTGGGCGGTGTCTTTAATAACGTTAATTTACTTAATTTTTATCCAAGGTTCGATCTTTTCCAACGGCTCTTTTCAGAGTGTTTTGGATATCTTATATCTGTTTCATCCCGGATTTTATCTCAAAAGTATCGCTGCTGATACCACCTATTTTATGTTTAGCCGTACCAACTTTATCGGTTGGTATACCATTGACTTGGCCACAGCAACTAACTTTTTATGGCTGTTAGGTCTTGCGAATTTTAGCTTATGGATATACTGGTTCGCACAAGCTTTAAAACGTCGTTTTCACGATCTTAAAAAGCCGTTGTGGAGTAAATCTCAAAGTTACTGCATTTCTGCGAGTTTCACGGTCATCAGTTTAGGCTTTGCTTTGTCTAATTTGCCCGATTCCAATCACTATCTCTTGCAACTTTTAGGCACACAGCAAGTTTTATATTTCTTTGTGGCTATGGCGCTAATTATTGCCATCTCGCCCCTACGGGAACAAGTGCAGATTTGGGCGCTACACCGCCCTCAATACCGCCGAGGCATAGCCAGTTTCATTTTTGACGAAAAAAGCCCCGCCGTGCTTGCGGGAGGTATCAATGGTGCAATTTTATATACAGGGTTGGTTGTGTATGCGATCGCGTCCGCAGTCTTTTCCAGTCCCGAAGGCGATTCCGATGTGTTTTTACTCGGTACAACATTAGTTTGTTTGGTGGTGAGTTGGATATTAATTGTCCTAATCGCCAGCGTTTATCAAGGGCTATTGTTGAACAAATCGCGACGACGGGCTGTCATGGCTAAAAGTGGCTTATTAACCATGGTATTTCTGTTACCTCTGGCAATTTTCTTTGCTCTCTTATCATCAGATTTGCAACCAATGTTGGCGTGGCTGTTTACGCCCTTTGGCTTGTTTACCGTAGGAAAGGTTACCCTAGTAGAAATTATCTTTGCCTTTGTGGGTCAAAGTTTGGCGATCGCCGCCGTGATGACCAACATTCACAACCATATTTACCGCCTTGGTGCGTCGGAAAGCCAAGTTTTATTGAGCAATAAAGCTTCTACTGCTATAAAGTCTTAGAAAATTGGAGAATATACCAATGTTTGACCGTATTTTAGATAAAATAGGGGATTGGAATCCTCAACTGTTTCGCGAAGTCAAAGGTCGCTTAAAATCTCGGAATATCGCGATCGCGGGGGGCATTTCTGCCATCGTCCAGGGAATCACCTATTTATTCTTCCTAACCCGTTATCCCGGCGAAAAGGAAAACTTTAACCGCTACTGTCAGAGTCGTGTTCCTACGAATTGGGACGGCTACAACCCCCACAACTTCTCGGACAGTCAGTTTTGTGCGCGGGATGCAGCAGGATATCTACAACCTGGGGTATTCAATAGCGAACTGTGGTGGCTCGATATTTTTACCACCCTCAGCTTCGTCGCCATTTTCGCCCTTTTGGTCGTCGGTGTCTATATGCTGATTTCTGACTTGTCGCGAGAAGAACGACGGGGAACCCTTGGTTTTATTCGCCTTAGCCCCCAATCGACTCGTAGCTTGCTCATTGGCAAAATCTTGGGTGTTCCGGCGTTATTGTACCTCGCTGTAGCGATGACATTACCCTTGCATATCGGCAGTGCGATCGCAGCCCATCTCGATATCGGGCGAGTTTTCGGCTTTTATCTCGTCCTTGCCGTGAGTGGAGCATTCTACTTTAGTGGTTCGTTGCTGTATGGCTTAGTCAGCGCCAGTTTGGGCAACTTCCAAGCCTGGGTCGGTGCTGGTGCTATTTTAAGCTTTTTATGGTTTGGTAGCTTTTATTTGCTGGACACCTACAGCAATATGCTGACATTCTCCCTCGCAGACTTGTTCTTACTGCTGCATCCTGCCGCCTTCTTGCCCTATGTCGTCAGCACAGCCCCCCATTCCCTCGACACCATTAGTTATCTGCACGTCAAAGACTTTGCCGAATTAACCTGGTTTGAGTTGCCCTTCTTCCACAAAGCCAACACCGCGATCGCGTTTATCCTAGCGAACTTCGGAGTCGGCACATACTGGATTTGGCAAGGACTACAACGCCGCTTCCACAACCCCAACACCACCATCATCAACAAACGCCAAAGCTACTTCCTCTCCGGTAGTATTGTCCTGGCTATGATGGGTTTTGCCGTCCAACAAGGAGACTGGCGAGACAGCAGCACCTACCTATTGAGAAACTTCAATCTTCTCTACGTCTTCTTGATGTTAATGAGTTTGGGCTTAATCGCTTGCTTGAGTCCCCATCGTCAAACCCTGCAAGATTGGGCGCGATATCGCCATCAAAACAATCGTAACGCCCGCAGTTTGTGGCGCGATTTAGTGTGGGGAGAACAAAGCCCTGCCACCCTCGCCGTCGCCCTGAACTTCGTGGTCACGGGTTCAATGATCTTAGTGGCGATCTTCATGTTACCCTTCCGAGAATATCGCGTAACCGCCCTCCTCGGCTTGGTTTGCACCATTAGCATCGTCTTGGTTTATGCCACCATTGCTCAATGGATGCTAATGATGAAATCCCACAAACGGGGAGTATGGGCCGCAACCACTATTATGGCGGCGATTCTGATGCCCTTATTGGGTTTTGCTATTCTCACTATTGACCCCACAAACTCCCTCTATCGGGGCTTGTGGCTGTTCTCTGCGACTCCAAGTTTTGCCACTAAGATGATAGCCTTCTCTACCGTAGGTTGGGCATTACTCGGAGAATGGACAGCTATTGTCTTGATGAATGTGCAGATGTCCCGACAACTGAAAAAAGCAGGGGAATCGGCCACTCAAGCTTTATTGCAAGGACGCGATCGCGCGGCAATGTTAAGCTAATTTCCCAATACTATCCTCAGAACCCCGGTTTCTTCTCAACCTGCCTCATCAGCCATAGAAACCGGGGTTTTCAGTAGTATATTCTAGGGTTGAGCTTCTTTCTAAGGCAAAATCCCCACTCCCCCCCAATTGCCCACTGCCGATTGCCGATTGCCCAAAAAAACTGATGACTGTTGACTGATAACTGATGACTGAAAAAGATGCACTTCAAATCCCGACAGACCGAAACCCCTATACCCAACATTGACCTCATCCCGATGCTGAATGTGATGATGGCGGTGTTGGCTTTTTTCGTATTTATCTCGATGACCCTAGCCCCAGAACCCGGCGGGGTAGAAGTGCAACTGCCGAGTGCAGAAAACAGTGACTCCGCCACAACCGAGGGTGCTGAAACCGCCTTTATTGCCCGTTTAAGCAATGATGGAGTTATTACCGTGAATAACCAACCCCTCGCGGATGAAAGCGCCCTAGAAGCGCAAATACAGGCTTATCTCGCGGCCAATGAAACCGGGGCGGTATTGCTGATTCCCGACGAGGAAGCTAACTACGAACAAGCCTTGCAATTACTGGCGAGAATGCGAGCAATTGGGGGCGATCGCGTTTCGTTAGGCATCGTAGAATAATCTCAAGATGCCGTAGCTAATGATGCTCTGCGATCGCGGCAAACTCGATACAATTTTGTTAAGAAAAATTATATGCACGCGATCGCATTCTATGAAATACGCTAAACCCTTCCAACGTCGTCGCTTCCTTCAATACGGAGCGCTTTTCCTCGCCAGTAACCTTATTACCGCTTGTGGTGGCACTCAGACGACTACAACCACCACCCCAGACGGCCAAAAACTAGACCCAGTAACCTTCGGGACCAATTGGTACGCTCAAGCCGAACACGGGGGCTTTTATCAAGCCGTCGCGGAAGGCATCTATGAAAAATACGGCCTCGATGTCAAAATCGAAATGGGCGGCGCACAAGTCAACGGCACGCAGTTACTGATGGGGGGTGCGATTGACTTTTACATGGGGTCAGGGGCGGATGCGATGCAAGCCGTCAAAGAAAACATCCCCAAAGTCACCGTCGCCGCGATTTTCCAAAAAGACCCCCAAGTGTTAATCGCCCATCCCGACCAAGGTATCGAAACCATCGAAGATTTAGAAGGCAAGCCCATTTACGTTTCTGCCTCATCTAACACCACCTATTGGCCTTTATTAAAATATCAACACGGCTTAACCGACGAACAGAAACGCCCCTATAACTTCAGCGTCGGCCCCTTCCTCGCAGACCAAAACGCCGTCCAGCAAGGCTATCTCTCCTCAGAACCCCACACCATCGAAAAAGAAGCTGGATTCGAGCCAAAAGTCCTTCTTTTAGCCGATTACGGTTATACCCCTTACGCCACCACCATTGAAACTCGTCAAGACTTAATCGACAGCAACCCAGACTTGGTACAGCGTTTCGTCGATGCGTCCATTGAGGGTTGGTATAGCTACCTCGAAAATCCCGCCCCAGGGAATGAGTTAATCAAAGCCGCTAACCCAGAAATGACCGACGAGTTGCTCGATTACGGCTTCAATAAAATCCAAGAATATGAATTAATTACCTCTGGGGATGCCCAAACTCAAGGCATTGGCATTATGACTGACGCACGCTGGCAAGCCTTTTTTGATTCTATGGTGGAAGCCGGGGTCTATGATGCCAATACCGATTATCAAAAGGCTTACACGTTACAATTTGTAAACAAAGACAGCTAACTTTTTACTTCAAAATACCCATGAATGCTCGTCCTCTGATCGATATAGACCGCGTTAGCAAGGTGTACGGTAATGGTACAATCGCCTTGCAAGAAATGAGTCTCGCCGCCCAACAAGGCGAATTTATCAGCTTAGTGGGTGCGTCCGGTTGTGGGAAAAGTACCGTCTTGCGCTTGGTGGCGGGATTGATCGAACCGAGTACCGGGCGCATACAATGGTCAGAGGACGATTGGCGCAAAAAGCTGGCTTTTGTCTTCCAAGAACCGGCTTTGATGCCTTGGGCTTCGTTACTAGAAAATGTGCGCTTACCTTTAAAATTGGCAGGCATACCCCAACGAAAATCCCGTAACCTGGTACAAGAAACCTTACATCGCGTCGGCTTGAATGGCTTTGAAAAGGCTTATCCCCGTCAGTTGTCAGGAGGGATGAAAATGCGGGCTTCTTTAGCCAGGGCGTTAGTCACACAGCCGGAAGTCTTGCTGATGGACGAACCTTTTGGCGCACTCGACGAAATGACTCGCAGCAAGCTGAATCGAGATGTACTGGAGTTGTGGCAACAGCAACAATGGACGGTGTTGTTTGTGACGCACAATCTTTATGAGGCGGTGTATCTCTCGAAGCGGGTAATTATAATGGCGGTAAATCCAGGTCGAGTGTTAACTGAAATTAAAATTGATGCTCCTTATCCGCGTACTGAGGAGTTTCGTACTTCTCGCCTTTATAATGATTATTGTCGCGAGGTTTTTGCTTGTTTACAAGAAACCGCAAGTCCGGTTTTAACATAGTTTTAATCCCTGGAAGTTGTGTCAATTTAAGATATACATCTTCTTGGTTCAACTTATTTGTATTCCTTTGGGATCGTCGTCAAATAAGACAGAAAATCATTCAAACACTGCGATCGCAAACTCAGATAGAATTGAATTAATAAAAACGATATGGATGCCACAAATTCAAATATCGAAAACTTAGAAGCTACAACGCAGACGTTACCGAAATGGCTGCAACAGTTGACTTCTTTAGATGTTATTGCCCCTGCGGTTGTAGGCGCATTGGTGTTAATAGCTTGGGAAGGTTTAGTGCGGTTATTTTCAGTACCGCCTTATTTATTACCCAGTCCCAGTAATATTTTTACCACCGCGATCGCGTCTTGGGGAGAGCTTTTTCCTTCTTTAATGATTACCCTAGGGATTACCCTTGTCGCTTTTTTATTCGCGGCAGTTTCGGGGTTTTTAGTCGCAGTTTTATTTGTGCAAAGTGAGTGGATTGAGCGCAGTTTCTTTCCCTATGCGGTGGTACTACAAACCACGCCCATTGTCGCGATCGCGCCGCTAATTATTATCTGGACGCGCCGCCTTTTCCCGGCAGAATATAGCACCTTTGCCGCCCTGGTAATTTGTGCTTGGATTGTTGCTTTTTTTCCCATTGTTTCTAATACCACCCTCGGCTTAAAAAGCATTGACCGCAACCTTAAAGAAGTCTTCCAGCTTTATCAAGCCTCCCGTTGGCAAACTTTGTTATATTTGCGTTTACCCAGCGCTCTACCCTACTTTTTAGGCGGCTTAAAAATTAGCGGCGGTTTGGCTTTAATTGGCGCAGTAGTCGCAGAATTTGTCGCCGGGACAGGGGGGGCGCGATCGGGCATTGCTTATCAAATTTTGATGGCCAGTTATAATCTACAAATCCCTAAAATGTTTGCGGCATTACTGTTAACAACGTTATTGGGGGTTTTAATTTTTGTGGTGTTAACTGCTATTTCTAACTGGATTTTAAGCGGTTGGCACGAAAGCGCGGTTAAAGATAATTAAGTTGTTGGTTATTGGTTATTAGTTATTGGTTATTAGTTATTGGTTATTGGTTATTAGTTATTGGTTATTGGTTATTGGGCAGGGAAACCCAGCCCCTACGGATGATTTAATACAAATGCCAACAGTTATTAGCAGCAGGTTGAATGAAACGAAGGACTACCCAACAAACCTTTTATTCTTGTTGGGTTTCGTGACCTCATCCCAACCTACTCGCTGATTTTCTGACTTGTTGATTCGGAAACAATACCTCTGAATCAAAGCCTCTCAACAAACAACAAACAACTAACAACCAAAAACAAATAACAAATCAATCATTGAAAAAACTTCCCCCTTAGCTACTAATGACTGAAACTGCCACCGCCCAACAAAATCCCCCGCAACTGCTGACTCGCTTTCAAAATGTCTGGCAACCGAATTTGCTGATTCCGAGTATTATTTCCGGCCTAGTTACGGGGATGATTGGGGCAATTCGGGCGATTTCTTATGCGGCGTTAATTTTTTCGGGATTGTTGACTCCCCATTTGTCTGCGGGGGTGGGGATGACGGTATTTAGTACCGGAATAATTAGTGCAATTGTAGCGTTGAGTAGTGCCTTACCGGGGATGATTGCCACACCGTTAGCTGCCCCTACTGCGATTTTAGCAACCATGGCGGGGGCGATCGCGATGGAAATGCAACCGACGGCAAACGCCCACGAAATCTATATTACCGTAACTGCTGCGATCGCCGGGGGTTCTTTATGTACCGGGGTGTTTTTATTTACCCTGGGGCGCTTAAATTGGGGAGATGCCATTCGCTTTATCCCCTATCCCGTGGTTGGGGGCTTTATGGCAGGGACGGGGTGGTTATTGATAGATGGCTTTTTCCAAGTCACTACCGATGTTTCCCTCACTTGGGCGCAATTGCCCGTTTTAATCGAAGCAGATACCCTTTCCCATTGGCTAGTCGGTTTAGGAATTGCGATAACCCTGTTGATTGCCTCTAATCGCTTCAAGCATTATCTCATTATGCCAGGGACATTACTCGGCGCGATCGCCCTATTTTATGGCGTTTTATTCGCGTTGGGTATTCCTCTCGACCAAGCCAGAGAACAAGGTTGGCTGCTGGGGCCTTTTCCCACCGGAGGATTGTGGCAACCCCTACAATTTAGCGACTTGGGGACAATTCACTGGTCGCCGATTTTGCATCAAGGCAGCGCAATTATCACTGTAATGCTCATTAGTTTACTCTCGTTGGTACTGAGTAACAGTGGCATTGAGTTAGTGGTGGGTCGCGATATCAACCTCAACAGCGAGTTACAAGCGATTGGCTTGGCTTGCTTGGGGTCGGGTTGCGGGAGTGGGATGGTGGGCAATCAAGCCTTACCGAGTACCCTGTTAGTCAACGATATTGGCGGCAAAAGTCGCTTAACCGGAGTCATTGCAGCGATTCCCTGTTTTGCGGTGTTGCTGTTGGGGTCGGCGTTTTTGTCTTATCTACCCAAACCCGTTTTAGGGGCGTTGCTGCTGTATTTGGGCTTGTCTTTGTTAATTCAATGGTTGTATAAAGCTTGGTTTAAACTGTCTCTCGCGGATTATCTTACCGTTATTACCATTTTGGTCGTCATCAATGTAGTGGGTTTTCTACAAGGCATTTTAGTCGGGTTTGTGTTGGCAACGCTGCTGTTTATGTACGACTACAGTCGCATTGATGTTGCCCGTAAAGTGCTGTCTGGGAAAACCACCCGCAGTAATGTTGAGAGAAGCCCAGAAGAAAAGCAGACTTTGACCCAAAAAGGCGAGCAAATCTTAATTTTAGAATTACGCGGTTATCTTTTTTTCGGGACGGCGAATTATCTACTGAATCAAGTGCGCGATCGCGTAGACCAAAAATCTTTACTTCCCCTGCGCTATGTTATCATCGATTTCCGGCAGATTACGGGGCTAGACTCCTCTGCTCTCCTCAGTTTTGATAAAATTCTCAAAATTGCCCGCAAAAGCGACTTCCAGCTTATTTTTACTAACTTAGACGCGACTTTTGAAGCCGAATTAGAACGGGGTGGGGCATTTCAAAAAGAGGGCGATCGCACCCAGGTATTTCCCGATATTGACCGGGGTTTAGAATGGTGCGAAAACCAGATATTAGAACAATCCGGGGAAATTTGTACAAAGGCGATCGCGTCTCATCTGGCCCCCATTTTCGCCCAACCTGACAACATTCAAGCCTTTTTGCAATATCTCCATCCCACCGAAATCGCCGCTGGAGACACCATTTTCTACAAAGGCAAACCCGACGCACATTTATACTTCCTCGAATGCGGTCGAGTCAGCGTCCTACTCGAACTTCCCGACGGCAAAACCAAACGCCTGCAAACAGCAAAGGCAGGTAGTATCCTCGGAGAAATGCGCTTTTATGGTAAAACGCCCCTTTCTAGTTCCGTCATCGCCGAGACTGATTGCCAGTTATACTATCTCACCCACGCCGACTTTACCACCATGAAAACCGAAGCGCCTCATCTCGCCACCCAACTCGAAGGCTATATCGTCGGCTTGCTGTGCGACAGTTTGCTGCGTCGCGAACAACAATTACAGGTAATGCGTTAACCACAAATTGCTCAATCATGCTAAATTCTCCGAGGGGGATTAGAGAATGAGATTTTCGAGACTGTGTTGCAGGGTTTGAGTGAGGTCGCGCACTGCTTGTTTCGCAGCAGGGCGACTTTGTTGATAATGGGAGATGCGATCGCCCACCGAAAGCGGATCGCCCACACTGATTTTCACCCAGCGCCAGCCCAGTTGCGGGCGACGGGGACTGTGATGAACGTTTTTCACGCGGGAGACGAGATCGAATAAAATTAAGAGGATTTCGGCATAACGTTCGGCGGTGGGGCGATCGCGCACATAAGTCCCTGTAACCGCTACAAAGCTTTCCACTAAGCGCATATGGTGTATCCGCAAATAAGCTTCTTCAGCAACCCAATCGGCTAAACCGCGATCGAAGGGAGTTAATGCGTCAATATCGTCGATATCGTTGCGGTAAATGACTTGCCAGCCCGCTTCCTCTAAGCGACGACAGCGATCGATAATTGTACCTTGGGGGGAGAGGTGAAAATAATCCTCAGCAACGCGCAAAGCAATATCGAGTAAGTGATGCAATCGGGCTTCTAAACGACGATTGCGTAAAGGAATCGCCTCATCATCCCTCAGTACAGGATCGGGAAAGGTGCAATGATAAAACTGGCCATAAAAGGCTTCTAGGCGATCGAGAAGAAATTCTCCTAACGCCAACACGCGATCGTATAATTGGGCTTCAGCCGTGAGGGACAAGCCACAATCGAGTTCGAGTTGTGCCAACAGCTTGTCAATATTTGACCAAGGGGGCGTGACGTAACGATAGCGGATGCCAATGGGAACAATGACTACATCTTCGGGTCGATTCGCTTTTTTTAGGTCTTCTGCGCCCCAAAATGCAAACTGAACGACTCCGGGTTCGAGGGGACTGATAATTTCGCCATGACCGTTGGTTGCGCCTTCTGGGGCAAGAGCAAAGGGAAAAGCACCATCGAGAAGGAGCGATCGCGTTGTTCGCAGTCCTTGTAAGTCTAACTTACGCCCGCGATGAATGGGAACGCCCCCAATGCGCGAAAACAACCAACCCAACCACGCCCCCGCCCACAATGGCATCCCGCGATCGTACATAAAATGGGCGTGAAGGGGTGTTTTCAGCTTGACCCCCTTATGCCTCGCAATTCGGGGAATCTCCCGCGAGAGGAGGTATAAACCCGCTAAGGGATCGTCAACTTCGGAATGGCGAAAGGCGAAAATCAGGCGAATTTTTCCGGCTTGGAATTGGCGATACAAATCGACTAATATCTCTGGATTTTCGGTTTCGACGCGGGCAATACGGGCAGGTAGCCAATCAAAGCAACGCACGCGCATTAAGAGGGGTACAATGGCGTGGAGCGATCGCAACACCCACCGATTGAATTGTGGTGGAATGAATTTAAGGGCCGGTTGGACAGACATAACAGTGGCAAATAACCTTACTTTTAATTAAACGCGGGTGTTGTCGCGATCGCAAAATTATGGGGAAGGACTAATATTAGTACCTGAGAGAGGGAGGAACAGGTTTCCATAACAACTGTTATGTAGGGCATAACAACTGTTATGTTTTCTGGTCTTTGTGAAGCCCAACAACGCCAAAACCAATACCAATTAAGCTATGCTGCTCTTGCTATCAATCAACGAATGAATATTATGCAAGTGGAATGGCAAGTTGCTAAAACTTACGAAGACATCACTTATCATAAAGCTGGGGGAATTGCCAAAATTACCATTAATCGCCCCCATAAGCGCAATGCGTTTCGCCCTCAAACGGTTTTCGAGATGTACGACGCATTTTGTAATGCTCGCGAAGATAATCGCATTGGTGTGATACTCTTAACAGGAGCCGGACCCCATACCGATGGTAAGTATGCGTTTTGTTCGGGGGGCGACCAAAGCGTGCGCGGGAAAGGGGGTTATGTAGACGATACTGGAGTCCCCCGGTTGAATGTCTTGGATTTACAGCGTTTGATTCGCTCGTTACCCAAAGTTGTCATTGCCTTGGTGGCGGGTTATGCCATTGGGGGCGGTCATGTTTTACACTTGATTTGCGACCTTACAATCGCGGCGGATAATGCGATTTTTGGGCAGACGGGGCCGAAAGTGGGTAGTTTTGATGGGGGCTTTGGTGCGTCTTATTTAGCGCGAATTGTCGGTCAAAAGAAAGCCAGGGAAATTTGGTTTCTCTGTCGGCAATATAATGCCCAACAAGCGTTAGATATGGGCTTGGTGAATACGGTTGTTCCGGTGGATCAATTAGAAGCAGAAGGGATTACTTGGGCTAAGGAAATTTTAAGTAAAAGTCCCATTGCGATTCGTTGCCTCAAGGCGGCGTTTAATGCTGATTGTGACGGTCAAGCGGGGTTGCAAGAGTTGGCGGGAAATGCGACGCTTTTGTATTATATGACCGAAGAAGGAGCAGAGGGAAAACAGGCGTTTTTAGAGAAGCGATCGCCCAATTTTGAACAGTATCCTTGGCTGCCATAATTGTACAACTCAGAACCCCGGTTTCTGGCGCTAAATCCTAACTTAATTGGGTCAGCCGATAAGAAACCGGGGTTCTAAAACCTTAACGAATTAATCGACTCATTTCGCGCTGAATGGCTAAATTAATACTCAGGGCATCGTTGATAATTTGACTGTATTCGCTGGCGCGATCGCGCACTTCTACCGCAGTCAATGTCAAACAAGCCGCTTCTAAATTGGCGATTAATTCGTACCCTTCTGTAAGTATTTGTTGATTTTGGCGCAAAATCCGTTCAATTTTGAGTCCATCGATTAAACTTTGGCGAGTGGTTTGTAATACTTTCAAAATCTCGTCTCGCTTGTGTAAACTCAAGTCTAATTTTGAATGATTGACCTTGAATTGGGTATGATTGAGAGAATCTAACACCGCGATCGCGTCGAGGGTACAATTGTATTTTTCAATTTCTAGGAGTAAACGAGCTAAGGATTTAAAACGGCGCTGATAGCGCCAGAGAAAAACATTAAATACAAAAACACTACCGACAATAATACCCGCGAAAATAAACAAAACAAACTGAATGCCTTGGGGATGGCGGGGTAATAAATCCATTGACCGCAAAATCATCAAACTAATCGGCACAAAAAAGACTAACCCCAACAGAAGAAATAGAAACTCGCTCGCAATTAAACCCAAGAGCTTTTTAAAATTCCGGGTGAGATAAAATTGACCTAACTGCACCGCTAACCCGGTTAAACCATTGAGTTCTGTACAGTTTTCCCACTCCTCTTCAGTAATTTTAAGGGTTGTAACGGGAGAATTTATCACAGAATTTAATTCACTCCCAAAACATTACCAATCATGCGAATGACTTGGAGATAAAAGTTGCTTTCCAGTTGCCGGAAAAACTGAAACTCCATTCCCGGTGCGCCGAAAAAAGGGCGTAATGTCCAGCCCAACTGACTGCCGACAAAGCCATATAAAACCAACCAACTTTTGAGAATGGTTAAGCGATATTGGGGCTTTTCTGCGTCATGTTCATCGAGATATAGCATCCCCCGATAAAAAAAGTGAACGCCGACAATACCTGTTGCAGCCAAGACAAATAAATTCAGGAATTGAAAGAAGATATAATCGCTAATGGATAAGCGGAAAAAGAGCGTAATCGGGGCAAAGCCAAACAACATGACGCTCATGGCTGCCATAGCTGAAAGTAATAAAGCTAGATATTGAGCAAAAGTACGTTTTGAGCCAGCAACAATATCAAAAAAGAACAGCGACGGTAAGCAAATTAAGAGGGTAATCAGGTACAAAGCGGGCAGCTTGAGGGCCGAGGCGATCATTTGTAAACCACCGCTATAAGACCCCATAATCGCACCGTAGAACGCAAAAAAAACCGAACTGCATATTAGCAGTGCGGTAATGGTTTTTTGGAGGCGTTTGCCGTTGCGGATGTCTTCGAGAAAGGCGGTGCGATCGCGTAGGAAACGCATTAATACAGCAAAGTAGTTCATGTTCTTCCCGTAATTTTTAAATTAATGCTCTCTACAGGTGTGCCGGGCAGAAATTCAAAAATTTTGGAGAAGATTTTGCGAACTTTAACAAAAGTTCATAATAACTTATTCCTCTGCCACAACGTCAGGGGTTTCCCCTTCTAAAGCGGTGGGATCGACTTTGCCTTGGGCGGCTAAAGTTTGATAAATTAAAGCGGCGGTGGTTCCCCGTTCTAACGGTTCTTGTAGATTGAGTTGTTGGGGATTAGGATAATTAACAATCACGTTATTTTGAGTCAGCGCCGCGATCGCGTTAATGGCATCTTCAGGAATTTCCTCAGCATCATCATAATATCGTTGCACATATTCCTGAGCCGATAATGGACTCGGTTGCGCGGCAGTCGCTTGGGCGGGTTGCGTCACCAAGAAAGACGGAATTAACGCCGTAAACGCCATCGGAAAAGCCAATTGATTCGGCATAACAGGACGTAGGGTTTCAACTTTAGCTTGGGGTTGCGGGGCTTCGTATTCTAGCTCTAAGCCCCGATACAGGGCCATCAACGCTTCTAACCGGGAAACCTCGTTTCTGGGCCTAAACAAGCGCTGAGAATCCGGGGAGAAGTCTTGCATAAAGCCTGTTTCATAAGCTTCCTCGATCGGTTGACTCGCCCAATAACCTTGGGGTACGTCGTCAAAAACGCTACCACTGGCAATGGCGCGCTCGGTTTCTGGGTTAAAGGCTTGCCGCAAAACAGCCGCATATTCGTCGCGTTCAATAATCTTTTCAGGACGATAAGTATTATCAGGATAGCCTTCTAAAATACCGCGAGAAGTTAGGGCTTGAATGTAAGGTTGCGCCCAATAATCGCTTTCTACATCAGGATAATTTACAGATTGGGTTTGAGCAAAAACGGAAGAATTAAGAGTGGTACTCAAAGCACCCATGCCGATTCCTGCCAGAAAACCCGCTACACTTATCGATATCCAACGCCACGGTTTTAACATTTTTTGTCTATCTCCGATTACAAAATTTAAAAAGTTTTTTAAAAGCAAATGAGTTGAGGGTTTCTCAACTCATTTGCGAGTTATGGGCTAATGAAGTTAATTAGCTGCGATCGATACGAGGATTACCTTTGCGTTCTACGTCTAATTCTTCACGACGCAATTCTTTTTGGGCAGAGACAGTATCTCGTTCCACTTCTTTGTGAACCTCGACTTCGCCACGTTCGTAAGCTTCTTTGTGGATGTCAGCAGTTTCTTCATGCACTTTCATGCGAGCTACTTCTGTATCACCAAAGTCAGGATTATGAGGTGCGACTTTTCGCTCGTTGTTCGGAGTCGAAACTTCGATTACAACTTTTTCTTTTTCGACTGGAACTTCAGCGCGAGCCGTTTCGGTTGTTACTTTTTTACCTACGGCAACTTCGCCAGTTTCGCGACGATTTTTATCGGTAATCAAGCGTTCTTCATACAAGTGTAACTTGTCATGATCGCGCTCGTTGGTATTATAAAGTTCGGGTTCGCGATCGTAGGTATAGGCTTCGCGCTCGTAAGTAGGAGTGGCGGCAACAGTAGTGCCTGCACTTGCTTCAACGGGAGCCGATTCTTCTACAGTCGGGCTGCGATATACGCCACGGACACGTTCTTCGTATTCATAATCAACGGTCATATCGTGGTCGTATTCCGGTAAGCGTTCCGCTTGTTCTTTACTGGTTAAACCGGTTGCATAAACGCGGTTTTGATCCATTTCGACGCGACTGCGACCGATAGGAAGCAAGACTTTCTTACCGAAAATCCAGAAACCCGTATCGAGGACGAAATAACGGAAGTATCCTTGTTCGTCAACTAAAACATCTTCAATGGTGCCGACTTTTTCACTGGTATTTTCACCAGCATAGACATCCATGCCTTTAATATCTTTTCCTTCAAAAAAGTTTTTATCGTAATTCGGATATACGTTACTAATTTTGTAAAGTGCCATAAATTAAATTAAATCTCCGGGATTTGCTACAGTGAACAATCAATTAAAAGCAGATTCACCTCAAAAAAAATAAACTTTAAGTTTTTAAGTAATGTTAAGTTTAAGGTTTTCAATTGCTTTCAATCGGTTTGCTCTACTCTTATACTAAAACTCTTAAAACCCTGATACTTCCGTCTATAGAATGAAGTCGCGATCGCGCTCCTCATCATTTTGATTCAAGAAAGATAAATACAAAATATTAAGCGTATTACTCTGGATAGATTGATCGATTTATAAA
The DNA here is from genome assembly GCA_046541115.1 of Spirulinaceae cyanobacterium. Classification (GTDB taxonomy): domain Bacteria; phylum Cyanobacteriota; class Cyanobacteriia; order Cyanobacteriales; family Spirulinaceae; genus Jaaginema. Next base: position 4,384 of record JBKHDX010000032.1, on the reverse strand, counting down.
TATCGATATCTTTAGGTTATTGATGCGATTAACCCGTTCAAAAATAGCTTTATTCTTAAAAAAAGGACAGAAAAATGACATATACAGAACGAGAAGCGGCCATAAACAATTCTACTGTCGATCGTCCCGTGGATTATCACGATCGCGTCCGTTGGGGTCCGATCTTTGGCGGTATTGTCGTCGCGATCGCGGTACAACTAATATTAAGTGCCTTGGGAAGCGCGATCGGCTTGATGATGAGTGCCGGAAATGCTACAGCTTCTTCCGTGTCCTGGGGTGTGGGCATTTGGTCGATTATTAGTTTATTTATCGCCTTGTGTGTCGCTGGTTGGATTATGGCTCGCACCTGCGGCCCGATGAACAAGAAAACTGCCCTGCTTAACAGTACCATTCTCTGGGCGACCACTTTGGCGTTAAGCTCGTTGATGCTGGCTTGGGGCGTTTCTGGAGTCTTTGGTGTCGTGGCCGCGGGGGCGGGTGCAGCGGCCGAACAATTGCCCCCCGGTGGCGTGAATATTCCCCAGGAACCCTTGAGTGCTGCCCAAGCCGAACAATATGCTGCTAATGCTGCTAAAGCCGCTTGGTCGTTCTTATTTGGCGCGTTGTTGGCTTGGGTTGCGGCGATGATTGGAGCGTCTGTCGGAGCCAGAAAGCCACGGGTGCATACAGTGTCTAACCCAGAATACGCTCATCAATAAAAACTCAAATACTCAAATTGCGATCGCGCGGAGTAGAGGCTATTTATTAGCCTCTTTTTACTTATGAATGCTGAATGGCATTTAATCAAAATTGAGACTTTAATTAATATTTAGCATAATTTATAAATCAGATGCAAGGAAGTTTAAAATCAACTTATATTATTCTGTTTACGTTGTTAACGATTTGTTTAACAATTGGTTTTTTCTTTAACAGCAGTACCCAGTGGTTACAAGAGCTGCCTCTAGATTTAGCAGCAGAAATTATTGGTATTTTATTAGTCGTGTTCTCGATTGACTCGGTGTTAGATGCCGAACAAGAAAAGGAGCGACAACGCCGCGAAGTAGTAGCGTTTCAGCAACTACGCCGTCCCCTTAACCGCCATTTTCTCTTACTATTTAGTTTATTTAAAGCCGCAGCAGCCCGAAAGCCCGAAAAAGAATATCAAGATATGACGGATTTTTTTGATGATTTTTATTACGAGCAGATTGCCTTTTTAGATTTTTCTAAAAAAGTAGCAATTGCTAAGTTGGGTAAAATGACTTGGAGTAGTTATATTTCTTGGGAATGCTGGCAACTGCACGAAACGTTAAATCGAACTGTAGAAAAGTATGCGTTGGTTTTACAACCCGATACCATTGATTTGATCGAAGAATTGAATAACTCGCCGTTTATTTGGTTAACCTTACAGTCGGCTCGAATGTACCAAATGGAAACAAGATTACCCCATCAAACCGACGAACCTTTATTGTTAGGAAAACTCAATTCTTTGGGTCATCAGGAGATTCGCGAATTAGTGAAAGAACATATTACCCTCTTTTTAAGTTTAATCGAGTTATACAACCAAAAAGTAACCGAGAGCGATCGCCTTCGATGGCATAATGAATTGTGGTCAGACACTTCTACACCCCCTCTAGGAAGCGGACGCACAGGGGTATAGTAAGGCAACAGGGTTTTACGCTCCGGGCGCGATCGCGCTACCCTAGTTATTTACAGGGAAACTCCTGTTTTCGGGAATTGAGTTTTCCCTGAGTACATTTCTTTTGAGTGAGTATGAGCTTGAACTATTTTTATTTCGACACAGAAGAACAAAATCAGAAAACCTTTGAGTTACCCGGTGCAAAACCTCACTATAACCCAGACCGTCCCGGTCAAGTTGAGCATATTTTTCTAGATTTAGAGTTAGATATTCCTCAGTCTTCTTTTTGGGGGACTTGTACAATTACCCTGAAACCGATTCATGGGGGAATTAAATATTTAACCCTGGATGCGGTGGATTTGGACATCGAATCAGTATTAATCGATGAAGTCGCTCAACCGTTTGAATATAATGGCCAGCAGTTACAAATTGAGTTACTTGAACCCACCACAGAAAAAACTTTCGATCTCGCGATCGCCTATCGTGTAACTGAGCCGCAACGAGGCTTATATTTCATTCATCCTAACGAAAAATATCCCGACAAACCGACCCAAGTTTGGACGCAAGGAGAAGATGAAGATTCCCGTTTCTGGTTTCCTTGCTTTGATTATCCCGGTCAACTAGCGACTTCAGAAATTCGCGTTAAAGTTCCTAAAGATTATGTCGCGATTTCTAACGGGGAACTCATTTCTAACGAAAAATCGGGCAAGCGCGATCGCGTTTTTCATTGGCATCAAAAACAAGTCCATCCCACTTATCTAATGACCTTAGCGGTGGGAGAATTTGCCGAAATTAAAGACAAATGGAACGAGATACCCGTTTTATATTACATTGAAAAAGATCGCGTTGAAGATGCTCAACGCAGCCTGGGCAAAACGCCGCAGATGATGGAATTTCTCAGCCAAAAATACGGCTATAAATATCCTTATCCTAAATACGCCCAAGTCTGCGTCGATGACTTCATTTTCGGCGGGATGGAGAATACTTCTACTACCCTTTTAACCGATCGCTGTTTGCTTGACGAACGGGCTAGTATTGATAATAGCCGGACTGAAAGCTTAGTGGTTCACGAATTAGCCCATCAATGGTTTGGAGATTTAGTTGTCATCAAACATTGGTCTCATGCTTGGATTAAAGAAGGGGCCGCCTCTTATTCTGAAGTGCAGTGGACTGAGCATGAATACGGGCCAGATGATGGGGCATATTATCTCCTCAATGAAGCCAGAAGCTATTTATCAGAAGATAAGTCTCGTTATCGTCGTCCCATTGTTACCAATATTTATCGCGAAGCCATCGAATTATACGACCGTCACTTGTATGAAAAAGGCGCTTGCGTTTATCACATGATTCGGGGCATTTTAGGGGATGAATTGTTTGATAAAGCCATTCATACCTTTGTGCAGAATAATGCTCATAAAACCGTCGAAACCATCGATCTATTACGAGCCATTGAAACCGCAACCGGACGCAATCTCGCCTTTTTATTCGATCAATATGTTTTCCGAGGCGGACATCCCGATTTTAAAGTTTCTTATGCTTGGGATAGCGAGAACAAGTTAGCGAAAATTACGGTTAAGCAAACCCAGGCTAAAGCGGACAAACCTGCAAGCGAAAACGAGTTATTTGACCTCAAAATTCCGGTAGCTTTTGGCTATGTCGAACAAAAAGGCAAAAAGAAAAAGACCAAAGTTGAATTACAAACCTTTGGACTGCATCTCAATCAAGCCGAACAAAGCTTTTATTTCCCGTTACCCCAAAAACCGAGTTTCTTTAGCTTTGATGTCGGTAACTACTTCTTAAAAACCGTTTCTTTAGAGTATCCCGTTGCGGAATTAAAAGCACAACTGCAACACGATCCTGACCCAATTTCGCGCATTTATGCCGCGATCGCCCTCCGCAAAAAAGGCAATCTTGATACCATCAAAGCTTTGAAAACCGCCTTAACTGAAGATGAGTTTTGGGGAGTGCGGGTAGAAGTAGCCAAGCAACTCGGTAAACTCAAACTCGACCAAGCCGCAACTGCTCTCACTGCTGCCCTCAAAGATGATAACGCCAAAGTGCGCCGCGCGGCCATTGAAGCCTTGTCCAACTTCCGCACCCCAGAAAGCTACAAAGCCCTGTACAAAGTTGCGGAAAAGGGAGACAAGAGTTATTACACCGAAGCCGCAGCTTTAAGCAGTTTAGGAGGAATGATTGTCGGTGCGCTCAAAGACAAGCAAGAGGAAGTGCTGCAACTTTACCAAAAAGTGTTGAAAGAGCGTGCAGGCTGGAATGAAGTCATCCGGGGAGGTGTAATTAGCGGTCTCAGCCGCCTGAAAACCGTTCCTGTGGCGGTGGAAATGATTACGGAGTATACCCAAGCCGGAACACCTCAAGCCCTGCGTTTGGCGGCAATCCGGGCGCTTGGGGCGGTATCGACCGGACAAACTCCCGATCGCGTTGAGTCGATCCTCGAAACCCTGGATATGCTGGCTTCTGAAAGCTTTTTCTTAACGCAAGTTGCTGTGGCTGTAGCTTTAGGGAAAATGCAAACCCCAGACGCGATCGCGATCTTAACCGATTTAGCCGAACAAACCCCCGATGGCCGCGTCCGTCGCTTGGCTGAAGAATCTGTGCAGAAAGTCCAGAAAAATCTGGGGTCAGATAAAGCGGTGAAAAAGTTACGGGAGGAGTTAGAACAAATCAAGCAAGATAATCAAGACCTCAAGAGTCGTTTAGCGGCGTTAGAAGCCAAGCAAGAAAGCTAATTTCTGTAGGTTGGGTTGAGGT
>JBKHDX010000031.1:0-29072 GCA_046541115.1 Spirulinaceae cyanobacterium | reverse complement strand
GTAAGCGTTTTTGCCAATCTTGTTGATTTTGGCTGTTCATGTTTTAACTAAGTTATATAGTCCGATATTTCTTCTATGATAAGCCTTGGTTTGACCTTATGGGGTAGGGTTTCCCGGCGAGATGGCATTAGGGTTTATGCTCAAAGCGGCGGATTTTCAGAAAATGTTGTCTCAGCTTCTTCTAAAGCTAAATTATCGGGATTTTGGGCGGCTTTGTCTCGTTTGCGGCGATGACTAGCGCGACGTTTTGCCGCCGCTTTCAGGACTTTGAGTTGATAAGGATCGACATCTTTACGCCAGAATAAACGACCGTTTCGCATTTCGCAACCGTTGTCAGCGAGACATTGTAACCAACTGCGGCGATCGCGAATTTTGCTGTAATCTTCTAACAAACCTCGATCTTGTTCTTGAATGGTCAAACGGGCAAATTTCTCGTAGTTGGGATAATCCGGTAAAACCAATGCCTCTTTTCGATGTAAAATCGGCGGATTTGCTTGATTATATTCTTGGTAAAAAACATTACTCAAATCTTGTAAATAAACTCGCATTCCGACTTGTAACCCCGGATGCGGATCGTCATCAAAATCGGGATAAGACAAATAAGAAATACCAGGTTGGTTGAGGTGAAATTTAATCACATTTGCCCCTTCAAAGCGGCCAATCGTCCGACTCGCGCAACCTTCATATAAGCGCAACAATGGCTTTAGACTTTCTAAGGCGCTAATATGAATTGTAAAAGAATTGCGACGTTTTAAACCCACGGAGCTTTCCTGGCATAAATCTGCCAAAATCTCTAAATCTCCGACACTAAACAGCATCATATCGGCGAATAAACAAGCCTTTTTATAACTGCCAAACAACGCCTTAATATCTTCTTTTATGATTGGTGAAAGTTCGCGAACTTTGGGGCGTTTGCTAAAGTGAGATAACGCCAAATAGACTTGTAAATCTTGGCGACGGGTTTGAGCAATTTCTTGCCATTCTGCCTCGTCTGTCGCTTGTAGAACCAACTTCCAAGCATAGCGATAAGAACGAAATTCATTCAAAATAGCTGCTTCTGTTTCTAGTTCCCCCTTCACCGGAAGTCTGCCTCTTTCGGTGACAAAATCCATCAATGGGGTTAACATTTCCGCGTAATCTTCAAAATTTCTGACTTGGACGCGAATGCGTGGGGTTGTAGCGCGAGAATGAAAACGAGAAGCCCGAAACGCCTCTGCTTGGGTTTCATCCCGAAATACAAAATAAATGCCTAACTCAACGGGAACAGAATTAACTTGTAAAACCTGGTCGATATAGATTTTTAATTCTTCTTGTTCGTAATATTTTTGAAATGTATTGCGACGGGTAATCACCCCATCCCCATAAGCAATTTGATTGCTAACGCGATCGCTAATTAAAACCTGCGCCGCCACAATCAAAACCCGACGAGTTAAATCCCAAGCATTAACCAAAGCTTCTCGCCGTTCTGCGGTATCTTCAATAACATTAATGACATAACCCAAATTAACAATATCCGCCGCAGTTTTTGGGGTGTCTGGTTGATAATAAGGGTCCCATCCCGAACAAGTGTAACCCTTCGCAGCAATGCGTTCGACATCTCCTCCATAACCGCAACCGTAATCAAAAAAAGTATGGTCTGAGTGGAACAAATTTGCCTCTAACGCCGCCCGAACCGGACGGGAGAGGGATTTGCGGACTAAAGCGGCTTTGTGGCGTTCAATGGTCGGAAATGGCAACTCAGAGGACGTTGACCCCTCTCTTTCTACTAACTTATGGTCTTGAATTGTTACCCCAAATTCTTCAAGGCGTTGCTGCCATTCTCGCTGCGTCCCGATAAAACGAGGACTGTCTAATAAACCCAATCTTTCTTCGCGATAAGTCAGTTGGGCAAATTGGTTATAACCGGGATAATCGGAGGTGACAAAAGTTTCTTTGCGGTGCAATATGGGGGGATTATCCGAGTCGCGATAATTGCGATATTGAACTTCTAGGGTGTCGGGATTAACAACAATACTGGCTTCTAATGGGGGGTGGGGATGAGTATCGAAGTCTGGGTAAAACAAATAGGACAAAGAAGGGCGATCGCGACTAAACTTAATCAACGTTGCCCCTTGAATTTGAGGAGTTGCTTGACGGGCTTTTTGTTCGTAGGCTTGCAGTTGCGGGTCAAGGGCGCTTAATGCGCTTACATGGACGTATAGCGCCCCTGGAAGTAACTTGCCGATCGCGCTGGTTTCACATTTGCGGGCAATTTCGGCAAAGCGATCGCAATCTCCTGTCATGATAATTTACAATGAACAATTTATAATTAACAATTTACACTCATAAAATTAATAAACAAGTACCATTTATTACAAATAACAAATAACAATAACTAACAAAAAATGACCCAAGACTAACTTGTAGGCTTGCGACTGCGGGCAGTTGTACGACGGCGGGGTGTTTTCTTTTTCAAGGCATTATTCACTAAATTGGGTAAATCATTCGGATAATCCGCGATCGCAATTTTGGCTTTTTTGAAAGCGGCGATTTTTTGTTTAGCGGTATTGGTGTGGGGAATGGTACAAGTCAGTTGAGAGGCGATCGCAGAAGCCGCATCGCTTTCGGCTTTAGCAATGGGGACATGATGACCCACAACATAAGCCACAATCGGCTTTTTAATATTCAGATTTTCTAATTCTTGGGCGGCTTCATAACTGCCTTGACCATTTTGTTCGATCAACACAATCGCTTCTGTTGCGTCATCTTCTGCCAAAAATTCCAACCAATTCCGAAAACTCGATCCAATCATAGCCCCCGTCCCCAAATGTACCGCAATAGATTGACCGATATTCCCTTGGGTTAAACTCAAGGCTACTTCATCAGCCAGGCGATCGCTACGGCTAATAATCCCCACATTCCCGGGTGTATAAAATTGGGGTTCGCAAGTCCCAATCCAAATTTTTCCCGGTACGATCGCCCCGGCACTCCCCGGCCCTAAAATCAGAGTATTCGTGGCTTTGGCTTTGTTAAACAAATGCATCAAATCCAAAGGCGGAATACCTGCTGTCGCGATCGCCAGTTGAGGAATCCTGCTATCCATAGCTTCTAGGGCTGCATCCAAAACTTGATAGGGATCGGCAAAAATTAAACTCATGCCAATGTCTCCCACTTGGGCGATCGCTTCCTCAACTAAATTAAAACAAGGAATATCATCGATCGTAGTATTGCCTTGACCGACACTTACCCCCGCAACGACAGAAGTGCCATAAGCTTTCATTCGTTGAGCATAATGACGACCTAGAGGTCGATCGATTCCTTGAATCAAAACTTTAGTTTCGGCGGTTAAATTCATTGGTAATTGGTAATTGGTAATTGGTAATTGGGGCTTGCCCTTTATTTAAAATTAATTGTTTGTTGAACCGCTTGCTGCAAATCTTCCGTCCAGTACAACGTCGAATGAGGAACTGTAGGAATTGTGTCCCAATCGACTCCAATTAAGCGGACAATAAACTTAGTTTCAGAGCGATTATTGACCGATCGCGAGGATTTTTGAGCCGGGGTTCGTTTGCGGGGAAAGCGTTGCGATCGCTCCTGCAAAGCCGTAGGACGTTCGGCCCGATCTTCACTATCAGCGAGTACAGCCGTGTCGCTTTGAGGTTTAATCAAATCCGCGATCGCTTTAGCCACCGCAGTGCTAATTTCCACACTACTCAAACAGTTAATCAAAATGCGGTCTACGCTTTCTACTGCTTGCAGTTGCGACAAAGCATAAGCCAAAGACTCCGCCAAATCTTCCTCATCGAGCAAAATGCCATCACTTTCAGAAGACATAATCCAACAGCAAGCGGGTTTACCCTTTTCTTGATGCAGTAAATCCCAAGTCAACATTCCCAACCCAACGCTACTACTGAGAATGCCAATATTGCCTTTGGTATTATAAACTTCTAGGGGATAAGCCACGGGCCAAGAAACGGCATCAGGACAAGGGGTTTCAGCATTACCATTCTGCTCGACTTGATTCTGTTGGTCGAGTAATCCTAAAACCTCCCACTGACGACCGAGAGCGCGATCGTCAATGGTGATTTTGCCATCTAATGCCATAACATCTCCGGCGGTATTAATGCCCAAAGGATTAATTTCAATACTGTTTAAATCTTTAGTCGCAAACAAGCGATACATCCGCACAATAATCTCGCTGACGGATTCGATCGCCTTTCCTTGTAATCCCATTGCCACTGTTAATTTACGAGCGTGAAAAGGGGAAAAATCGTCTTCTAGGACAATTTTCTGCATTTGTTCGAGGACGGATTCCACATGAATGCCCCCTTGAGACGACCCCAACAACACCGGACAACCCAGTAAATAATCAAATACAATTGCCAGAAAGCACTCTTGTTCTGTGTCGTAACGAGCTTCTGCCAATAAAACTTGGGGATATTCGTCCATAATGGGTAAATTGAAGATCGTGCGCGCCGCCGCGATCGCGTCAATGGTATTCTCAACAAAACGGATACCCCCGGCTCGTCCTCGTCCCCCCGCATGAACTTGCGATTTTAAAACAATAGGATAAGGTAGCTGTAATTGCTTGAGATCGCGCGGATCGTCGATTTGTTGGGAAGGCAAAACCGGAATGCCTACCTCCCTAAATAATACTTTTGCCTGATATTCCAATAAATCCATTCACCCTTTATCCACAAATCTCTACTGCTGTCTTCTCGGTGGGCGAAAAAACGCCTAAACTACTATTACATTTACATCTGACGATGTTGTTGTTATGCCATACACAGCGACTCCTCCCATTGATTTAGCTCATCTCGAACAACTGTATCAACAGCGCTTACAAGCGGAGTTTCCCCAAATTGCACCAATTCAAATGCACTGCTATCTGCGGGATGAAACCCTGGCTATTTTGGTCGAACACAATCAGCCCGTTTTTCCCTATCCCCATCAGGTGTTTCATCAATGCGAGCAGATTTTGGCCGAAATTGAGTTACCCATCGAACCCGAACGCAGTTTAATTTATCTGCGAATGGAAAGCCAAGCACAGCCTTATGCGTTTCATATTGCTAAGGTCAAGCCGCGCGCCGCTACGCAGATGCCTTTGGGATCGCCCATCTCTGAGCCTGAATTGGTAACAACATCAGAATCTAACCTTACATCATACTCTGACTCTGAGGGGGCGGACACAATCCCGTCTGATGCTTTGACAGATGAGGGGGAAGAAAACGAGACTCCCGAAGCCGCGATCGCAAAACAATTCTGGTTACCCATTATCGCGATCGGGGCAGGTTTAGCCGGGACAATCTTTTTGAGTAGTTTGTATTTGTTGAGTCGTCCTTGTGTGTTGGGAGAATGTGAGGAAATTCCCTATGGGAAGGAGTTAGCCCTAGAAGCCCTCTCAACTGTAAAAGAACCGGAATCGGGCCAAGAAATTTTAAAAGCGCAAATTCAACTAAGGCAAGCCACTCGTTTATTAGATAGCATTCCCCCTTGGTCGAATCGCCACCAAGAAGCGCAAAATTTACTTGAAATTTACCAAGAAACACAACTCGATCTCGATCGCTTAGTTGAAGCCCTTAAAAGCGGTGCGAGGGCTTCTTATTTAACGCAAAATCGACCTATTTCTGTAACCCAATGGCAAAAAGCGGTTCAAGCTTGGCAGAATGCGATCTCAGGGTTAGCGGCCATTGAAACCGATAACGAGTTTTATGACTTTGCTCAAAGTAAAGTCCCCGAATATCGCCGCAATCTCCGCGTTGTCGAGCGGGGCTTAGAAATCGAAGAAAACGCCCAAACTAGCCTCGCAATCGCCCAGGAAAATGCCAAAACTGCCGAAGTTCGCCAAGAAATTGCTCAAAACCTCGAACATTTGCGCTTGGCTCAAAATCTCTGGCAAAACGCGATCGCCCGTCTGCGGCAAATTCCCCAAAACACAACTGCCCATGCTGCTGCCCGCGAAGCCCTGACCACCTACAATACACGCTTGGGGGTACTGCGCGATCGCCTCACCCGCGAAAGCTTCTCCAATCGTGCCTACAACGAAGCGGTACGCTTTGCGGACGATGCCAAAAACGCCGAAACCCGCAACCAATGGTCTCAAGCGGTGATTAATTGGCGCAGCGCCCTCAACGCCATCCAAGAAGTCCAAAACGAGACCTTCGACTATGGCAAGGCGCAACCCTTAGTAGAAACCTACAAAAACGCCCTCAACAACGCCGAGAACCAGCTTAAAAGCGCCGTTACGATACAGCAAGCTCGCAGCGACCTCGACCGCCTTTGCGGGGCAAATGCAGACAAGGTGTGTCACTACACCCTCAACGACCAACTATTGAAAGTCACCCTCACCCCCACTTATATTCAAAAAGTGCGATCGACTGCCGTCAAAGCCCAATCAACTGGGGATGTCAACGCTCAGGTAAAAATCCTCGATCATATTTATACCTTAGAACGGGCCCTCGAAACCGTTAGTCAAAATCTCAATGTGCGTCTCGAAGTTTATACCAGCAATAATGTTTTAGTTCAGACGTTTATTCCAGGGATGAATCGCTAGGAAATCCGCTAAAATTATCCTAAAAACCCCTCATAAATGACTGAATCTGAACGTATAGACCACAATCGCTTATTCAAAGAGTTGATTTCAACGTTCAGCGATGATTTTCTCGCTCAATTTTTAAGCGATCTCGCTGCTCGTCTGCGTTCTCAAACCCTCTCTTTCACGGGAACTGAGCTTTTCACTGACACTTATCTCCGCTTAAATGCCGAAGAAGAAGCCATTTTTCAAGCGGAACTTGCTCAAGTTTTACCTCAGAATCAAGAAGGGATTATGGAAATTGTCACCAGTTGGATGGAACGCGGAATTGAACGAGGTATCGAACGAGGAAGAAATCAAGAAGCCCTTGCTTTGAATTTACGTCTTCTATCTCGACGTTTAGGAACCGTATCTCCCCAACAAGAAGAAACGATTAGAAACCTCTCTTTAACTCAATTAGAAGCCTTGAGTGAAGCTTTACTTGATTTCACCACATCAGCAGATTTAGACACTTGGTTACGGCAAATTGGAGAGTCGTTTTAGGGTTTCGATTTCAAGATAAAAGAACCCCGGTTTCTGTCTGACGATTGCAACTTTATTGTATAAGCAAATAAGAAACCGGGGTTCTGAAGAAATTACTAGAAAATAAAGTTTAACTGAACTTGCCAAGCGTTGCGATCGCGTAGCGGCGCTTTGCGATCGCGCACAATTTGAATTTGTTTAATAAACTCGCGAAAATAAAACCGTCTTTCAGTTTCAGAAAGGTCAAACCAAAATTGGGGTAAGGCGACAGTTTTCGCGATCGCCTGTAAACTATCCGGGGGAAGTTGTGCCACGCGATCGCGCAGTCGGGAAATTTCTAAACGTAACTTATAACGCCGTAAGTCCGCCGTTTCTGTATCTAAAATTCCGTCAGTTTCTAAAGTCGTAATTTGACTTAAAATTTGCTCTCGTTGCTGAATTTCTCGCTCAAAATTACTCTTGATAGCGCTCAAATTAGGAGAGCCAATTTGATTGACGGCCAGAGGTAAATCTTCACAAATTCGCGCAATTGTCGCTTCTAAAACTTCAGCATAAAGAAGGCTTTTACACCTCGGTTTTTCAAGACAAGCAACCGGACGCAGATAGAGATATTCTGTATTTTTTCCCCTCGCTTTCGTGCGAGTTATTGTCATCGCAGATTGACATTTTTGACAGTTTACCAAACCGGCAAGCGATCGCGGCGCACTCGCAGTCCGAGGGGGAAGACGGCGATTGCGGCGCAGTAAGCGGTCAATTTGTGCGGCTTCTGGACGAGAAATAATAGGAATATGAGTATTTTGAATAATATCGCCATTTTTATACGCTAAATCGCCGCGATAAACTGGATTGGTGAGCCAACGTTGTCCCGTCGTCACCGCAATTTTCTTGCCAAACTTCTTCTCTAAAAAGCGCACTGCTCCCCGTAACGAGCCATAAAGTAAATAATGCTCAAAAAATGCCTTGACGACGGGGGCTGTGCTGCGATCGAGAATATATTTATCTTTACCGCGACGATAACCGTAACACGCTTTTCCGGGGGGAGGTAAGGCTTTGATGCGGTTACGAGCATGACCGAGTTTAAGGCGATCGCGGCGGTGATTTTGCTGGATTTCTTGCAGGAGTTGGATTAATTCGGCGCGAAAGTGAGTAGAATCTAAATTTTTGAGGTGTGAGGAAGTATAATTCTGCTCTGTAGCGATAACTTCGATGTCGAGGGCTTCGAGAAACGCGATCGCGCTATTGACTTCTTCTAAATTATCCCCCAATTCTTCCAACCGCCGAATCAACACATAATCCGGGGGTTGGGCTTCGCTGTCTGCGAGGAGGTTTTGCAGTTGGTAACGCTCACCTAAATCTTGATACACGCGATCGACTTCCAAGCCCCAAATATCAGGGTTTGGGGCGGTTTCCAGTAAGGGATCGCTATATAAATAAGCGACGATTTGCATTGTTGTCGCAGTCACTCATCAATAGGGGTTGACATCCTTCCCCGTTATAACGACAGAAGGATTTTACAAGGGTATTCAGCCTAGCATTTGAAATAACCGCGATCGCTACAATAACAAAGGTATTTCTCAATTGCGAGGGGCTTCATGGCTAAGTTAATTCTATTTTGGCATCGTCGCGACTTACGCATCAGCGATAATGTGGGCTTGGCAAAAGCGCGTCAAAAAAGTGCGAAGGTGGTGAGTGTTTTTTGTCTCGATCCGGGTATCCTCAAAGCGGACGATGTAGCTCCAGCGCGGGGAGCTTACCTGATTCGTTGTTTACAGGCGCTACAAGACCACTACAAAGAGATTGGAGGTCAACTCCTCTTTCTCCATGATTCGCCGTCTGAGGGGCTGCCTCGGTTGGCTGAAGCGTTATCGGCGCAAATGGTGGTATGGAATAATGATGTGGAGCCGTATGGGAAAAAGCGGGATAAAGAAGTTAAAGCCGCATTAGAAGAAAAAGGCATTGCTGTCGAAACTTTTTGGGATCAACTGCTCCACGCTCCGGGGGAGGTGATGACCAAATCTTCTGATACGCCTTATACGGTGTATACGCCCTTCTGGAAGAATTGGGCGCAGCAAGAAAAAGATAAACCCGCCGAAAGCCTCGAAAATATCGAAAAATTAACGAAAAAAGAGCAAAAAGCCGCCAAACAAGCAGGGGCGATCGCGCTTCCTTCCGCTTCCGATTTAGGTTTTGTGTGGGACAATGGTTTTATCCTAGAGCCTGGAGAAAAAGCCCCTCGCGATCGCCTCTCGTATTTTTGCGATCGCGCCATCCAAGATTACGACGAGCAGCGCAATTTTCCCGCCGAAGACGGCACATCCCAACTGAGCGCTGCTTTAAAATTTGGCACTATTGGCATTCGCACCGTCTGGGAAGCCACCCAACAAGCCCTCGAAAATACCCGCAGCGACGAAGCCCGCAACGGCATCATCAGTTGGCAAAAAGAATTAGCCTGGCGGGAATTTTATCAACACGCGATGTATTTCTTCCCTGAATTAGCAAAAGGGCCTTATCGCGAGCAATTTCAAAATTTTCCTTGGGAAAACAACGAAGATTATTTTCAGGCTTGGTGTGAAGGTAAAACGGGCTACCCGATTGTTGACGCTGCCATGAGACAGTTGAATGAAACGGGATGGATGCACAATCGCTGTCGCATGATTGTGGCCAGTTTTTTGACCAAAGACTTAATTATCAATTGGCAATGGGGCGAAAAATATTTTATGCAGCACTTGTATGATGGCGATCTTTCCTCTAATAATGGAGGGTGGCAGTGGAGTGCATCGAGTGGTATGGATCCCAAGCCCTTACGCATTTTTAATCCGGCGAGCCAAGCCCAAAAGTACGATCCTGAAGCCCAATACATTCGCCAATGGCTTCCTGAATTAAGCTCCATTGATACGGAGTATTTGGTGACAGGTAAAATTGCCCCCCTCGATCGCGAAGCTTGTGGCTATCCTCTACCCATTGTCGATCGTAAACAGCGTCAAAAACAGTTTAAAGCCTTGTATAAAGAGAATAAAAGCGAATCATGAGGAATTTAAAACCTCGATCCGGTTAGTCCCGCCGATCGCCTGTATCCGTAGAATAACTGGGACAAGATCGTGTTTTATGTGACAAAAATCACACTGTTATCTGCCCGCGATCGCGCTTTTACCATTTACTCTCTTTAGAAATAAACTTATAATAGTAGCATAGGTCGAGAAAAAAATGCTACCCAAGCCCATGTCTAGTCAAGCCCTAAGTCTCAATCCCCTCTTGCCGCCGACTCAAATTTTGAGTCACCTTCATAGCGGGCAATTGCTTCGCCTTGACGCACAATCCGGCAATGGGGTCATTATCTGCCATCGCCATCATGCTGATATTTTAGGGCCGGGGGCAGCAGTGGGGGGTTTACTCGACCTCGATTGTCGGCGCATCGTCACCCTAGGGCAAGTTTCCCTGGTTTATCCCGATTCCCTGGCCGAAAAACGTCAAGCCTTCCACACGCGACAAAAATGGATTGCCAGCACCCGCAAAATTGCCAAGCATCCCAGCGCCCTACAGCGAGCTACTATTTTACTACGAATGTTAGACCGCTATTGCGGCCCGGAAGCCACTGCCCAACTGCCAGCTACTATCTTAGCTCAAGTGGTGGGCGTGTTACCCAGTACCCTAGAAACTGCCCGCACTTTACGAAAGGACAGTCAGCCCCAAATTCAACAGCCCTACGAAGCCATCTCCATCGCGGTGAGCTAACCCCAAATTTTTCTGAAAATCATGAAGAAGGTGTATCGCGATCGCTGCCGCCATACACCTAAAATTTTTATCTAAATAAGTTTGATCGCGCGAAAGCCGAAATAAAGGGTTAACGCGATTACAGTTAAACCGATTAAAACGCCAAAGTAAGCAACAATAGCCATATTCAATAAATCCCTTTTTCGCTCGACAAGTTTTGGATTATTGTAACTTTGCTATTGTACTCCTTAGCGACCCTTCATTCACTTGTTGTATTTACCGATTCATGCAATCTCTTATTCCTGTCGAGCTACCTCAAAATTCTTATGAAATCGCGATCGCCTCTGGAGCCTTAGCCCAAATTGGCGATCGCCTCAAAGCCCTGAATCTTGGCAAAAAAGTCATGGTTGTCTCCAATGCCGTGATTTTTCGCCATTACGGGCAAATCGTCCTCGACTCTTTAGCCGCCGCCGGATTTGAGACTTGTTCTCACATTCTGCCCGCCGGAGAGCGTTATAAAACCATCAACTCCATTCAAAAACTCTACGACACCGCCCTCGAAAACCATTTAGAGCGGTCTTCTACCTTTATCGCCCTGGGGGGTGGGGTGATTGGCGATATGACCGGATTCGCCGCAGCCACCTGGTTGCGGGGTGTAAATGTGGTTCAAGTCCCCACCTCCCTACTCGCCATGGTAGACGCAGCCATTGGCGGCAAAACAGGCGTAAATCATCCTCGCGGCAAAAACCTCATCGGCGCATTTCATCAACCCAAACTGGTTTTGATCGATCCCCAAGTTTTAAAAACCCTGCCAGTGCGCGAATTTAAAGCGGGAATGGCTGAAGTCATTAAATACGGGATTATTTGGGATCGCGAATTATTTGAACACCTCGAAGCCGCCCCCCGTCTCGATAGCCTGCGGTATATCGACGAAAAACTCCTACACGAGATTTTGATGCGGTCTTGTCAAGCCAAAGCTGAAGTCGTGGGTAAAGACGAAAAAGAAGCGGGTTTACGAGCGATTTTAAACTACGGTCACACCGTGGGCCATGCCGTCGAAAGCTTGACCGGATATCGCTTAGTGAATCATGGGGAAGCCGTGGGAATTGGGATGGTTTCGGCGGCTAATATTGCCGCGGCCATGCAACTATGGTCTGCCCCAGAAGCCCACCGCCAAAACGCCTTAATTGCCAAGGTAGGATTGCCTGTCTATATCCCGCCGATGGTGTCGGTTGAGGCGATTATAGAAGCCTTACAAGCGGATAAAAAAGTACAAGCTGGGAAAGTCCGGTTTATTCTGCCCCAAGCCCTTGGTCAAGCGATTATTAGCGATCGCGTCACCGCCGACATCTTAAATGCTGTTTTGTCCGAGCAATTCCAACCCGAAACTTGCAATTAGCTTATTTCAAGCTGCAAAATTCATATAAAATTGCTATAATTAACCCAGCAAAGATGTAATTGCTTTGGCTCGCTCCAGTAAAAAGGGTCAAACTAGCGTAACACAAGGGATTGACCCATTAGACATCCCCATATCTCCTCGAAGAATTTTAAAAATTTCTCGACATTTAGGCAAAATTGACTTGCCTAAATCCCAGGGGATGCGTTAGTAATATAAACAGACTACTTTCTGAGCCTTCTTGACCACTACGCACTGGGTAAAGCATCAAAGGCTGCGGAAGGCTAGATCGAGCCACAGAATTTGTAAAACTCATTATTCAAATCATTGAAGATATGGTAGAGAAAGTAGCTCACCCCATGGTGAAGTTTCAACGTCAAGTGCAATCCTTGGTAAACTCCAAGATTATCAAATCTGACGATAGTATCTGGAAAATTGCCCTGTTATACGGCGACGAATGGTCTTATTGGAAATCAGAACTCGAAGAATTTGGCTTTTCCATGCAAGACCCCATCGGCGAACTGCTCGTCGTCGAAGCTTGGGATGAAGACTAAACCCCCTTGGGCTGTTTTGAATTTATAGACAAGTACGCAGGGCTTGCGCTAACTCTTGAACCGTAGCGTAACGCTCCTGGAGATTAGGATGACTCGCTTTTGCCATCACCTTCTGTAAATCAGGCGGAATTGTGGGAATACCAGCGACTTCCAAGCGGAACTGCTGGCCGTGACGGTGGTAATACGAGATCGGGGCCTTCCCGGTCATTAAGAATAACAACGTCGGTGCGATCGCAAACAAATCCGATTGCGGACAGGGCTGACCCCGGTCTTGCTCTGGAGCGCTGTATCCTTCAGCCCCGATGCGCGTCCCCAACGGCGTACCAATTTCTTTGACAGCCCCAAAATCCAACAAAATCACTTGGCGATCGCGCTGACGCAACATCAAGTTAGCGGGTTTGACATCGCGATGAATTAGCGGTGGGTCAAGGGAATGCAGATACGCCAAAATGTCGCAGACTTGCACCCCCCAGGCGATCGCTTGGGTCGGTGTAACCGGGCCTTTCTCATAAATGCGTTGCTCTAAATTCTGGCCGTGAACCAACTCCATCGCCAGATACTTCCGATTCTGCTCGGTGAAAAAATCGTAATATTGCGGAATCCCCGAATGATTCAGGCTTTTGAGAATACGGGCTTCCCGCTCAAATAACTCTTGGGCCTTGACCACCGAGAGTAAATCTGCATTCATTTCCTTGAGAACCAACGTTATGGGCTTCCCCGTCAAAGACCCGGTTTTATCCCAAGCCAAATAAGTCGTTCCCATTCCCCCTTGACCGAGAACCCGCAGCACTTGGTACTGATGAATAAATCGTTCTTCACTCACCAAAGGCTCGCCACAGTGAATGCAAAACAAGCTCTGGGGGGGATTGTGTTCATGGGTGCAACGTCGGGCTGTAATCAACTGCCAGCGCAAACAGGGGCCGTCCTTGGCCAGTTGGATCGTATCCCCAGACACCACTCGTCCTTGAGAAACCAACTTCGAGTTGAGAAACGTGCCGTTTGTGCCTAAATTTGTCAACTGCCAAGTTTGTTCATCGAGAGGATGCAGCGTCAGATGATGGCGCGAAACGGCCGCGAAATCTTTGAGAATGACATCATTATCCGGAGCGCGACCCAAACGAATTTGAGGGGCATCTTTAAACTGCCATTCCTGTAATACTTGTTGCGATCGCGCCTCGACGAGTGAAATTGAAACAACCGTCATGATAGGTTTGTGGATCGACCATTTTTGAGCAACCAGCCGGATAATTTACAAATAGGGATTTTTGGGAACAACCAACAACCAGCAACTAACAACCAACAACCCAATTACAACCGTTGGTCTGTACTCGGACGTACCTTAATCCGCACCAAGACCCCGGTAATATTGTCGTGACCATTGTACTGATTGGCAAACTCGACTAACTCAATCAAACCTTGCTCAACATTCGCCTTGGAGCTAATCAACGGCATGAGATACTTTTGATATTGATTTTCCAATAAACCCCCATCCGATAAGCCATCCGAACACAGTAACAACAGCATATCTTCGTTGACATCAAAAAAGCTGATATCCGGTTGTACAAAATCGCTGTTACGGGGGCCGAGAGCTTGGGTGAGTTGATAAGCATCCGGTCGCGCATAAGCATCTTCAGGTTCAATGCCCCGTTGAATTTCGCGCTGGCCCACTTCATGGTCAGTGGTGAGTTGTTCGAGACCCCGCTTGCGAGTCACGCTGTAAATGCGACTATCTCCCACATGGGCGATCGCGACATGGGTATTGGCCACCAACGCCAGAACCAATGTTGTTCCCATACGACCCACTCCCGAACGGTCGTTATCTTGATTCACTTCATAAATCTTTTGATTCGCTACTAAAATCCCTTTACGGATGGTGTCGCGATCGGGGAGTTCATCTCGATTTTGCCAATGTTCGCGAAAATAATTTTGTAAGCTTTCGACGGCCAAAGCACTGGCCACCTCTCCGGCCGCATGACCCCCCATGCCATCACACACTATATATAAACCGTGGGCTTGTAAGGTGCGTCCTAAAACGTTTTCTTGCTTTTTCTTAACAATTTCAATGCCAAAATTATCCTCGTTGTGTTCCCGCTGATGGCCGATATCCGTGTAGCCCGCATCGTACAAACTCAAAATCTGCATCGGTAATACCACCGTCGGCATATCATCCGAAGGGGCTTGAAAACTGATGCGATTTTCTGGAGCGCGGCGCACAATGGTTTCATCCTCCGATCCCAAGTATTGAGGCTCTTGGGTTTCGGGGGGGACAGTACTTTCGCTTTCGTCTTGGATGCGAGCGAGGGTTTGCAGTTGCGATCGCAACTCCTCTAAGTTGTCAATTTCCCCATGACTTACCGCCACCAAAAACTGTGCCAAGGGCCCGTACAAAGTGCGGTCAGAAGCACTAAACAACTGTTGCCAGATCGAGCCTAAATCCTGTAAAGTTAAAGTCTCTGAGTCTCCATCGCCGTACAGTTGTTGAATGCATAGGGCTTGATCTTCATCAACGCGCAAGTTATCAATTTTTAATAAACTGCGGCAAGCCTTTGCACTGGCTAACCCTTCCCAGAGTTTCGCCATTTCATCGAGCCAACATAGAATTTGTAACAACGGTAAGTCTGGATCGCTCCAAGCCTCTCGTAACAACAGCCAATCCGAGCGGTCTTCGACGATCACCACATCAAAATTGTTATATTGCCAAGCATCCCGAACCACTGGGACAGTAGGGGAATGAACTTCTTGCAAAATTAAATAAGGTAAGGCTAGTTCAGGAACCCCAATTTTCTGCCAAAAATCTGATGAAGCCGAGAGTTGAGATAAATCTTCGCTGGCTTCAATTTCAGCAATGGTATCGGCTTGTTGTTCGAGTAATTCTTCAAGAAAAGGCGGTTGACTGGGACTAGCATCCCATACCCTTGCGGTCAGATAAAGGGGTTTGCTCGCTTCTGAGGCTTCCTCTCCGTCAGTGTGGTGAGAAATTAGGGTTTCTTGAACCGTCTCGCGATCGCTGTGGTGAAGACGATAGCGAGACTGTTCATCCAGTTGTAATAAAATTTCTTGAGTCGAGTCTTCGAGTTGTCCCTTGAGGGAATTGACAAACTCTTGGGGGTTATTTTGCACCAACAACGCCCAATAGGTTTCTAAAGACGCGCCGCATTGTTGACAAAATTTATGCCGCGTCGGATTTTCAGCTTCACAATTTGGACAAACCAGCATGGAAGTTTCTAAATTCCCCTCTCGATCGTTAATTGCATTCATTCGCTAATACCCACGTCTCGCCAGTCGCCTTGTTCTTGTTTTGGTTTTGTATTGTATCCACTAAGGTAACATCTCCCGTTAGGATGGAAATGGGTCTATCGTATTAAATCCTGTTAAATCAAGATTAAAAGCCGCGATCGCCCTTGCTTCTGGGACTCGTTAATTGATAGCTAATTCTTGCGAACCTTGGCGAAACAACGACTTGATAGCCTTTTGGTTGAACGTCAACTCTGTGATTCTCGACAACAAGCCCAACGTTTGATTCGAGCCGGTGCGGTGCGCGTCAATCAACAAGTGATTGATAAACCCGGCACGACGATTCCGGCGGACGCTGTTATTACAGTCGCCCAAAAACCCCCTTATGTTTCCCGGGGCGGCTTGAAGCTTAAAAAAGCCCTCAACACCTTTCCGGTTGCCGTAGCAGGGCGTATTTGTTTAGATGGGGGAATTTCCACCGGGGGGTTCACCGATTGCTTGCTCCAAGCCGGAGCGAGTTTAGTGTATGGGGTGGATGTAGGCTACGGTCAAGTGGCTTGGACGTTACGCCAAGACGATCGCGTGATTTTAAAAGAACGCACTAATATTCGCCATCTCGATCCTGTCGATCTGTATGGCGAGAATCCCCAAGCGGATTTGGGGGTGATGGATGTGTCGTTTATTGCTTTAGAAAAAGTCTTACCGGCTTTACACCGCTTGCTTGAGCCGCCGCGAGAAGCGATTTTGCTGATCAAGCCCCAATTTGAAGTCGGCCGCGATCGCGTGGGCAAAAAAGGCGTAGTCCGCGATCCCCAAGCCCACATCGACGCGATCGCCCAAGTTCAACAAGGGGCTTGCGATCGCGGTTGGCAAGCCCTGGGTCTAACCTATTCTCCCATTGCCGGCCCGGCGGGTAATCTCGAATATTTACTCTGGTTACAAGAAACGGGCCAAACAACCCTCCTCCCCCTCCCTGTGATTACAGAAGTCGTACAGCAAGCCCAACTTGCCCTTAAATCCCCAAAAACGGACGGGCTAAAAAATAACTCGTAATCGTTTTTGCGTCTACATCTTCCCCGTGTTGGAGATATTGTTCAAATTCTGCCGGGGACCACAATACCACCTCAATATCTTCGTCTTCATCTAAGTCCAATTTTTGGTCTAACGGGGTTAATTCTTGGGCGAGAAAGGCATAAATATACTCGTCCGAATAACCGGGAGCTAGAGGAAAACGCCCCAAAGCTTGCCATTTTGCCGCTTTATAACCCGTTTCTTCTTGAATTTCCCGCTCGATTGTCGTCGCTGGGTCTTCCCCGACCTCAATCGTCCCCGCCGGAAATTCCCATAATCGCCTTTCTACCGCAAAGCGATATTGACGCACCAAAACTAACTGCCCTTCCGGGGTGACCGGCACCGCTAACGCCCCCCCCGGATGGCGAATACATTCCCAACTGCCGACTGCCCCATTGGGCAAGCGCAGTTGATTGACATCAAAATCAAATTTGCGACCGCGATACAATAAGCGCTGCTGGAGGATTTCTGGGGGTTCAGGAGAATTTAACATAAATTAAAGATTTGCCAATATTGAGCCGTTTTCGCATTCTATTCCTTTCCCGAAATTACACCGAACGGGAATTTAAAGAAAGCTTGACAAAATGCCCATTCAGTTTCTTTTAATTTGGCAGCAAAGTGACTCCCGTACAGTCCACTCCTTGTTTGAGTTGAATTATGGTTTGACCGGTGACCGGATCGAGCCAATGAGGGGCAATTTCGCCCAGGGGAACTAACACAAAAGCGCGATCGCGAAAGCGAGGATGAGGAATTTGTAATTGGGGCTGCTCTAGAATTAAATTTTCCCACAATAATAAATCTAAATCGAGCGATCGCGGCCCCCAACGTTGGCGACGAATTCGCCCAAACTGTTGCTCGATGGCCAACAAATTTTCTAATATTTCTAGGGGCGATCGCCACTCAGATACCGTCGCGATCGCACAGCCATTTAAATAATTGGGTTGAGGCGGCCCTATCGGTATGGTTTCATACCAACTAGAACATTGTTGAATGTGTAAACCCGGTACCTCATTCAACTTTTCTAAAGCTTTTTCTAAGATCGTTAAGGAATCCCCTAAGTTACTCCCTAAGGCGATGGCACATTGCGTTGATTTCATGACAAATTAAACCCTAAGAAAGCTTATGGTGGCCCCCTTTAACTTAAGGACGAATCCGATCGATATTTTCTTCCCAATTCATCCCGTCAAAAGGAATCACTTTAAACTTCGATAAGACATCCCCATCTAAGCAACGAACATTGACATCAATCCCATCGGGATGAGAGCGAGGCCGATAAAAAGGATGAATCCCACAAACGCGGCAAAAATGATGTTGGGCCACTTTTGTGTTAAAAGTATAAGTTGACAAAAACTCCGATCCTTGGAGAAGGCGGAAGCAATTAGCAGCAACGATGAGGTGGAGAAATCCCTTTTTCCGACAGATTGAGCAATTACAGTCGAGGGCTTCCAAGACTTCAATATCCACTTGAAAGCGAATTGCACCACAATGACACCCGCCGTTATAAAATGTTGCTTTTTCCTTCATAATGTTTTTTCATTAAATAATGAAACTGGTTTCTTCCCCTTGAGCCGCTTGCCAACTTCGTGCATCGTAGTAAAGATCGGCAAGGGTAATCGTATAAAGGGATTCTTTTAACTTTTGATGTAAACGTTGCCACAAACTAAAGGTTACCCAATCCTCCGCTTGGGAAGCATCAGGACTGTGGTGCGGTAAAGGTTCTATGGTTTCTCCCACCGCCGCTAAAATTTGTCCTAAAGAAATGCGCTCTGGGGATTCGGCTAATTGATAACCGCCCCGGGCCCCCCGTACAGAATACACTAAACCCGCTTGACGCATCGCAATTAAGAGCTTTTCTAAATAAGGTGCGGGTAAATTTTGGCGAGCCGCGATCGCGCTGACCGAGGTTGGCCCGTAATTCGGCTGTAAGCTTAAATCCAACAAGGCTTTAACGCTATAATGCCCTCGTTTAGTTAGCTTCATGTTTTTATTATTCTTGTAAACCCCAAAATGTTACTTTTGAGAAGCCAATTTTCTCCATCTTGAGCCTATAACAATTTGATCAAATTTTAATAAATATTGACTTATTGCGTGTAATATAGTTTCATAGGGATGCTGAATTAAAAACTAAGCAAATTTCTTGATTGTCTACTCCCTATAGATAAGGAGACAATCAAAAAAGTTACCCTTCAGTCGTTGGTTTTAGATTTTAAATTGATGAGTCCAAAGAAAAAATCCGATCCTATCCCCTTAACAGGCGAAGAACTGGTCGCAAAAGTCAAAGAGTTAGGCGACCTCAGTAAAGAAGAAAAAGCCAGAGAATGCGGTTACTATACTGAAACTAAAAATGGTATAGAACGAGTCAATATGATGAAATTTCTCAAAGCCCTGATTGATGCCGAAGGGATTGAGTTAGACGCAACCGCTAACGGGCAAGGACGAGGGGGACGTTCGGCGAGTTATCGCATCAGCGTGCAATCGAATGGCAATCTCTTAATTGGTTCGGCTTACACCAAAAAAATGGGCTTAGAACCCGGAGATGAATTTGAAATTACCCTGGGCCGCAAACACATCCGCTTGAAACAAGTGAATGGGGGAGAAGATTATGATGATGAACCCTTAGAAGAATAGTTCAGTTTTTCATCATCTCAAAAAATGAGGAGAGTTTACCCCTAAACTCTCCTCATTGATTATTTAAGGTTTAAGGATGTTTTATCTCAGCCAAAGGGCGCTAAAATCCCCCGTCCAGTAAGGAGAACTCATCCACAACAACATCGACACATAAACGCCCCAAAACAGCATCACAATAAACTGTGGGTCGCGACGTTCAATTAAGACAGCAACTACCGCTAAAGTCAAGGCAAGGGACGCTAACGCCATCATTAAGACTGGCTCATACCCCGTCGCTATTTGTAAAACACTTAAATAAATACAGCCCATGGTGGCCGCGACTGACATCAACAGCAAGCCCGCAGTCCACCAATGGGGGTAGAGACGAAAACTCGGTCGCGATCGCGCTTCAGCAAGGGCCGCCCCTCCTGCCAGGGCTAAAGCCGGATAAATCGGCACAATAGAAGCAGATACCTTGACCATCATTAACGACAAAACCAGCAAATAAACCCCACTCCAAATTAAAGTTAATTTGGCCCAACTCCAATTCCAGTTATCTTGGGCAAAATGTAAGCCGTATAAGCAAAAGAACAACCACGGCCAAGCAGATTTCGCAATTTCACTCACATAAAACCATAACGGTTGGCGATGTTCGTCTAAAGCCAAACGATAAAGCACCAGGGATCGCCCAAAAATATCGGAAAGGGAATATCGATCGCCATAATGAATCCACTGGGCCCCATACCAACCCACCGCCGGCAGTAGCCCAATTACTACCCCAATCCACAAATAAAAAGACCCCAATAAACGGGGGGTATCCCAAGCCAAAAACAACAGCGCGATCGCCCCCAAGAGCAAACCAATGCCACTTTTGGTTAACATCAACAACGCCAAACCCAAGCCAACTCCTAGCCCCCACCGTAAATCCCGCCGCGATCGCAACACGCTCAACATCATCAGCAGCGTAAAGCACAACACCGGGCCATCCAGCACCGCCAAACGCCCGTAGTGCAACACCGGAAAAAACGTCAAATAAATCATCGCGGCCAACAAAGCCGGTAAACGGGTGGGAAACACCTCCCGCCCCAAACCGTACAACAACGGCACCGAAATCGCCGCCAACAACGCTCCGGGTAAGCGGGTCGTCCAAGGATTCATCCCCCCAATTTTATAAAATATCGCGATCGCCGCCGGGATCAAAGCCGGGCGATCGAAATAAGGCCGATCTTGCCAAGTCGGAAACAACCACTTCCATTGCTCTGGCGTTCCCTGGGCAATTTCCCCGGCCACCTGGGCGATCGTTTTTTCCGTTTCCGTGGCTAACGGTACGCCTCCTAAATTGACGCTAAACAAAATCAAAGCCGCTACTAATAAACCCAATAGCCAAAGCCATTCTTGCCAATTTGTAGCACTTTTAAACTTTGTCGCTCTCGAACGATTCCAAGCAAAACGTTGAAGATTCATAAACCGATCGGCAATTGCAATGATTTCCGGCAAAAATTAGCCGTTCATTGCGGTTTTCTCCTTCCGACTCTAGCTACCATTGTGCCGGGTTGGTCGCGATCGCGCCTCTGCGTCCGACCGCCCCTGGCCCTCTCGCGGTTTGGCGGCACCAATGAAATCCAGATGTTAAAATACCGCAATGACCGAAAAATTTAATTCACCATTTCAACTTTACCAAACCCTAATTTTTTTCTATTTACAACCCACTAAAACTTAAAAAATGTTTCATAAAAATGTACATTAATCGCCAAAATTCTTTCCAGATGAGAAATTAATTTCTCGTTCAGAGTCAGTCTCCTAGCATCTTTCAACCTTTGTGCCAAATCCATTTTGTCCGGATTTGGCCCGGTACAACGACGCGATCGCTAAACTAGAGTTTTAACTCGGGCATCGATTGCTACCCCAAAATCTTCGTTAGCGATCGTCTGAGGTGCTAGAAAATTTATAGTTAATCGCCTGCCCCGATCGAGCTTATGGATGGATCTTTTGAACTTACTCTACAAATCGTCATCGCTGTCCTGGCAGGGATTGGCGCTCAAGTTTTAGCCGAAGCCCTGAAAGTTCCCAGTATTGTATTTTTGCTCTTACTGGGCATCCTCTTAGGGTCGGACGGACTCAATCTCCT
The DNA here is from genome assembly GCA_046541115.1 of Spirulinaceae cyanobacterium. Classification (GTDB taxonomy): domain Bacteria; phylum Cyanobacteriota; class Cyanobacteriia; order Cyanobacteriales; family Spirulinaceae; genus Jaaginema. The sequence goes on along the minus strand of JBKHDX010000031.1, from coordinate 7,338 downwards.
GCATCCTCAAGAATTAGGCATCGGCTTAGAAGTCTTAGTCGCCTTGTCTGTCGCCATTATCCTCTTTGAAGGCGGCCTCAACCTGGAATTGCGGGACATTGGGCGCGTTTCGGGGAGCTTGCGGAATTTGGTCACCGCCGGAACCCTAATTGCCTTACTCGGCGGCGGGATGGCCGCCCACTGGCTGAGTGAATTTCCCTGGCCCATCGCCTTTTTGTACGCCGCGTTGGTGGTGGTTACCGGGCCGACGGTGATCGGCCCCCTGCTCAAACAAGTCGAAGTCGATCGCCGGGTCGCCACCCTCCTCGAAGGAGAAGGGGTGTTGATCGATCCGGTGGGGGCAATTTTAGCCGTGGTGGTTCTCGATACCATTCTCAACAGCGATGCGGTTCCCCTCGAAATTGTCAGTGGCTTGCTGCTACGCCTGGGTATTGGCGCATTGATTGGCGCGATCGGCGGTTGGCTACTGGGCTTCACCCTCAAACAAGCCAGCTTTTTGTCTGAAGAACTCAAAAGCTTAGTCGTCTTAGCCGGAGTCTGGGGATTGTTTGGCCTCGCTCAAACCCTCCGCAGCGAATCGGGACTGATGGCTTCAGTGATGGCCGGGATTGTCCTGCGGGCTTCTTCCTTGCCCGAAGAACGAATGCTCAGGCGCTTTAAAGGTCAATTGACCGTTTTAGGGGTTTCGGTACTGTTTATCCTACTGGCGGCGGATTTATCCATTGATAGTGTCTTTGCTTTGGGTTGGGGTAGTGTCGGCACCGTGTCGTGCTTAATGTTTGTGGTACGCCCGATCAGCGTGGCGTTATGTACCTGGAACAGTGGCTTAAATTGGCGACAAAAGTTTTTTGTGGCCTGGATTGGCCCGAAAGGAATTGTCTCGGCTTCGGTGGCTTCTTTATTCGCGATTTTGCTCACCCAACAAGGCATCAACGGCGGCGAAGCGATTAAAGCCCTGGTCTTCCTCACGATTATGATGACGGTCTTTATTCAGGGTTTATCGGCCCGGTGGGTGGCCAGTTGGCTCAAGATTGCTTCTTCTGAGGCGCGAGGAGCGGTGATCGTGGGGTGTAACCCCGTGGGACGCTTAACCGGGCGCTTGTTCCAAGAAGCGGGAGAATCAGTGGTGATGATTGATACTGACCCCGAATCTTGCCAAAAAGCCAAAGACGACAACTTACAAGTCTTTCAAAGCAGCGGCCTCGACCCGGATGTGTTAGAAGAAGCGGGAATCGAGTCGATCGGAACCTTTTTGGCTGTGACCAGTAACGGCGAGGTCAATTTGGTCTTGGCTCAACGGGCAGTAGAGGAGTTTAGTCCGCCGCGAGTGTTGGCCATTTTTCCCCAAAATCCCCAAACGAATCTCACGGCCAATAAAAAGACCAATAAGGTTAAAGTTAATCAAGCCTTTGTGAGTGCGTTATCGATTAAAACTTGGAATCAGTACATCAAAGACGGTCAAGTGAAACTCGGTCGCACCGTCCTCAAAGAAGAAGGTTTGGCATTTCAACAAGCCCATTTACAGGCGTTGATGCGGTCTGGGGAGTTGGTGCCGTTGTTAGTCCGTCGCAAAGATTCGTTACAAGTGGTGAAAGCTACCGAAGAATGGCGAGCTGGGGATGAAATTAGCTATTTGCTGCACGATCCGCGACCGCAGTTGCTCAAACGCCTTTCCGGGGCTTCTCAAGCCTCTCGTTTGGCGATTGAGAAGCTGCCCGAAGTCGAGGAAGTGCCGATCGCGTCGGCACAATCGGAAGGCACATTAGAAGAAGTAACTTAGGCCAGCCGCAGCGAATTTTTGAGGCAAACAGTATGATAAGAGGAGAATTTTGCGAGTAGGAGCGATCTTGATATGGACATCAAATTAGTGTTAGCTGTATTAACCGGCGTGTTTATTGTGGCCACTTTGTTCTTTGGAACGAAAAACGGCTTTTACGATTCTGATAATTATCACGGTAATGGTTCAGCTCACTAATGGCCAAGTCAAGCTGTGGCAGTGAGAACCGCCCAAACCCATAACGGTTTCTTGCTGCTTGCTGCTTTTTGGGTTGGAGGCAAGGGAGTTTATGAACTATCATCCTGCGATCTGGTCTAGCGATCGCGATCGCTTGTCCTGTTTCCCCTACGGTGTTGGCCACGACGCGGAGGGGATTTGTTTATTGGTGCAGTTAGGACAGTATCGCATTTTACTCGATTGCGGCATTGAGGATATTTCGCCCCTCATTCAGGCGGCCCCTCTCGATTTCGCTATTTGTACTCACGCCCATCTCGATCACGTCCGGGGGTTACAAGCCCTTCACGAACACGATCCCCATCTGCCTATTTATACCAGTGCGGTGACGGCGGCGTTGCTACCTTTGTACTGGCCCGACCGTCCGGAATCAGAAATTCAGTCGTTTTGTCAGGTTTTGCCTTGGCGATCGCCCCTTCAAATTGCTGACGATCTCAGTCTGGAATTTTTCCCGGCGGGACATTTACCCGGGGCCGCCGCGATTGTATTGACCTACACCACGCCTCAGCGGGTGTATCGGTTGCTGTATACGGGGGATTTTTTCCTGTCGAATTCCCGTTTAGTTGAAGGATTGCCGTTAGAGTCGTTGCGGGGATTACAGCCGGATATATTGATTATCGAAGGCAGTTATGGCACTGCCCGGCACAGTCGCCGCCGCCAACAGGAAAAACAACTGATGGCAAGGCTCGACCAGGCTTTGTCTAACGGGCTGTCCGTGTTAATGCCCGTACCGCCCATTGGGATTGCCCAAGAAATTTTAATGCTGTTGCGATCGCATCATCAATTCACCGGTCGCGACCTCGATATCTGGGTAGATGGTCAAGTCGCCAACGCTTGCGATCGCTATCTTCACCTACTGCCCTATTTGCCCACAGCGGTTCAGAATTTCGCCAAGCACCAACCTTTATTCTGGGACGAGCAGGTTTTACCTCGGATGCGTCGTTATCCAGGCTCGGCCAACGCTGTAGACCGCTATCCTTGTGTGGTGTTAACCGATGATACGGCCGATTTACAGCGCTATTGTCCCCCAGAAACAGGCCCTTGGTTAGTGTTACTGCCCGATGCTACTTCCCCAGGAATCGCCCAAAATCTGGAAGGAGACCAGCAACTCCACAATTTTTCCCACATCCAACTGGAAACTTACTTACTGTCTCAGCATAGCGACGGTCGCAACACCACCCAACTGATCCACAATATTCGACCGCAACATATTATTTTCGTCCACGGTTCCCCGGCGTATTTGGCCGACTTAACCAGTCTCGAAGAACTCCAAAATCGCTATCAACTGCATTCCCCTCCTGTTGGTACCTTGGTTGACTTGCCTGTGGGCGATACCTTTATTCAGCCCGAAGCCCCGCCCCCCAATCAATACGAAGGCGAAATCAACGAACTCGATACCGCAATTTCTTTTAACTTACCTACCGCCATCGTCAGTGACCCCCGTTGGCAACAATTCGCGGATACCGGCTTAGTCGAAGCCCGTTGGCAAGGAGAAGAATTATTGTTGCGGGGAATTTCTCAACGGGAACTTTTAAGCCAAAGCAATACCGCCAAAATCCAAGTCGATCGCGATTGCTGTCGGAATTGCTGGCATCAACGGGGACAACGGTGTTGGAACCGCTTATCTCCCCTTTATGGGTTTAAAGTGACTCCAGAAGGGTATTGTCCGGCGTTTGAAGCCGAGGAAAAGCCGGAAACTGGCCCTTAAATTCAGGAGACTTATTCCCAATCGGGATCGGGCGATCGCGGATAGATTTGTTCGGCTTCGGGGCAATCATCAGAAATAAGCAGGTCAACTTGACCGCGCGGTACAGAAGCCAGTTTTTGGCTGATTGCGCCAATGCTTTCGAGACGCACCATTTCTTCCCAAGCGCTCACTTCGTCATCTTCTTCGGTTTCGTAGCGAATGGTCACAATATCGCCTTCTATATCTGTCATGCGAGCGTTTTCAATCCAGCGTTGCTGGTCCCGCAAGAAAACGCAAACCTCTCGATTATCGGTACACAGTTGATAAATCTTGCGGTGTAGCATGATGAGCTTCTCCTAAGCAGATTTTTAGAGATTTTTAGAGTTTTTCGGATTCCCAACACCGACTGCTAACGAGTTGGGCGATAGTGTCTAGTGTAACGTTGTTCCCTCTCATTTTGACACTCCCCGACCTAAAGGCACGGGGATTCTCAATTCGTCGGGAGTCCATTGACCTTACCCTCCTTGAGCTTCGTCAGAGAGTTCTTTGAGAAAAAGAATTAACGGTTTTGGGTCGTGGGCTTTCTTGGGCAGTAGGCAGCTTTTTTCAGTTATCAGCATCTAAGGGGCAATCGGCAATCGGGGGGGGATTGGTGATGCAAGCCCCTCCAAAGGGAGTCAGAAACTTCTTGCTACAGGGCAGACTCTATAAAAAAGCTCAAAGCTAGACGCTTATAAGCATTACAGCCCAAAAAAGTAAATTTAACGTTTCACGCGAGAGTCAACAGTCATCGCCTCATCAGTGTTTTGGGCAGTAGGCAGTAGGCAGCGCGTGCTGTGGGTAGTGGGGGAGGAAATGACCAACAACCAACAACCAACAACCAATAACCAATTACCCTCAAGCCTTTTGAGTTTCCATGCTGTTGTAGGTTTGCAAAATTTGTTGAAGATGAGTTTGGGTGGTTGCGGTTTGTTCGAGCATACTGAGATGACCGCAATCGGGAATTTCAATAGTGTTTTGGGTGCCGTTGCGAAAGAGGTGGTGAAAGCTGGCCAGGTGCATCACATATTTTAATTCCATAATCCGATCGCGATCGCCGGCCAAAAAATAAACCGGTTGGGTCAAACGGGCAACCACTTGCGGCAGTAAATGGACTTCGGCTTCGGTGGTAGTTTCGAGTAAAGACCCTAACGCCGCCGCAGTGTCGGCTTTAACCAAATCCACCAAACGCTGTCTGCCCCAAAAGCGGCTTAAAGGGCGATGTACCATCATCCGGGCCAAAACCCAATCGAGTAAGGGCAGATGTAGTAACCAACGGGGGCGACGCTGGACTAATTGCTGGCCGGCTTTGCGAAAGCGCTCAAATTCTTCTTTGAGGTAAATGCCCCCACCGGAGTTTAAACAAATTACGCCCCGGACGCGATCGCCACACAAATCTGCCGCCCACAGCGCAATACTGCCGCCGAGGGAGTGACCAATCAACCAAGCCGACTCAATCTTTAACGCGACTAACAACGCCTCCAAATCGCGCCCATAATCGGCTAAGCTAAAGCCCTCTCCGGGCGTTTCTCCTTGGGAATCCCCAAAACCCCGCAAATCATACGTCAAACACTGGTATTCTTGCGCCAAACCCTCAACGAGGGGTTGCCAATAATGACGACTTAACAACCAACCATGAATAAACACCAAAACCGGCCGTTGGGGAATACCGGGGTTTGGTGTTAGCTCATAAACGTGGGGAACATCAAAAAGATTAATCGTTGCCATAGTTTAATCCTATCTTGTTCGGGGACTCTGGGGAGTCCCTAACGCAAGCACTACTCTCCCATCAAACGCTGACGTACACTTTCGGCAATTTTCTGACCCAAATATTCAGGAATTAAGCTTTCGTTGGGGCCGAGTAAATATAAAATCAAGCGAGTGCGACCCCGCCACACCAACAAATTCGCATTCACCACCAGTAAATCCTCTTGCCAAATGGCGTACATTACTTTATAAAATAAGCCCGGTTGATTATCCGCTTCAATCAAGAGGGCGGGTAAATGAAACACCGGATCGACGTAAAATTCCGTTTCAACCTGCTCTAAGCCCGCATCGAGGTTAAATTCCACTGCCAACATTTCTTCCACCTCAAAATGCCCAGAAAGGGCTTCTCGGATAGCACGGCAGACATTTTCAGCAATTTTATCCGTTAGGGCTTTGTTGCCCCGCGAAACCACTAATTTGATAAAAACCAGCATCGGGGGCTTAATTTGACCGTACAAACTTAAACTGTGAATCGTCAGACCATAAGCCGCCAAAACTCCAAAAATATCGCTGAGTAAAAAAGATTGGTTGCGGTAAGCGAAATGCAGCGCACTTTTGGTTCCTTCGGGTTTGACATCAATTACGGCCAGCTTCGTTTTGTAGAGTCGATAAGCTAACCGCAGGTTTTGCAGTTGGATTTCACTGCTGACAAACTGCTCGTAGAACTGAGGGAACGCTTGATTGAAGCGCTTGAGAAGTCCTAGAGTCGATGGTTTTAAACCCGCAGCCATAGGTGAGTTGAGGAAAAATAAGGTGGGATTGCAATGGAAAAATTACGGAGAATCACTCGGATCCAGTGGAATTGAGCTGAGATAGGGTAGCCTTGTACGGTGAGGGTTCTCATAGCCCTAGTCTAAGGGAAAGTTCGGCCAGCTCAAATAAATTGGATTCACTTTGATTCAAGAAAATGCCCCGATCGAGTTGTGTTATTATCATATAGGTTTAAGTTCAAGCCGACTTTAGCATGGCTACGACTTGGGATCGATTCAGGCAAAAACAAACAAAGTTTTCTGGGGTAGAACCGATCGCCTCCTATGTCGATCGTCCCAAACCTAAATGGGCGCTTCAGGGAAGTTTTTTGTTTAAGCTTCAACCACGGCGATTTCAAAGGTAGCAGTCAACTGCCAAAGTCCGGCACAGGTTAGTTCGGGTGGCTTCAACAACACCGCCAAAGGTATTGGGGATCGGCCACACTGCAAATTCTATTTTATCGAGCGCACAGCCACATCGGCATGGGTTTTTGGAAAAGCTTGTTTAGTTCCTCAGAAACGGCTTCAGGAGCATCGGGGCGCTCCGCAGCAGAAAACGGCGCGATCGCCACAGAACCCCGCATCATTTTTAGCACCGATCGAGAAATCGATCTTTACGAGCTAGAAGAACTTTGTGATGCAGTGGGTTGGGCCCGCCGTCCCCTCAAAAAAGTCAGAAAAGCACTCCAGCATAGTTTCTTGGTGGTTTCAATGTGGGAAGACCATGGTGCGAAACGTCGCTTGATTGGTTTTGCCCGGGCCACTTCAGATTGTGCTTTTAATGCCACGATTTGGGATGTGGTCGTTCATCCCCAATATCAAAGTCGCGGCCTGGGTAAAGCGTTGATGAAATTTACGATCAAAAAGCTAAAAAGCGAAGATATCAGTAACATTACCCTGTTCGCTGACCCCCAAGTGGTGGATTTTTATCGCCGTTTAGGGTTTATGCTCGACCCCGAAGGCATTAAGGGAATGTTTTGGTATCCAGAGTGATGAATGGGCAAGCTTTGGGTTATACTAACGTTAGAAATTACGGGATGTAGCGCAGCTTGGTAGCGCGCCTGCTTTGGGAGCAGGATGTCGCA
>JBKHDX010000030.1:0-29418 GCA_046541115.1 Spirulinaceae cyanobacterium | reverse complement strand
ATAATATAAAGCCGTCCTTGAAGGACGGGGCTTTAAACCCAGAATTTTTGGTAACTAAGGTTCACTCATCAGTCATTAGTGTCTTGGGCAGCTTTTTTCAGTTATCAGTTATCGCCTCATCAGTCATCAGTGTTTGAGGTATTGGGTATTGGGCAGTGGGCAGCTTTTTCAGTCATCAGCACCTAAGTGGAACGTTTTTCCGATAATTTACTGGTTTTTTGTTGTTTGTTGTTTCTGGTGCGCGTTCCCTTGCGCCTTCCGGCGACGCGGGGTCGCACCAGTTGTTGGTTGTTTGTTTTTCCTGTATTGCGGGAGGTGTTGTTCCCCAGAAAGATGTCAGAAACTTTGGCTCTTAGGATGGTCTTTCAAAATGGCTCAAAGCTTTTTCTTGAAAGACTTTCAGCGTCAAAAATTGAATTTAAGTTTCACCGAGAGTTATCAGTTATCGCCTCATCAGTTATTGAGGCAGTGGGGAGAGGGGAAAGAGGGGGAGGAGGGGGAAGAAATGACCAACAACCAACAACCAACAACCAACAACCAACAACCAACAACCAATGATGTCATTAAATATGGATAAAGGAATAAGGCGCGATCGCGGGCAAAACATATACAATAATCTGGATTAACTGTCACGAACAATCGAGCAAATCTTTATGCCTCGCCGCGAAGACCTCCATAAAATCTTGCTTCTGGGTTCTGGCCCTATCGTTATTGGCCAAGCCTGCGAATTTGACTACTCAGGAACGCAAGCCTGTAAAGCCTTGCGCCAAGAAGGATACGAAGTGATCCTGGTCAATTCTAACCCCGCTACGATTATGACTGACCCGGAAACGGCCGATCGCACTTATATCGAACCGTTGACCCCGGAAATGGTGGAGAAAGTAATCGAAAAAGAACGTCCCGACGCATTGTTACCGACCATGGGGGGTCAAACTGCCCTCAATGTCGCGGTAGCCCTGGCAAAAAATGGCGTATTAGATAAATACGGGGTGGACTTGATTGGGGCCAAGTTAGAAGCCATTGAAATGGCCGAAGACCGTCAATTATTTAAAGAAGCCATGGCCCGTATTGGCGTTCCCGTGTGTCCTTCGGGAATTGTGAGTAACCTCAAAGAAGCCAAGCAGATCGCAGATGAGATCGGCAGTTATCCATTAATTATTCGTCCGGCGTTTACCATGGGAGGGACGGGGGGCGGTATTGCCTATAACCAAGAAGAATATGAAGAAATGGCGGCAACGGGGCTAGATGCGTCCCCGGTTTCCCAAATTTTGGTAGAAAAATCTCTCCTCGGTTGGAAAGAATACGAGTTAGAGGTGATGCGAGATTTGGCCGATAATGTGGTGATTATTTGTAGCATCGAGAACTTCGACCCGATGGGGATTCACACCGGAGACTCGATCACCGTCGCCCCGGCTCAAACCCTCACGGATAAAGAGTATCAGCGTTTGCGAGATGCGTCGATTCAAATTATTCGCGAAATTGGCGTAGAAACGGGAGGATCGAATATTCAGTTTTCGGTTAATCCTGAAACCGGGGAATTTATTGTCATTGAAATGAATCCTAGGGTTTCTCGGTCTTCGGCTTTGGCTTCTAAGGCCACGGGTTTCCCGATCGCGAAGTTTGCGGCTAAACTCGCAGTTGGTTATACCCTCGATGAAATTCCCAACGACATTACCAAGAAAACCCCGGCTTCTTTTGAACCGACTATTGATTATGTCGTGACGAAAATTCCTCGGTTTGCCTTTGAGAAGTTCCCTGGGGCCGAACCGACCCTGACTACCCAGATGAAATCCGTCGGGGAAGCGATGGCTATTGGTCGGACGTTCTGCGAATCGTTCCAGAAAGCCTTGCGATCGCTCGAAACCGGACGTTATGGCTTTGGCTGCGACCAACCCGGTCAACTGCCGTCTTTGCAGCAAGTGCGGTCGAGTTTGCGGACTCCCAACCCAGAACGGGTGTTTAGCGTGTATCATGCGTTGAAGTTGGGGATGACGGTGGAAGAAATCTACGAACTCACCGCCATCGATCCTTGGTTCCTCGATAAACTTTCCGAGTTGCTGACCTTTGAGCGCTTCTTGAAATGTACGCCCCTCCAAGAGATTACCGCCGACCAGATGCGGTCAATTAAACAACACGGCTTTAGCGATCGCCAAATTGCTTTTGCAACAAAGACCACAGAAGACGAAGTGCGCCTTTATCGCAAATCTTTGGGCGTTACCCCTGTTTACAAGGTTGTAGATACCTGTGCGGCGGAATTTGAAGCTTATACGCCTTATTACTACTCCACTTATGAAGAAGGGGAAACGGAAATTACGGTTTCAGACCGGTCTAAAGTGATGATTTTAGGCGGGGGGCCGAATCGCATCGGTCAGGGGATTGAGTTTGATTATTGCTGCTGTCATGCCTCTTATTCCCTGCGGGATGCGGATTATGAAACGATCATGGTCAACTCTAACCCGGAAACCGTTTCAACCGATTACGATACCAGCGATCGCTTGTATTTTGAACCCCTGACCAAAGAAGATGTCCTCAACATCATCGAAGCCGAACATCCCCACGGCATTATTATTCAGTTTGGCGGCCAAACGCCTTTGAAACTGGCGGTTCCGTTGCAGAAATACCTCGATGACCTCGGCCCCGACAACGGGACGAAAATTTGGGGAACGTCTCCTGATTCTATCGACACCGCCGAAGACCGGGAACGGTTTGAGAAGATTCTCAATGACCTCGCGATTCAACAACCTCCTAACGGTATTGCCCGCAGTTATGAAGGGGCGTTGAAAATTGCCGGCCGCATTGGTTATCCGGTGGTGGTGCGTCCTTCCTATGTCTTGGGGGGTCGGGCTATGGAAATCGTTTACTCGGATACGGAATTGGAACGGTATATGACCTTCGCGGTACAGGTCGAACCGGATCATCCCATTTTAATCGATAAGTTTCTCGAAAATGCCGTAGAAGTCGATGTAGACGCGATCGCGGATAAAGATGGTAATGTCACCATCGGCGGCATTATGGAACACATCGAACAAGCCGGGATTCACTCAGGAGACTCCGCTTGTTCGATTCCCTATACCAGCTTGACCCCCGAAGCCCTAGACACCATCCGCACTTGGACGATTCAACTGGCTAAAGCCCTGAAGGTTATCGGCTTGATGAATATTCAGTTTGCCGTCCAAGGAACAACGGTATACATCCTCGAAGCCAATCCCCGCGCCTCTCGGACGGTTCCCTATGTCTCGAAAGCCATTGGGGTTCCCCTCGCGAAAATGGCTTCTTTGGTGATGTCGGGCAAAACCTTACCGGAGTTGGGTTTCACCGAAGAACCCATCCCCAAACACGTTTCGGTGAAAGAAGCGGTGCTACCCTTTAATAAATTCCCCGGTACGGATATCATTTTAGGCCCCGAAATGCGCTCAACTGGGGAAGTGATGGGCATTGACCAAGACTTCGGGACTGCTTTTGCCAAAGCTGAAATTGCGGCCGGGGAACGGTTGCCATTATCGGGTACTGTATTTGTATCCATGAGCGATCGCGAGAAGGAACGAGTCGTCCCGGTGATTCAAGAGTTTATCGACATCGGCTTTAAAGTGATTGCTACCGAAGGAACCCAAGCCGTCCTCAAAGAAAACGGCCTCGATGTTGATATCGTCCTCAAACTCCATCAAGGTCGTCCCCACGTCCTCGATGCGATTAAAAACCGCGAAATCCAACTGGTGATCAATACCCCCTCCGGTCAAGAAGCGCGGGCTGACGGTCGTTTAATTCGTCGCACCTGTTTGGCTTACAAACTACCCGTTATTACCACCATTGCAGGCGCACAAGCCACGGTTCAGGCGATTCGCACTCTACAATCTCAACCCCTAGATGTGAAGGCGTTACAGGATTATATTTATTAATCCTTGCATAACTTTAAAACCCCGGTTTCTCTGAAAAACCGGGGTTTTGACTATAAACCCAATAGCAAGGCGAATTGAGGCAGCTTGGGTAATCCACTTGTTCTGGCATTTGGGGCGTTTTATGGGCGGTATGTGGTACTAAAGTTGATTAATGCGAGTTTTTTTAGCTTCTAAATTCTAAATTTTCTAAAATGGTGTTGAAACGGGGGGCAAAACCGTCGCCATAATCCCCTAGCATATAGTCGATAATGACAAAACCTTCACCGTTGTGTTCTGCTAACATAATTCTGCCCATTGCTGTTTCTGTTTCGTCAAAAAACACAACCGTTTCCTTAATCCAAGGATACCGTTCGTCATTTTCAAAGGTTTCGACTTCTTGCCAACTGGGATTATTCGCCATCAAACTGTTGCTACCCGTAATATACAATTGGCGGAGGTCTGCAAGGGATGAGGTTTCTTGCGGAAAGAAAAAGTGCAGATAAACGTCGTTATTGGGGAAATTGTTGAGGTTTTTGCCCGAAAAGCGGAAGCCACAGCCTTCATCCGAACAACCTCCGTTGGGCAAGATGGCTTCTGAGTCATAGTAGGTGGTAAAGGGGGCAGCAACGTCATCAAAAAGGTTGAGGGTGATTTCGTAGGGTTCGCCTTCAAGATAAACGGTTTCGGTTTTGGTGTCGGGGCGTTGAGTGGTGTTTGCTGGGTTGGGGGAATTAGCGGGATTTTGGGCGGTTTGGGTTGGGGGGGTTACGACTGCATTTTGGGATGGCGTGGGGTTAGATTCGGTAGTGGGAGTTTGGGTTTGGGTTTCGGGGCTACAACTGGCAATGGCGAGGGATAATGCGATCGCGCCTAGGTTTTTAATGGTTTTCATGATAATTGAATATCTCTATTGAACGTTATATGCACTTATCTAGAATAGTTTACCTATTGCTAAATCGCGAAACCTTGATATAGCAGGGAATACAGCAAAAACGAATAGGTAAACATTTCCGCGCGGGTGCTTATACTACTTCAGCGGTTTAGAAAAAAATTCGGAGATTGGAGAACATTGCTTATGACTTTCTTTGCCAGTGATACCAGCGAATAAACAGTTTCTCTAGTTCCACCCAAACAAAGAGTAAACTACTAAACGCCAAACAAATCCCCAATTCTGCGAGGGTCAAAATTTCCGTCCCGAAGAAACTGCGAAGAAATGGCACATAAACTAACATTAATTGCAGAATCGTGGTGACGGTGACAGCCCCCAATAAATAGGGATTAGAAAAGGGATTCATTTCTACGGCCAGACGGAAATTAGAACGCACCGCGATCGCGTGACCCATTTGTGCTAAACATAACGAAGTGAACACCATGGTCTTCCAATGTTCGGTGTAGTTGTAGGCAAACACCATCAAAGCAATTGAGAAAATTGCGAAGATAATCCCAATTCTGACGATATACGACCCCAAACCCCGGGCAAAAATACTTTCATCCGGGCGGAAAGGCGGACGACGCATCACATCAGGTTCGGCGGGTTCAACGGCGAGGGCCAAAGCCGGTAAACCGTCTGTGACCAGGTTCATCCAGAGGATTTGTAAGGGAATCAAAGGTACTCCCGGTAAACCCAAAATCGGCGCTGCGGCAATGGTAATCACTTCCCCCACATTACTACCGAGAATGTACTTGATAAAGCGGCGAATATTGCTATAAACCACTCTCCCTTCTTCCGTCGCCGCAACGATGGTGGCAAAGTTATCATCGAGCAATACCATATCGCTGGCTTCCTTGCTCACATCCGTCCCGGTAATGCCCATGGCAATGCCGATATCCGCTTGTTTGAGGGCGGGGGCATCATTCACCCCATCCCCGGTCATAGCGACAAATCTGCCTTGTTTCTGGAGGGCTTTAACAATGCGGAGTTTGTGTTCTGGGGAAACCCTCGCATAGATGCTTACGCGGTCTACTTCGGCTTCCAAATCCGCTTGAGATAACTGTTCGAGTTCGGGGCCGGTGAGGGCTAGGTCGTTGGCAGTGGCAATACCGAGTTGCTCTGCGATCGCTCTGGCGGTAAGCTGGTGATCGCCAGTAATCATTACCGGACGAATCCCCGCTTCGCGACTGTGTTGTACTGCCACTTTCACCTCAGGCCGCGGTGCATCCAGCATTCCGGTTAAACCCAACCAAATCATTTCGGTTTCGGTTTCGGTTTCCTGTCCCGCTTCGGGAACATCATTCAGGGGTTTATAAGCAAAGCCCAACACCCGTAAACCCTGCTGGGCCAAGCGGTTATTCGCCGCGAGAACTTCTTGGCGATGTTCGGAAGTCAGGGGTTGAATGTCATCCCCCATTTGCCCTTTATGACAGCGTTCTAAAATTAATTCCGGCGAACCCTTCGTCCACATCAAATATCCCCCAGAAGCGTCGCAAATCACGCTCATCCGCTTGCGTTCGGAGGAAAAAGGAAATTCACCCAAACGGGGGGAATCTTGGCTTAAATTGGCTTGGGTGAGTCCGGCTTTCCCTGCCAGAGACAGTAACGCCCCTTCGGTAGGGTCTCCTAGAATTACCCATTCTGCTTCGCGAGTTGGCCCTGGAGCGCGGTTTTTCGTATCGGTGAGGTTTTTCTGTTGCAACACTGCATCGTTACACTGCACGCAAGCTTCTAATAACCGTTTGAGGTCTTCTTGTTCAATCGCATTTACAATCTGGTCTTGGGAATCGCGAAACTCGCCGTTGGGGGCGTATCCTTCCCCAGTCACGCGATAAGTCCCCGTTAGGGTGTCCACCACCTGCACCACCATTTTATTTTGGGTGAGGGTTCCAGTTTTGTCCGAACAAATCGTGTTGACGCTTCCCAGGGTTTCCACCGCCGGAAGTTTGCGAATGAGGGCGTGTCGCTTCACCATCCGTTGCGTCCCCAATGCGAGGGTCACGGTAATCACGGCGGGTAAGCCTTCAGGAACTACCGCAACGGCCATACTGAGGGAAACTTCGACTAATTCTTGGAGGGGTTCAAAGTTCCCCGCTTGAAGCAAGCCAAAGCCAATGACAAATACGACTAAAACCAAGGACCCGGTAACCAGAACATTGCCCAACTGGGTCATCCGTTGCTGTAGCGGGGTGGGTTCGCTTTGGACTGATTGCAGCATTTCAGCAATTTTGCCCAACTGAGTCTGCATTCCGGTGGCGGTAACGGCAACTTTGGCCCGACCTTGTACCACTTCTGTTCCAGAGAACACCATGTTAACGCGATCGCCCAAACTGGTTTCAGGTTTTAGTTCGATATCTGCTTGCTTTTTCACCGCTTCGGCTTCCCCGGTTAACGCCGATTCGCGGACTTGCAAGTTAGAAACTTCAATCAGGCGACCATCGGCGGCAATTTGTACCCCGGCTTCGAGTAACATAATGTCTCCCGGTACGATTTTTGGGGAGTCAACTTCGAGGATTTTGCCGTCTCGAATTACCCGGACTCTAGGGGAAGCCATTTGCTTGAGGGCGGCTAGGGCTTGTTCGGCCCGGCTTTCTTGGAGATAGCCCAAGACCCCGTTGAGGATGACAATGAGTAAAATCGCGATGGTGTCTTTGAAGGGAATCCCTTCACCGGCGGTTCCACTGCGAATATCAATAAAGTCTAATACGCCGGAAATAATCGCCACCGCAATCAACATCAACAACATGATGTTGTTAAATTGGTCGAGGAAAATTTGCCAAGAACTCCGTCCGGCGGTTTCTTTGAGTTCGTTTGTCCCGTATTCAGCAAGACGATGTTGAACGGACTGGGAGGTTAATCCTTGTTCTGCATCCGTTTGGAGTTGTGCGAGGGTTTGCGAACGAGACTGGACAAACCAGGGGGTCTGCGAATCAATTGAAGAGTTGGTCATTCTGTAATGTTGTAGCGTTGGGGGGGATAGACGATGAGTTGGTCATCCTTTGGGGGTAAGCAGTCACCGACGACGAAACAAGACACATCTCGTTCGTCAGACTCTATTTTCCGATCCTATCTGTCCCAAGGGGTTTCTGTGTGAAGTCGCGATCGCGCCCCGTTGTCCTAAGTTGCCTCAAAGCCTTATCATCATGTCATTCTGGGCAATTTGTAAGCTTTCTTAAGTCTGGTGTGAAGTGGTTGCTTTAGGGGTTGTTAGTTATTGGCTGAAGTTCTAGGCTTGAGCAACGTTCTGAACAAACATAACAACTGTTATGGGCTATTAAAAGCGACTACAGGGTTTCGTTGTTCAGAATGAGTTGTACTGTCGTCTGTAGGGGGACGAGTTGAGTGTTGATGATATTCCAGACGATTTTTGGATTGATGTAGAAATAAGTGTGGGCGATAATATCTCTAATTCCGGCAATTTTCTTCCACTCTATGTCTGATCTATGTCTGAATATTTCGATCGTAGCGAGTCAGGAATTTGTTTAGTCGCTTCTCCAATAATCAATAAGTTGTGAATGACAGCATCTAGGGTTTTGTCGTCAGCACAAAAGTCACTATAATAGGTCAGGTCAGTGGTGTATCTGTTTTAGGTTACTTTTATGCCTCAAACCCTCCCAAAATAACCTCCTCATAAATCAACTCAATCGGACAACGCCAACCCACACTTTCCCAAGTCACCTCATCCCCTTCTTTATAAACATAAAGCTCCCACACCCCTGCTTCATTCCGTCGAAACACCTCAATCATCATCTCCTCTGCACTGACTAAAGCGTATTCCTTGAGCGTCGCAAGCTGACGGTAATTCTGAAACTTCTTGCCTCTATCCACCGCTTCTGTCCCAGGAGACAAAACCTCAACAATCAAACAAGGATGACGAATCACCATCCGAGCGCGTTGGTCTCGCTCATCGCAAGTTACCATCACATCAGGATAATGATAAGCTCTAGCTTCGGCTATCTCCACCTTCGCATCTGCCATCTGCACCTTGCATCCCTTTCCCCGCAGATAATTTTTCAAAAGAGTAGTCAAATTCACCGCTAGGTCATTGTGGGGAATCGTCCCCCCTGTCATTGCTACCACTTCCCCCTTAAAATATTCGTATTTCAGGGGTTGTTGAGCTTCCCACTCTAAATAGTCTTGGGGACTCATTCGGTGGTAATTTGATACCGCAACCATATTGACTTCCTAATAGATAGCTTCGTCGATAACTACTTCTTTTATTTGGGGTTTGAGGTTTAATATACTTATCAAAAGTGAATCCTTAGTTGATATTTAGACTTCTGGGTTTAAGCAGAACCCAGGTTGAAAACCTCCTGGGCAGACAAGTTGAACTGGGGAAAAGTTGGGGAAAGAATGGGAGTATTTCCCGTAAAGGGAGTCATCTGATATTCGCCATCAACTAAGTTACAAACAAAAAATGTGGGTTGTTTGGGGTTGCCGATAAATTTTCTCGCTCCCAAGGCTGCATAATCAATAATCCAATATTCTTCGATGCCCATTTCTTCATAATCTCGAAGTTTATTGTAGTAATCGTCACGCCAATTCGTTGAAACAACTTCAACAATTAATTTAACTGAATCTGAATTTTGGATAATTGATTCGCTTTCCCACCGAGATTCTGCCCTAAGAACTTCTTGATTCAAAACGATAATATCCGGTTCATAACCTGATTTTTCTCGTTGAGGTTTGATAATTGATGCTCTCGGAATCGTCCAAATACCGCCTTTGCCGATTTGTCTAATAACGATGAATAGTTGCTCAATCAGGAAACCCGTTAAAGTTGAATGTTTCCCCTTGGGCTTAGGCATTTCGATAATGACTCCATCATGCAGTTCGTACCGAACTATTGAGTTTTCAGGATAACAGCTAATAAATTCATCAAAGCTGTATAATTTTGGTTCTATTTTGGCTTGAGTCATAAATCGTTTTGATATGATAATGCCGATTAAGATAACAAACGCCAACATTCAGTTGCGATCGCGAAGTCTTCTTGAGCGCGAATCACGACAACGCGAATGGTAGAATCAGAAGTGGAGATTTCTGCATCAACGGGATTTTCAGCATTTTTGGCTTTATCCAGCTTTAAACCCATATTGGCAAAGGCTTGACAAGTTTGGCTGCGAATTGTGGCGTTATGCTCTCCTAAGCCTCCGGTAAAGACTAAGGCATCTAAGCCCCCCAACACCCCAAACATAGCCCCTACCTGACGACGCAAACGGTGGAGATAGACATCAAAGGCAAGTTTGGCTTGGGTGTTTCCTTCTTCAATTGCGGCTAAAATCTGCCGTAAATCGTTACTAATTCCCGATACACCTTTCAATCCCGATTCTTTATTGAGTATGCGGTTTAAATCTTCGACATTCTCTCCTTGGCGCAATAAATGGATGAGAATGCCAGGGTCAAGAGAACCCGACCTACTCCCCATCATCAAGCCTTCGAGGGGCGTGTAACCCATTGTAGTGTCGATACAAGCGCCATTTTGCACTGCTGCGAGGGAAGCCCCGTTTCCCAGGTGACAGGTAATTAAATTCTGGGGTTTTTTGCCGATAATTTGCGCGACTCTTTGGGCGCAGTATTGATGAGAAATCCCATG
The DNA here is from genome assembly GCA_046541115.1 of Spirulinaceae cyanobacterium. Lineage (GTDB taxonomy): Bacteria > Cyanobacteriota > Cyanobacteriia > Cyanobacteriales > Spirulinaceae > Jaaginema. The sequence goes on along the minus strand of JBKHDX010000030.1, from coordinate 19,019 downwards.
AAAGCCGTAGCGACGGATGCCTTTCTTGAAATAATGGTAAGGAATGGGATAAACTGCCGCTTCTGGCGGAATTGTGCTGTGAAATGCCGTATCAAAAACAGCAACTTGGGGAATATCCGGTAACTTTTGTCTTAGGGCTTGAATGCCTTGCAAATTAATGGGATTATGTTCGGGAGCGAGGGGAATTAGAGACGCGATCGCATCCTCGACTTCTGGGGTTATTTTAACGGCTTCTCGGTACTTTTCGCCACCATGTACCACCCGATGTCCTACCCCATCAATGTCGCTCAAAGATTCAATGACTTGGGTTTCTCCCTGATATAAAGTATCAAGGAGTTTTGCCATTACCGCTTCGCGATTTTGGCTAGGTAATTCTAATTCTAATTCTGCCCCCGATTGACATTCAACGCTAATTTGGGCAGTATCTTTTTGCCAATCAATTTTACCTTCCCACAAGGGAATCGGGGGTTCTGTGGGGAGGGTATTTTCGAGTTTATATAATGCGCTTTTTTGACTGCTTGACCCGGCGTTTAAAACTAAGATTTTCATGGTTATTAGTTATTGGTTATTGGTTATTTAGCTCACTGTCTAAATTTCATAAGTGGTAACTCTCGGTGAAACTTAATTTCATTTTTTCGGTCTGAAAATCCTGTGAGCATAAGCTTTGAGCCTATTTTATGACCTACTCTAAGAGCCAAAGTTTCTGACTCCCTTTTTGGGGAACAACATATCCTAGCAAAACAAGAACAAACAACAAATAACAAATCACAAAAAAACAGTAAATTATCGGAAAAACGTTCCACTTAGGTGCTGATAACTGATAACTGATAACTGATGACTGATGACTGAAAAGAACTATCGAGTGGCTTCGTTTGCGACAACCGCACCACCGATGAGGGCGATCGCGCCCCAACCGACGATCGCAGGGATGGTAGTCTGGGGAGAGGTAATCTGGGATTTGTAGTGGATGCAGGCTTGAGCGGCTTGGGGTTGGGAAAGAAGCAGACAGGTTGCTGCGGTGGCGATCGCGAAACTACTTTTAGTCAAAAATTGTGCTTTCATAATGGTTTGGGATAATAGCGATTAAGTCGATTTTAGATCGCCTCTCGCGACGCGATCGCATTTTTGGCTACAACTGGACTCAGAATGGAGAAACCGAAACGCCGTCCCCTGCGTCAAGGGATTAATTTGGGTCGCTTTAAGGTATTGCGAAAAAATACCGATGGGTTTCATTGGGATGACTTATATCATCATCTGTTTACCATGCCTCTGCTACAATTGCTAGGCTTGATTAGCGGGGCTTTTTTAGGTACAAATATGCTGTTTGCGGGGGCATATTTATTAGGGGGAGATTGCATCGAAAATGCTCAACCGGGATCGTTGAGCGATGCCTTTTTCTTTAGCGTGCAAACCCTGGCTACGATTGGCTATGGGGCGATGTATCCCCGCACCGCTTATGCGAATATTTTGGTAGTAATTGAGGTGTTTTTAGGGTTGTTGGGGGTAGCGATTGCCACGGGTTTAATGTTTGCTCGTTTTTCGCAACCGATTGCTAGAGTTTTATTTAGTAAAAATGCGGTTATTTGTCCTTATAATAAAGTGCCGACATTAATATTTCGGGCGGCAAATCAAAGAAGCAATCTCATTGTCGAAGCAGAAGTAAATGTCAGTTTGTTGCTTCCCGAAATTACCCCAGAAGGTCATACGATTCGCCGTTTGTATGACTTAAAATTGGCGCGATCGCGCAATCCTTTATTCATTCTTAGTTGGCTAGTTCTGCACCCCATAGACGAAAACAGCCCTCTTTATCATCATACCGCCACGTCTTTGCAGGAAATAGGGGCGCAAATCATCGTAACTTTAAACGGCTTAGATGAAACCGTGATGGATACCCTTCACGCCCGTCATATTTATTTAGCCTCAGAAATTCTCTGGAATTACCAATTTGTGGATGTATAGCAACCGTCAAAGTAGTTAGGACACCGCCATCAAGTCTTAAAAAATAAGCCCCTCTCTCAATTTGGGAGAGGGGTTTGGGGTGAGGGTAAACCCCACCTCAAATGTCCTAACCATTATGCTTGCTGCTATAGTGACAATTTACGATAATGGCGATCGCGCCATCGATTATACTCATTTCCATGATGTCGTGCCGTTTGAGAGCCAATAAGCTAAGGTAGTAGGAACTTAGCGCTACAACTCTAGAGACTTGTTGTGATGAAAAAGCTGTTATTACTAAGCCTGTTTATCGTCGGGCTGGCCTTTTCTTTATTTAACTTTAAAGGATTGGCCGCCCAAGGCGATTTTGAGTCAATTGTGTTAGATTTTCGCGAAGATATCCCCGCTGCGGAAGTACAACGGGGATTAAACCATCTCACGCAAGATTTAAACCTCTCTCCTCAACTCAACAGTGAGTTTTCCAGTAAAGATAATATTTACATTGTTTCTGGGGATAAAAACACCCTTAAAACCCTCAAAAATACGAAATTAACCGAAAAAACCGAATATATCGAACCGAATTATCTCTATCGCGCTTTCAAAGCCCCCAACGACCCGGAATACAGCAAACAGTGGAACTTGCACAACATCAACATCGAAGCCGCTTGGGAAGAAACCAAAGGTAACGGCATTACCGTCGCGGTGATTGATACCGGAGTCACCCCCGTTCCCGATCTTAAACAAACTAAGTTCGTGAAAGGGTATGATTTTGTAAGCGATCGCATCGAAGCTTATGACGATAACGGCCATGGAACCCATGTCGCCGGCACAATCGCCCAATCTACCGATAATAACTATGGTGTCGCTGGCATTGCCTACGAAGCCAAAATCATGCCTTTGAAGGTGCTTTCCGGGTCAGGAGGCGGTACAGTCGCCGATATTGCCGAAGCCATCCGCTACGCCGCCGACAATGACGCTGATGTGATTAACCTCAGCTTAGGGGGCGCAGGGGAAAGTAAAATCATGCAAGAAGCCGTCGATTACGCTTACGAAAAAGGCGTGGTTGTCATCGCTGCGGCAGGAAACGAAAACCGCAACTCCGCCTCCTATCCCGCCCGCTATCCCCACGTTATCAGCGTTTCCGCCCTCGATGCCGCCAACAACAAAGCCCCCTATTCCAACTTTGGGGCTGGAGTTGATATTGCTGCCCCTGGGGGGAGTGAAGCGGGTAAAATCCTGCAAAATACCATTGACCCCGAAAACGGTAAAGCCATCTTTGCAGGCTTCCAAGGTACGAGTATGGCAGCCCCCCACGTGGCCGGAGTCGCCGCCCTCATCAAAGCCGCAGGTATCAAAGAACCCGATGAAGTTTTAAGCATTCTCAAAGAATCCTCTCGCAAAGTCGAACAAGACCCCCTCAACCATTACGGGGCGGGTCAATTAGACGCTGGAACCGCCGTTAAACTCGCCATGCAGGGTCAAGTCAGCTTTAAAGACTTTTTCCGGTGGTTGCGGGAAAACGGCTACCTCAATCCTCGTTTTTGGATTGATGGCGGTACGATTGCCTTGTTGCCAAAAATTGCGATGGTGTTGGGGTCGTACCTCTTAGCTTGGTTTTTACGGGTCTATTTCCCCTTTGCTTGGAGTTGGTCGCTAACTTCCGGTTTAGTTGCAGGGAGTTCCGGTTTATTTTTCCTGCGGGGCTTTTATATTTTCGACTTGCCTCAATGGCCGTTTCGCGTCGCGGGTAGTTCTATTCCCGAATTAGGCAACGCCATTCAAGGCACATCCAGCCTCAATCCCATTTTTGCCAGTGTCGCTATTCCCGCTTTACTAATTGTGGCGTTTTTGGGTCACAAGTCTTGGAAGTGGTTTGCCATTGGTACGAGTTTGGGTGTTGCCTCTTGTTTAGCGGTTAATGCGGTAATTGCGCCGGAAATGTGGGGTTTGGGCGATGGTATCTGGGCGCGGGGCTTCTTAGTCTTGAATGCTGTTCTCTGCTTTGCCTTAGCCCAACTCGCGAGTCAAGGAGAAAATAAGACTGCATGAAAATTTCAGGAACTATCGAACGCAAAGGTATGGGGCCGGGAACTTGGGCGTTAGTGGCTGATTCTGGCGAAACCTACGAACTCAAGGATGCCCCGGAAGGGTTACGCCAATCCGGGCTAAAAGTCTCGGTAGAGGGTCAAATTCGCGAGGATGTGATGACTTTTGCCATGATTGGCCCGGTGTTGGAAGTATCCTCGTTTGAGGCGTTGTAATTTGCCCTTAAATGGTGTTATAGAACCCCGGTTTCTAAGATGGTATCCTCAATTTAGCGGATATACCGATAAGAAACCGGGGTTCTTTCATAGTGTTTGAATTATTTACACGGGTGGCATTACGAGCAGATTTTCCTCAATATCAGTTAAGGCGGTGCGTTACTTCGTTAACGCACCCTACTGCCGTGACACAGCTAAAATGAGGCTTTAGTAGGGTGGGTTAGGCGGCTAAAACCTACGCTATAAATGCAAATAAATGCAATCGAGCTATCCGCCGTAACCCGCCGCTTAAAGTATGTCGCGACAATACAGCTATTTTTTGAATATTTTATTTGTAGATAGTTTGAGGTTAGGAAAAAGGGAAGATTGGAGGTAATCTCCTCGACGCAACATGACCTTTTGATATTCATTATTAACCAAATTACAGGCTGTTATGGTGGGCTGTTTGGGGCTACCAATAAAGTATTTTCCGCCAATCCCCAAATAATCTACAATCCAGTATTCTGGTATTTTCAAAGCTTCGTAATCTTCGTATTTGCGAGCATAATCATTTTGCCAATTGGTACTCACTACTTCAACCACAAGCTTAATTGTTGTACCCAAAGTTATAACGGGTTCTCTTGTCCAAAGGGGTTCGTTAATGAGTTCTCTTTCGTCGAGGACAACCACATCGGGTCTGAAAGCGTTGAATGTTCCTAATGGCTGAATTAAGCAACGCTGTGGTACAAAATACGGTGCATCAAGGCGGTCTATTTCCGCATTAAGTTTGCGGCAAATCCAGGCTGCGACTTGTTCGTGTAGGCCAGTTGGTTCTCTATCAATAAGTTCCCCGTCAATCAATTCGTAGCGTTGATTGTCTCCGTACTGAGTAATAAATTCTTCGGGATTGATAAATGCTTGGGCTGCTGAGAGAACCATCTTCGCAATTCCTACGAGAATTTTAGTCTATTTTAGCGCCAGCCCAGAATAAACTAGGGATTACCCTCACCCCAAACCCTCTCCCACGGGAGGCATTAGACCTAATCGGGATTAAATTGTCAATAATAGTTCTAGGTTATTCGTGACCCACCACAAAGGACAAAAAAATGCGCTTACCTCTCCCTCAATTTAACAGCGACGATCGCGCCCCGGAATATATTGCGGAGGTGATTGAAACCTCAACGACGGAATTTTTAGCCCAATGTCTCGAACCGGAAGACTTGAAATTTCCGGCAATGCCCCCGTTTGGTAGTTGGATTAAATCTAAAGACGAGGAAACCGGAAACACGGTCTTTGCCATTGTCTCCCACGTTACCACCTCCCCCATTGATTCGGTGCATCGGGCGAGGGCGTTGGGGCTGTCGTTAGAGGAGTTGCGAGAACAGCAACCGCAAATTTTCGCGATGCTGAAAACGGAGTTTCGGGCGGTTTTGGTGGGCTTTGAAACGCCTTCTAATTCCCCCAATGGCGATCGCCCACAACGGGGTAAAATATTTCAATATTTACCTCCTCGTCCCCCGCAAATTCACCAAGCGGTATATCGCTGCAATCCGGCTGAGGTGGTGGCGTTTAGCGAGGAGTTGGATTTTCTGCGAATTTTGCTGCAAGTGGCAGGGGTTCCGGTAGAAGCGTTGATTGCGGCGGCAATTCGCGAAATTTACGACTTGCGAAATCGCGATCGCGAGTGGTTAATTCAAGTAGGACGGACGTTGAGTATTTTGTTGAAGGATGATTATGATTGTTTGCGCTACATTTTAGGGCAAATTCATTGGTAATTGGTTGTTGGTTATTGGTTATTTGTAGGGGCGGGGTTTCCCCGTCCAATCCAAACGCTATATTGCGGTTTTGTTGGGTTTCGTAACCTCAACCCAACCTACTCTAACATCTTTCCCAGAACCCTGGTTTCTTGTCTGCTTATCCACTAAATTTGGCATGAAAATCGAGAAACCGGGATTCTTAATTTAGGGATTATAAATTGTTAATAAATGTTGGTGAACTTCGGGGGAAGTGGCAATAATTAAACCGGGACGTTGATAATCTTTGCAACTGTGTAAAGGCGGTAGGGGAGAACCGTCTAAGGTGGTGACAATACAGCCTGCGGTTTGGGCGAGAAACGCGATCGCGCCCCCATCAATCCATTTCCCAGTCCGAATAATAGCCCCGGTAAGATCGCCGCTTAAAATGCCGTTCACGTTGGGAATTTGGCGATCGCGAGAGTAAGCTTTGGCGATATCTAAAACTGAGTAATGGGGTGCAATCTTTTCCGCGAGATGCCCCAATCCCCAACTCAAATAAACGACGGGTTGCGGTGGGGGGATTGTGAAGGGTTTACAGTCATCTAATGAGGTGTCGAAATCGCCGTAAAAAATACCTTCATGACGTAGGGCATAATAATAGGATTGTTGCGAAGGAGTCAAAGCAATAACGGCTTCATATTCGTCATGATTTAACACCGTCAAAATGATTTGATAGTTGCTGTGTCCATCGAGGTAAAACTGCGTACCATCAATGGGATCGAGGGTAATTAAATAATCATTTTCTTGACCTAAATCAATGGCTTTAAAGTATTTCGTATTGTAGGACTTTTCGTATTCTTCCCCATAAAAGCGAATGTCGGGGAAATGGGCTAATAAAGCCACTTCAATCGCCGTTTGTACGGAGAGATCGGCATCGGTTAACGCTGCCCCAAAAAAGTTGTCTGCTTCAGTTTTAGAGGGTTGGGACGCGATCGCGCTTTGGATGTGACTTGCATATAAAGCCGCCGTTTTGAGATAAGGCAACAGAATAGTTAAAATCTGGCGTGGATTTGACATGAGAAATAAAAAAGTTAAGTTACAGCAGGGATAAAATTAGCCGATACAAATTCTCTTACTTCTTCTTCGACGGACTTAATCATCGTAACTTCATTCCAGCCAATATGCTTAACAGTACCATACTCGATATAAGCTTGGGCAAATTTAATGAGGTTTTTAATATTTTCATCAGAAGCATTATCAATCGATCCTAATCCCTCTAACTGCTTTTTATTTAAAACTTTAAAACTATCATTTAAACTCGGTTGAAGCCGTAAATATTGACCGTCTGTTTCTTTATTAAAACGAATAATTTGCCGAGAAATATATTCATAAATATCTAAAGGGCCGTCCATAAAAACATCAACTAAATGACCCGCCCATTGTAAAATCCCCCAAGATTTAACATCTCCTAGGGGTTGAGTTTGCTCCCCGGTTCCAATCGACAACAGCGAAATCTCATCAGGAGAATAACCCAAACGAATCGCTTCAGAAACAGCACAAGAAGATGGATTATTAGCTGCAATACCGCCATCAATTGCTGAGACTACGCGCCCCCCACTTTCAAATACATAAGCCGGGAAGAAAGTCGGCGCGGATGCAGAAGCAACACAAGCTTCCCATAACCTTAATTGAGGATATTTTTTACGCCAATTTTTAAAAATAATCGGCTCGCGAGTATTGGTATCATACGCCGGAATTAATAAACGAGAAGTTTCTCCTTCAATGTAAGTTTTTTCTAGTAAAACATCGCTTAAATATGCTTGTAAAACATCGATTAAGCCTTTATTAGAAAACTTGGGAGAAGACGGGCCATAACGCAATAATAAATTGAATCTCTGAGGTGAAAGATAACCCAATCTACCCCAATATGGAAAAATCCTCTCCCCATTTTTAACATAAAGCTCTACCAACTCGCGAGGACTCATTTTTTTCGCCGCAATTCCCGCCGCCAAAATCGATCCCGTCGAAGTCCCGGCAATCAAATCAAAATATTCATGTAGAGGAATATGAGGACTACCCGGCGCGATCGCTTGCTGTTGAGCGTTGATTTCGGCTTCAATGTATTCCAGGATTGTTGCGGCAATAATACCCCGAATCCCACCGCCATCTAAACTCAGAATCCGAAATAAACGCTGCGCCATGTCGTATTTGCTCCCAAAGTGATGACACTCTAAAATTAAACCACTGTTTTGTTGTTGGTTGTTGGTTGTTGGTTGTTGGTTAGCCGATTGCCCAAAACTGATTACTGATTACTGATTACTGATAACTGATAAAGCTGCCCACTGCCTACTGCCCCTTAGATGCTGATGACTGTTGACTGTTAATCGCCCAATCCACTTGCCGCAAAACTCCCCGCAACATCGCGACTTCTTCAGGAGTCAGATCGGCGCGTTTGAATACACTGCGAAACTTCTTCATTCTGGCGGCGGCGGTGTGGGGGTAGAGGTAGCCAATGTTGAGTAATGTGGCTTCGAGTTGGTTGAAATAGCCTTCGAGTTGTTCGAGGGAGGCGAGGGTATCCTTGGGTTTGGCTGTGGTGTAGTGGGATTGCTGTTGCAATTGATAAAGCTCATACACGCAGACTGCTACTGCCTGGGCTAAGTTCAACGAGGAGTACTCAGAATTGGCAGGAATGCCGAGGAAACGCTGAGCATAGTTCAATTCTTCATTACTCAGTCCCCGGTCTTCTGGCCCGAAAATGAGGGCGCTGGTGCAATCTTCTTCGAGCAGCCAAGGTAAGACGGTTTTGGGGGGTTGTAGGGGGGTGGGGAGGTTGCGATCGCGATTTGTGGTTGCAATTGCCCGTTGTACGCCGATTAAGGCTTCGGGAATGGTCTCAACGCAAAGGGCCTTGTCCAGTACGTCTCGTCCGTGTACTGCCATTTGTCGGGCTTCTGGAGAGTCGCGATCGCAATGGGGCTTTACCAAAATTAATTGGTAAAGCCCCATATTCTTCATCACCCGGGCTACAGACCCCACATTCAAAGCACCGGCGGGTTCAACTAAAATAATTTTGATATTCGTCATTTATTGTTTGTCCTTTGTCATTCGTCCTTTGTCCTTTGTACTGACCAATGACTAATGACTCTCTCGTCCCGACCGATAGTCAATACAATTATTTTCCGTACAGTAATCTCCCAATAAAGGGATCGTATTATTCTCAAACCACCCCTACCCCAAACCCCTCTCCCACTCCGAGAGAGGCTGCTGGTTCTCATTTGAATATATTCAAGCGCGTAGGTTGGGTTGAGGTCACGAAACCCAACATAACCTCGATCTTTGTTGGGTTTCACTCCGTTCTACCCAACCTACAGTAGAGAGGGTGTAGTTATTGGTCATTTGTACTTATCAATGACCCAGGACAAAGGAGTAATATTTAACCAAAGCGGTAGCCAAAGCCGCGTACTGTGATGATGTACTTCGGCTTACTGGGGTCTTCTTCTAACTTTTCTCGTAGCCAGCGAATATGGACATCAACCGTCTTGGTGTCTCCCAGGAAATCTGCCCCCCAAACCTGATCGATGAGGTGTTCGCGAGACCAGACGCGACGGGGATAACTCATAAATAATTCTAATAAGCGAAACTCTTTCGGGGAGAGATTCGCTTCTTCCCCCCGTACCAAAACCCGACATTCTTCCCGTGACAAAACAATATCGCGAAACTGTAAAACCTGACTTTGAGGAACTGTCGTAAACCGTTGACGGCGCAATAATGCGCGACAACGAGCGACTAATTCTTGCATACTGAAGGGTTTTGTTAAATAATCATCTGCTCCCACTTCTAATCCTAAAACGCGATCGGTTTCGCTGGCTTTTGCACTCAAAATTAAGATGGGAACGGTGTTTCCTTGATAACGTAATAATCGACAAATGTCTAGACCATTTACTTGGGGTAACATTAAATCTAAAACTACCAAATCTACAATCGGATCGGTAGTTGTAGATTCGGGGGTTTGCAATAAGCTTAAAGCCGCTCGTCCATCTGTTGCGGTAACGACATCATAGCCTTGTTCTTTAAGCGCTAAGACGACCATATCCCGGATCAAATCTTCGTCTTCAACAACGAGAATGCGCGTTGTATAGCCTAAATCATCAGAGTTGGGACTCTGGGAAATGTCGAGGGATAACATAAAACAACAAGAATTAAGGTTTAAGATTGTTGATTGATATACAAAATTACTCTACCTCATTATGTTGCTACATTTATGTACTTGGCCAGAAGTTGAATCTTACCTGGAAAAATCTTCAGGAATTATCCTGCCGATTGGGTCAACCGAACAACACGGGCCCACGGGGTTAATCGGAACAGATGCGATTTGTGCAGAAGCGATCGCAAAAGGTGTCGGAGAAGCAACCCAAGCTCTTGTCGGCCCTACGATCGACGTTGGGATGGCTCTACATCATACTGCTTTTCCGGGGTCGATCAGTCTGCGTCCGAGTACGTTGATTCAAGTCATCCAAGACTATGTTACTTGTCTCAGCAAACACGGCTTTACTCGCTTTTATTTTATTAACGGCCATGGGGGCAATATCTCGACTCTAAAAGCGGCGTTTTCGGAAACTTATTATCAGCTTGCCCAAATTAATGCCCCCAATGCGGAGAAAATTCGCTGTCGCGTGGGAAATTGGTTTATGTGCGGTTCGGTGTATAAACAAGCCAAGGAATTATATGGCAAAAAAGAGGGGTCTCACGCGACTCCGAGTGAAGTGGCTGTGACCCAATATGTCTATCCTGAAGCGATTAAAACCGCCCCTTTAGATGACAATGTTGCTTCGGGTTATCCGATTTATGGGGCTGCTGATTTTCGCAAACATTACCCCGACGGTCGTATGGGTTCCCATCCCAATTTAGCAACACCTGAACATGGCAAGCAGTTGTATGAATTGGCGGTGAAAGATTTAAGTAATAGTTATCTAGAGTTTTTGAATCAGGATTAAAAAAGATGAAACGTTCGCGATCGCGCCTGATATTCCTCGTCCTTACTTTAGCGGTCAGTATCGTTATCATATTCGGCTTTAAACTCAAAGCGAATGCTACCCTACAAACCTGTCAAATGAAAGGATTTCGCCTTTATGGAAAAGTCCAGATCGTGGACGTTTTTCCTGATATTAAAATTCAAGCGGTTAATTCATTTCCCGACCTCCGGGTTAAAGTGGTAGATGACAATCCCAATGAATGCGGGGAGTGGAAAATCGTGCAAGCTTTCCCTAACTATAAAGTTAAGTTTGTCGAAGCTTTCCCCGACCTCAAAATCCAATTTGTCAACAATTCCCCTGGTATTCCTTAGAAGTTAAACAACTCGCTTTTCGTTTAGATGGGTTATTCCTCCCCACTACTAATGATTCCCTGCGACCTTTCTACCTCGTCGAAGTGCAGTTTCAAGTAGACGAGGAATTATATTACCGCCTTTTCTCTGAGTTATTTTTATATATTCGGCAATACCAACCCCCTCATCCTTGGCGAGTTGTTATAATTTATCCTAGCCGAAATATTGAAAGAGAACAGTCATTTCAATTTCAAGAAATCCTCGATTGTAACCGCGTCACTCGTATTTATATTGATGAAATACCAGCAGATGAAGCAACCCTGGGAGTCAAGATTATTCAGTTAATTCTTGAATCTGAAGAAAACGCTATTTCCTCAGCCCAACGTCTCATTACCCAAGCCCAAGCAACCCTACTGCCAACTTCTCTGCAACATGATATCATAGACTTAATCCAAACTATTGTTATCTACAAGCTATCCCAATACAGTCGCGAGGAAATTGCACAAATGTTAGGACTCAACGACATTAAGCAAACTCGTTTCTATCAAGAGACTCGTCAAGAAACACTGTTAGAAGAAAGAAAAAGAATTATTCAAAGATTAACCAATCAAGGAAACGATCCTGAAAGGATTGCTGAAATGCTGGGTTTATCTGTAGAGGAAGTTACTCAAATCTTGCAATCTTTAGAAGATAATTAATATTTAATATCAAATTACCTCAGCATTTAACACCTTTAGACACAATAAAAACCCTGGTTTTGATGAAAAACCAGGGTTTTGTTGTTAAAACAAGACAGACCTAAACGAAGTCTCGTAACATCTTTTTAATTTCGATGTTATGGAGTTCTTCTTGACCAATCATACCTCTAGCGAACTCCTCTAAATAAACGCTGGCCCCTTCTACCACATCAAGTAAATCTTTGTATAAATCTAAGGCTTTCTTTTCGTGATTTAAGCTTTCTTGCAGTATGGTATTAACGTTATGTTCGTTGCTTTCTTCGAGGGGGGCAATTTTTAAGCTGGGATGTCCTTCTAGACCGGTTAAAATTTCGCCAACTTGTTGAGCGTGCAATAAAGATTCATTGGCTTGAGCTTGAAAAAACTGAACAATAGGAATGCGATTTGGCCCGGTAATCATAAGAGAATAGTGAGTATAGCGCACGACTCCTGCTAACTCAAATTCCATGATTTCATTCAGCAATTTAATTGTTTTGTCGCTCTTAAGTTCTTTCATACAATTTCTTTATATTGAACTGGATATCATTATTATATAACACTATTTTTAAACTTTTTTGTCAATCCCTCGCTGAAATCTGGGGAAATTATAAAATATTTCAATTTATGCCCCCTAGGAGGATTGAAAAATGAAGGTGAGACCGCAACACTGAGATGTAGTTGTTAATTTTCTTAACTTTTTCAGTCTCAATCTCGATCCAAAACTTATGCAAAAATCCTTACTTTGCCTTACAGGAACATTACTCCTCGTACCCGGAATGTTAATGGGCTGTGGTGGTACATCAGAAACCACAGAAACCCTCGAAACCACCGAACCCGAAACTGAAACCGCAGAAGCATCAGCCAGCAGTCAACTGGAGTTGGTGGCAAATGGTGAAGATTTCGTGCGTCAGGGTTTCGTGACAAAAGATGGTTGGCAAATTGACTTCGACCATGTTTATGTCACTTTGGCTGATGTGAAGGCTTATCAAACCGACCCTCCCTTTGATCCAGAAGCCGGAAAAGCACTCGAAGCGAAAGAAACAGTACCATTGCTAGAGGAACAAAAAACCGTCGATCTCGCTGAGGGAGACGAAAACGCCGATTTGATTTCTGTGGCGGAAGCGAGTGCGACTGAAGGGGCTTACAACGCGATTTCCTGGAATGTGGTGCAAGCGGATAGCGGCCCGGCCGAAGGTCATGCGATCGCGCTGATCGGAACGGCAACCCAAGGCGATCGCACCATCGATTTTAACATTCAAATCGACCGCGAACTGTCTTACACTTGCGGTGAATTTGTCGGCGATACCCGCAAAGGCATTGTCCAAGCCGATAGCCCCGCAGAAGTTGAAACCACCTTTCACTTCGATCATATTTTCGGGGATGGAGAAGCCCCCGCAGACGACGAAATTAACACCGGGGCCATTGGTTTTGACCCCCTCGCTGCTTTAGCCACAGACGGCGAGTTAACGGTTGATTCTGCCACTCTCGAAAGCGAACTTGATGCCGAAACCTACGAAACCCTCGAAACCGCGATCGCGAGTTTAGGCCACGTTGGGGAAGGCCACTGTGAGTAAAAATTTTCCCCCTGTTTTGCAATTGCCCAGAACCATGAAAATCAAACCCCTTTATTTCTTACTGTTTTGTACCGTTTTAGGCTTATCCCCCAAAGCTTTGGCCCACGGGGCTAATATTTCCTATCAACAAACCCAAGCCATCGAAATTCAAGCCCAATACGACGGCGGAACCCCCATGGACAACGCCCAAGTCACGGTTTATGCCCCCGATGACCCCGCTACCCCTTGGTTAAAAGGAACTACCGACGAAGAAGGCAAATTTACCTTCAGCCCCGACCCCACTTTAACCGGCAACTGGGACATCAAAGTGCGGCAAGCGGGTCACGGGGATTTAGTGAGCATTCCCTTTGAGGGGAATACCAGTAGCGACGGCGGTGAAAATAACACCGTACAAATTGCGACGGCCTCCACACCGATGAATAGCGGTTACACTCCCTTACAAAAAGCAGTTATGGCCGCCGTGGGGGTTTGGGGATGCGTGGGAACAGCTTTGTTTTTTGCCCGACGCAAATCCTCCCCGACCCCTACCGTTCATTCTGAGTCCCGTGTAGAAGGTTAGTTCGAGATAATGCACATTCCCGACGGTTTACTCCCCTCTAGTGTCTACATTTCGGGGTATGCCATTACTGGGGGAGTAACTTGGTATTCTTTGCGTCAAATCAGTAAAAAAAGTAATCCCCAAACGCAAATCCCCCAAGCCTCTTTGTTAACGGCGGCGTTTTTTGTGTCGTCGTTGATTCACATTCCCATTCCGCCGACCAGTATTCATTTTGTTTTGAATGGTTTGATGGGAATTATTTTGGGCTATTATGCGTTTCCGGCTATTTTGATTGGTTTGTTTTTTCAAGCAGTGATGTTTGGACACGGGGGCATAGCAGCTTTGGGGATGAATGCGGCAATGATGGGGATTCCGGCGTTGTTGGCTTCTTCGGTTTTTCGCTTCAGCAACCCGTTAGAGCGCAAGCAAAAGGTTTGGACAGGGATTTTCGCTTTTGTGGCCGGATCGGGCGCGATCGCGCTGTCTGCCTCGATTTTCACCTTGGTCACTTTGGCGACTATCTCCGACAGTATCGACGTTCAAGCCGAACGCACGATTACTTTATTGGCGTTGGGAGGATACGGCATCCAAGCCCTTTTAGAAGGGGTGTTTACGGTGATGGTTGTGTCTTTTCTGTTGCGGGTAAAACCGGAGTTGTTAGCTGAATAATTAGTTGTTGGTTGTTGGTTGTTTGTTTGGCTTAATGTCCAAATTCCATAACTGGTAATTGGCAATTGGTAATTTCTTCCCCCTCCCCCCAATGCCTACTGCCTAAGACCTACTGCCCAAAACACTGATGACTGATGACTGATAACTCAAGATCGCCGTCTTTGCAAGCGATACCGTTCGATGCGGTTTAATACCCTCGCAATTAACTCCGGTTCGACAATGGGTTTTTGAATGTAGTCATCAGCCCCAGCCATGAAAACTTGTTGGACTAACTCTGTGTCCCGGTGGGCCGAAAGCATTAATACCGGGAGTTCGCTCCATTGCCAATCGTTGCGGACGACTTGACAGAGTTCGATGCCATTGACTTCTGGCATAAAAATATCGAGCATGAGTAAGTCGGGTTGTGTTTTTTCGAGGGTTTGCCAGAATTGTTGGGGATTGTCGAGCAAAACCACGTTAAAGCCCCAAGGTTTAAGAACAGTGGCTAAATAATCGAGGAGTTGTGGGTCGTCATCGACGATAAGTAGGGTGGCGGTTTGGGTTTGAGTTTGACGCAGGATGCGTTGCAAAGCCGTCATAACTTGAGCCGGAGAAACGGGTTTGTGGAGAAAGCCACAACCACCAAGACGAGCGACTTTGACGCGATCGCGAAAACTCTCTTTAGCGGTAAAGGCGATCGCGGGAATGGGATTTTGGCTGTGTTTGAGTTCGGCCAAAAGTTCAAACCCCGACTCCGCACTTTCAGGAAAGCTCAAGTCCAGTAAAATTGCATCTGGGCGATAATGGGCGATGCAAGAACGAGCGAGATCGGGATTCGGGGCGAGATCGGCGGTCATTCCGGCAGTTTTGGCGGCCGAAGCAATCGCCTCGGCCAGAACCACATCATCATCGACGATGAGAATATGGGCTGAAACGCTCGGTTTAGGGGGTTCTGGGGGCGGTGTGGGAACGGTGGCAGTCGGTGGGGCGAGGATGTGCTGAAGGGCTTGCAGAGGGGCAGAGAGGTCGGTAACTTCGGGGCGATCGCGTTTGAGTTCTTTTTCAATCATCCGGGCTTGCTCAGACGCATCGCTAAAGCCAAAACTCCCCAAAGACCCGGTTAGGGTGTGGGCTTCGTGTAACGCGGCGGCGTGCAGTTCGGTATTGAGGGTATTTTGTTCGATGGCCGCGATCGCTTGTTCGATGGCCGCGAGGCGATCGCGATATTTCGGGCGGTGTCGTTCCCAAATTGCCGCGATCGCTGGCGGAATCGCTGGTTTTTCGGGGGGAGGAGGGGCCGTTTCTTGGAGACGATAGCCCAAGCCGTAAACGGTTTTAATAATTTCCGGTGCGCCTGCTTTTTTGATTTTTTGACGTAAACTTTTGATCTGGGTGCGGACAGCCCCTTCTGTGGGTGGATCGTCAAATGACCACAGGCGATCGAGTAGGGCGCTTTGGCTAAAAATCCGGTTAGGATTGCGTAAAAATAGCTCTAACAGTTCGTATTCTTTGGCGGTGAGTTTGAGGAGTTTTTCGGCGTAGGTGACTTGACAGCTTTTCGGGTCTAGCTGCAACTGACCCCAAGCGAGGGCGTTGAGAAGGGTACTATTACCGCGACGCAACAACGCCCGAATCCGAGCCAATAATTCCTCAATGGCAAAGGGCTTGACGAGGTAATCATCGGCCCCGGCATCCAGTCCCGCGACTTTGTGAGCGTTGGAGTCTTGGGCCGTCATTAATAAAATCGGGGTGCGATCGCCTTGCTGACGGCGTTTGCGGCAAAATTCTAAGCCCGTCAGCTTAGGGAGCAACCAATCGAGCAAAATCAAATCGTAGGGAAAAGCCTCGGCTAAGTCCCAAGCGGCTTGGCCGTCCCTGGCTCTTTCGATCAGGTAATGTTGGGGAGTAAGGGCGGCTTCGAGCCAAGCGGCAAAACTCTCATCATCTTCGACTAATAAAATTCTCAAGGGCAGTTCCTCAAGTCTAGGGAACTTCAGAACACCGAAACGCCAACGTTATTTCTCATCGACTTGCAAGGTAAACGAGTTTGAGATCAAAACTCACGAAGATGATTATAGCTTAATTTTTTATGGGATTCTAGAACAACCTAGGATTCTGACAAGATGCTTAAACGTACCGTGTCCCCTTCCTCTAATGGTTGGCTGCTGTTGACCACAAAGCGATCGCCCGGTTGCAATCCCGCGACAATGACGGCTTTACCGTTGGCGATTTCGCCAATTGTTACCGTTTTGGCGCTGACGGTGGCTTCGGACTCGGCGCTATCGGAAATCACAAAAATCGTCGCTTGCTGGTCTTCTCGGTTGTTTAAGGCTGATTCTGGGATGACAACGCGGGGAGATACCCCCTCTTGCAAACTGACTCTGGCAAGGAGGTTGCTGGTAATATTGCCGTTGGGGTTAGGCAGGGTGACTTCGACCGGAATTTGGCGGGAAACTGGGTCAGCGACGGGGGAAATTCGGGCGATTTCTCCGGTAAAGGTTCGGTCGGGGAAGGCATCGAGGAGGACTTGGACGGAGTGACCGACCCGCAGGCTTTCCAGGTCGAGTTCGGAGACGGGAACGACAACTTTGACGGTGGAGAGGTCGCCGAGTTGGAGGACTTCACCTCCAGGGCTGACGAGATTGCCGGGTTCGCTGATTTTTTCAAGGACTACGCCGTTGATGGGGGAAAAGAGGTTAGCGTAGGTTTTGCGGGTGATGCGGTCGTTGATGACGGCCCGTTGGGCGGCCATGCGTCCGGTCATGGATTCTAAGGCTTTCTCCCGCGATCGCAATTGATCCTGAGCCGATAATACCCCTTGTTGGGCGACTTTGGCTTCAGTTTGGAAGGTTTCGGCTTGTTGCGCGGTCACTGCCCCTTCTTTGACTAAATTTTGGTAGCGTTGGGCGTTGGCCTCGGCTTGTTGTAGTTCGACGCGACTGCGTTCGAGTTGGGCGTTTGCGTCGCTGACTTCGGCCATCGCTTGGGCTTGTTCGGATTCGAGGGCGGCGAGGTCGGCTTGGGCTTTGTTCACTTCGGTGACTAAGAGGGTATCATCAAGTCGGGCCAGCAGTTGGTTGCTGACGACGCGATCGCCCACATCCACGGTAAGATTGAGCAGTTTGCCTTCGACTTGCGATCGCAATGCCACTTCGACACTCGGTTTTGTGGTGCCAACGTATTCTTGGGCAGCGTTGAGAAATCCGGTTTCCGCGATCGCCACATCGACGTTTTTGCCACCTTCCCTTTGTTCTGAAGTGGGGGATTCGGCATCCGGTGCGATCGCGCCACAAGCTGTCACAGGAAACCAAAGTAAACTCAGCAGCAGGATTAATTTGAGGTTGGGTACGTTCGCCATCTGACCCTCTTACTTAGAATTTAGATAGATAGAATATAATAATTTTATTCTACTTTTTCACCCTAAACGAATTTGTTGAAAAAGAGCAGTCACTGTGCCATTTTCCCATAAAATAAATCCCCCTAAACCAATCAATAAAAAAGGCACGAGGCGCGAGCCGTAATCGTTAGAGACTTTGGCGGTTTTAGGATGACTGTTCAATAGTAGTGCCAGCCAACATAACACGCCTGTTAAAATCAGTAAAAGCGTTATAATTGCCAATAAACCGGCTGAATTTGTGCTGGCAAATAAGGGTAAATAGACCCCGAAACTATCAACACTACTGGCTAAAATAATAGCTGCTATTTTATAAGTTTGGAGCGAAATAATACTTTTAAAAAGAAACAAAAAAGCTTGGCGTTTGCCGGTCGATGTAATATCCAATCTTGCCGATCTTGCCGCTTTTAAAGATGGGGAAATGCGATCGCGATCGCCAAAAAACTGTTTAACCCCCATGATAATCGGTATAATCCCCAAGACCCCAATCCAAGCAGGTTCGATAATCAAGCTACCAAAATATCCCGGCAAACTGACTAAAATGATAACAATAAAACTCAGATATTGACCGACAACAACATGACGGCGCTGTGCGGCGGTGTGCGCTTGACTGAGGAAAAGTTGTAAAAGAATAACATTGTCTAAATTTGTTGCGATAAATGCCAGAATTGCTTCGCCAATATCGCCAGTAAATTCAACCATTAATAATGCTTTTTATTGCTGTTTAACTCGATCGAACTTGTTGATTCGATCCCTTGTTATCATGTCCTTCAACTTAAGATATCGCAGTCTAAAAAAAGTGGCAGACAATGTCCGAAATCCGTCGCGGGCAGTTGAGTCGGCTTAAAATTACCTTAAATTGACATACTCCCGTCGCTCCTTGACGAGGGATTCTAACACCTCACAATGTTA
>JBKHDX010000029.1:0-29750 GCA_046541115.1 Spirulinaceae cyanobacterium | reverse complement strand
TATTGGTTATTGGTTATTGGTTATTGGTTATTGGGCGGGGAAACCCCGCCCCTACTGCCCAAAAAACTGATGACTGATGACTGATAACTGAAATTAGGCTTGCCAGATAGAGTAAGCTGCCCATAAAGCCGACGCGATCGCGATCCCTGTAACCCAAACCGGATAACCACTTTGCACCTTTTGCTCGTTATCCTGCGTACGAATCGTATCCACATCGATCCAAGGGCTACTACTGCGCCGAAACCAACCAATTACCGTTACATTTTGGTTAATTAATTGGTCGGGACGAGGATAAACGGGAATATATTTTTGTAAAAAGGCTTCAAGCTTGCGTAACGACAACTGACGACACAACCCAAATAACGGCGTTTGGATTCCCCAAAAAAGATTACCCAAAGGCCCCAATTTCGTGAAGAAATGCAGCTTAATGTCGCCGCTATCAGTTTGTAAAATCAAGTCTTGAATTAACCAATTACTAATCCCAGTCCGACCTATGAGTTTACCGGAAATGCGAATCCCTAAACTGCGCGGGGGAACAGATTTCGAGTTTGCTAGTAAATCTTGTAATCGCGGTTCGTTGCGGGTGGGAGTAATGCGAATATCGGGAAAATAGCCGTTAATCCAAGCGATAATGCTGAGGCTGAAAGCGGCCAAAATACAACCGCGAACAATAAAAGCGTTGTCGGCATTGTACAGCCAAATTACACCACTACCGCTAATCCAGATGCTCAACACATAGTCATTGAGAAAGCCAGCGATCCAGAAAATGCCCCTAACGGCTAATCCCAAGATGATTGCGGCTAAAACTGCACTTTGCAGGATAGGCAAGGCGCGATAGCTGTTTTTGAGCTTGATCAGCTTTTCTTTGAAGGTACGGGCAGGGGGGATAACGGTGGGTAAATCGATTTCGGGGGGAAGTTGCCAATAGTTAGCGTAGCGGTTGAGGAGGTAAATGCGATCGCCCATCAGGGGATGAGAGTTGGTGAGGGCTAACCAATGGCGATAGGGGTTGGTGCATTCCCAAGCGAGAACTTCGGAAAAGGGAGTTTTGAGGGGAATACTGCCTAAACTAATGGATTGACGATAACCCACAGGCATTAGTAAGTCGAAGCTTTCGAGGAGATAGCTAGTATGTTGGCGAAATTCGATATTTTGAGCAATGCCCATGATACTTTTAAGTAAGGCGCGGGTTAAGCCGTTGGGATTGCCCATGTATTGAGCGGCAAGGCGATCGCTATAGAAATGCCGTTGTCGCGATACCCATAACAACACCACCCGCCACAACCAATACCAGGTGTAAAACAACGCTACAGGAATTGCTAAGAAGCATTGCAGAGCAAAGGGTAAAGCTTGCCAGATTTTAGGGTGGATGCGCTGCGGTGTGGGTAGATTGTGGAGTTTTTCGCTGGCGCGATCGCTCAATTGGGATAACAAGGCATACAGAGTATAGGGAATTTGTAATAATGCCGTAGCTGCCGACATCAAGACAAAATCTCGATGAATAATTTGGGCGAGTTGACTGGCGATGAGAACCCCTAACTCGTCGTCTTCAAGGTGTTGTAGCAGCCCTTCACTGAGGATTAAACGGGCGTTGCGGGGAATATGACCGTAAACAAAGATAATCGGCGCAGAAGTAGGGAGAATGCCCAATTTAGGCAATGGCATTTTCCGTTTCCGGGCGATCTGCTTGATCATTTTTTGAACCACTTGGGCGGCTTCGGGATGTTCGACTTGGAGACGAGACACCGAAAACGGTTCGAGGCGATAAACCCACTTCAGCAGTAGATCGAGGTACCAAGGAAAGACGATCAAAATAACGAGACAAGAAATCCCTAAAAATTGGGTCGGATCGCTATAAAATAGCTGAATCGGCTGTAATAAAGGCAAACGGACTAAAATTTCGTTAATGCCTTCTAACGTCCATTCCACGCTGGTTTTCACCATCCAAAACAAAACGATCGCGCTGGCAATTTGCAACAGCCACAACCGCCCTAGTTTCGGGCGTTTCATGTTTTTCCACTTTTGGGCCCTTTCGGCATTGCGCCATTGTCGTCCCGGTACAAATACCGTCGTCCCTGCTTCTGAGGCTTCTTTCTGTAGGGGAATCAGGGCTTGGTTTTTGTGAGGAATCGTGGAATTGGCAGGAGAAGGGGCTGGGGGGCGAGATTTCGCAGCGGGAACAATGCCTAAATCGTTGGCATCGGGGTAACGTTTAATCAGGTCTTCTAGGGTATGGGCTGCCCAGTTGTTATCCTGAACTGCCAGTAAACGGTGACACAACGCGATCGCGTCTCCGGGGCGATCGCCCTTACAATAAGCCACCACCAAGGCTTGTTGCGATCGCGAAACGATATTCTCGTCTAACTCGATTTCGCAAATCGCCTCAAACTGCGCGATCGCTTCTTCGTAATTTCCCGTCTGTAATGCCGCTTCCCCGGCTTCATAACTGGGTTCTGAAATTTTGGTCATTAACTCGACCCCCCAATTTCCTCTTTTCTCAAGATAAACGATGCGATCGCAGAATCGATCTTTTTTCAACATAATCACGGGAACGTTTTCCCGATAATTTACTGTTTTTTTGTTGTTGGTTGTTAGTTGTTGGTTGTTTGTTTTTGTTTTGATAGGATCGGTTTTTCCCCAGCAAAGTGGGTCAAAAACTTGGGCTTAGAAAGTATCCTGTAAAAAAGGCTGAATCCTTTACTAGATGAGCATTACAGCCTGAAAAAGTCGATTTAAGTTTCAGGCGAGAGTTTTTGAGGCTATCGGGAAACTAATAACCAATAACCAACAATCAAGGACAAATGACTAATGACTAATGATCGGCGTTTTCTCCACTTCAGCAGCCTCAGAAACTGTCCCGTATTGCTGTAAAATCTGGTCTTCGCACCAAGCCAAACCCCGGTTAAAATCTGAGAAATTTTTAATCTTGTCTGAAGATGAGTCGATCGCGTCTCCTTGGTTCAGCAACTTTTCAACATCCGCGGCCATCCCCGCAAACACCAAAGTAACTTGGTATTGTTGGGCCAACTTTTTAATTTTAGCTAAAGCCAAAACTGCCGAAGAATCGATGCTACTCACCAAATGAAAATCAAGGACGATAAACTGAAGTTTGCGCGTGGGGGTTTGTTGCAAGCGTTGGCGGACTTGTTCGAGCAAACTATTGGCACGACCAAAGAAGATAAAACCGTGGAGTTGTAAGATATAAATTAAATCGCCATAGGTTTGTAATGCTTGATATTCTTCAGGACTGCGTTGTTGCGAACTGTGTTGATGACTCCCAGAAAATTCGTTTTTGGTCGCTTCGATGCGGCTATATTGAATTGTAAATAAAATCACTGAAATCCCTAGTCCTAAAACTACCCCTTCGAGAAAGCCCCAAACATTAATCGCCACCGCGATCGCGATGACCGTTCCATAATCAGTAACGGGTAATTTAAAAAAGGATTTATAGACCCATTGAAATAACAAATCAATACCGAGATAAAGTAATAATGCCCCTAAAATCGGTTTGGGAAACAACGACAAAAACGAAGCCCCTAAAATCAAAACTGCTCCACAGGGAATTATTTTGAACACTCCGGCCAAACGGTGATTCGCCGCCATCTTATGCACTAAAATCGTGCTAGGCAGCGCTTGGTTGCCCGCCATACCGCTTCCCAAGCCGGAAACGACGTTGGCCAACCCCACCGCTTGTAACTCGCGGTTGAGGTCAATTTCGCGCTCGATGGCCAACTCAATACCATTATTGGTCAGCACCAAGGACAGTAAACTAATAAACATCAACGTGGCGATCGCCCCGGTTTGTTCGAGAATCACCGACCAATCAATCGCCATCCCATCAGAAAACTGTAACGGCTGCCATAAATCCCCTTGGGGAAACGGCCCCAAAAGCCAGCCTTCGATGCGGGCGGTGGTAATATCCGTGTGAGTGAGGAGTAAAGTGCCGTAAAATAGCGCGATCGCGAATAACAAAATCCCCGGCATAACCAGATAATGTTTGTAACGCTTCGTCAAGATCGATAACGCGATCGCGCCTCCCAATCCCGCTAACCAATGGCTGCTGTAGGGCCAAGAAACCACAGTCTGAATATGGGCGAAATCTAGGGGAGTATCTGTCATCACCTGCATACCACCGCGAATCAGCAACCACCCCGTCCCGGCCATAAAGCCCCCCACCACGGGATAGGGAATAAAACTAACGGTTTTGCCGAGTTTAAAGTAACCCAACAACCACAAAAATATCCCGGTACACAAAGACCCCAGGGCGATCGCGGCAATTACCGTAGGTAACAACACCTCTGGGGGCGCTCCTGCGAGGCGTTGCGCGATCGCCGCCGCCATCACCGCCAAAACCGCCGTTGGTGCAGCCAAAGGCGTAGCAATCATCCCCGGAATCGAACTGCCCAACGCCACCACAATACTAATCGCGGCGGTGCTATAAATCGCCATCCCGACCCCCACATTGAGATAAGCCGCCAAACTCCCCGAAAAAATCAGCGCCGCATAGGAAATCCCGCGAATCACGCCGATAAACCCCGTTACCAACCCCGCCATTAAACTTGCCAATAAATTTTTGGGGACAAATTCCTCGGTAATAGTCGGGACAGGTAACTCAGAAGTAGCAGGATGTGTCATGAGTACAAGAAACGTTACAATACTTCGCCTTTGAGCAGGTTATTCAAAGTATTCCCTATCCTCTCATTCCTAAGCCCAATTCGGGGATAGCGATCGCGTAGATGTCAAGCTTTGTTTAAAAATCCTGATTTTCGTTTTTATTCAGCTTCCCGTCGCGCAAAATTCTGTCGTCGTCGCTGTCGCGGTGTAGCAGAAGACTCAGAGACAACCGAAGAAGGACGAGATTCCTGCCGATTCATATTGGTACAGGGTTCTTGAGCGTTAGCTTTCGCAGACTTAGTAAGGTTAGCCCCAGAGTTACCATTAGCGGGGGATTTGGGCTTGTGGTTTTTACGGGGGACAAGAGAAGATGCCGCCGCCACAAATGCGGCCTGGTGATGGCGTTGGGGCGGGACAGCCGGTGTTAGCGTTTCTGGAGGTAAATCCGGATCGGGGACTTGAGAAATGCGCTTCATTTTCGGTTCTACGACACTTTCTTGAGGAGAAGTAACCAAAGTTGCCAAACCCCCGGCAATCACCGTATAAACCGGATTGGTCATGGCATTGAGCAAACAATCGATTACATACAGCGTCAAGCCCACGGTTAAAACCGCTGCCGGAGCGACTTTGGGACGATGCCAAGACTTAGGGGGATACATTACACAAAACCGCACCACGGGAATCAACAGCATACTGGCCCAACTAAATAACGCCACCGACCCGTTGAAGCCATATAAAATGATCCACAAACTATCGGTAATCGCCAAGCGACCGTCTTCAAGCCTGACACGATGATTGCCCGAATCGCCCCAGCCAAATAATACCTTTTTACGGGCTTGTTCGCCGAGGACGTGTTCGTTCCGAAAGCGAAAGCGCAACGATGCAATCCGTTCTTCCCCAGTAAAGGACATCACTTGCAAAATGCTATCGGTGGGGGTTGTACCAGTTACCCCCCCAATCAAATACAAATAAATCGTCGCCACGATCAGCAACATCGGGATTGACGATTTAATCAATTTTGCGCCAAACAACAAGCCAAAACCCACAACTGCTAATAACCAAGCCCCTGTCGAGCGACAGTTAATAAACGTAAACAACAGCAAAAGAGCTAAGGGTTTAATGGGCAGATTGCCTACCTTTTTCATGGATTTAGTCACCCATAACCAAATCCCGGTTAACGCAGCAACCATCATCCAAGCCCCTACCATCAAGCCATGCTGCATGAATAAAACCGGTCGCCATCCCCCATACCGTCTGGCTTGTCCCCAGTTAACAAACGCTGGATAGCCATAGACTTTTTCGTGAAGTAGGGGCCCCATGCCAAATTCGATAAAAGCAAAGGGAATATAAGCCAAAGCCCCGACAAAAATGCCAATGGCTAACTTCCGAAAGCTTTTTAAATCAGTGATGTAGATGCGACCAATGAGGTAAGGCGCACCCCACTTTACTATTTGGTTAAAAGTGGGCGTAATGGGACTGAGACCGTTTTCGATTTGGGAAAAGAACGGACAAATCGCTAAAATCACCGCCGGAATATCAATCCAACTGGGAACCAAAGTAACCAAGCGGTCGAGATCGAATAACAGGGTTCCGAGCAAAATGCCGTAACACGCCGCTGCCATTTTGTCGTAAACCGGTAGGGGAGGGATGAAGATGTCGTCCATGGGCAAAAATTGCCAAGCTGCAATCAAGCCGATAATCATGGCCCGTTGGGGGGGAAAGCGGACGAATAAAAATAAACAAATCGGAATCCACAAATATAAAGCAAGGGTGGCTTGTGGTGTTGTCCCCATGACCGCTAGGGTGAATTGTGGTGTTAGTCCCATAATCAAAAAAATGGTGGGTGTGAGGGATTTTTCGAGTGGTGCAACTGGTATCCATTCGATTGTAGTCGTCATTTTTTGAGATGGCAGTGCGACAAATCCGGGTTTTTAGCGTAGCGTCTTTCCTCAGACGTTTTAGAATGGATAAAACTTGCAACAATATCTTGTTAACGTCAAACATTCTTGTGTGAAAGTTAATCCTTCTCGTTCTACATTTGGTTTAAACGTCGCGGATTTATTTTCGTTTGAGTTGGACGAGTTCCAACAGCAAGCGATCGCGGCCCTTAATGACAATCAATCTGTGGTCGTCTGTGTTCCCACCGGATCGGGAAAAACCCTGGTCGGGGAATATGCGATTCACCGCGCCCTCGCTCGCGGTAAGCGGGTGTTTTATACCACTCCCCTCAAAGCTCTGTCTAACCAGAAGTTCCGCGATTTTCGCTCTTCATTTGGCGAAGAACAGGTGGGCTTACTCACGGGGGATGCGTCTCACAATCGCGATGCGCCGATTTTGGTGATGACCACCGAAATTTTCCGCAATATGCTTTACGGTACGCCGATCGGCCAGGTGGGGACTTCTTTGACCCATGTAGAAGCGGTGGTGTTGGATGAATGTCACTACATGAACGACCGCCAACGGGGTACGGTTTGGGAAGAATCCATTGTATATTGTCCCCCCGATGTTCAGTTGGTGGCCCTTTCGGCAACCATTGCTAATGCCGACCAACTCACGGATTGGATCGACCAAGTTCACGGTAAAACCCAGTTAATTCAATCGACTTTTCGGCCGGTTCCTTTGGAGTTTTACTTTAGCTCCCTTAAGGGGTTGTTTCCGTTACTCAATGACGCAAAAACGGCGATTAATACCCAGTTAAAAAAGCAAATTAAACGCCGCAACCCCAGACAACGTATGCGTCGTGAAGAATGCCCCGATATTCACAAAGTGGTCGAACAACTGCGCGATCGCGATATGTTACCCGCGATTTATTTTATTTTCAGTCGTCGCGGTTGCGACCAAGCGGTTCGCAACATGAGCAAGGTGTTGTTAGTCAACGAGGAAGAACAAGCCCAGCTTAAGGTTCGCATTGATGCTTTTCTCAAACGCAATCCTGAAGCCGGACGCACCGGACAAGTTGCGCCGTTGTATCGCGGTATTGCGGCCCATCACGCCGGGATTCTCCCCGCTTGGAAGGGTTTAGTGGAGGAGTTGTTTCAAGCGGGGTTGATTAAGGTGGTTTTTGCTACAGAAACCCTCGCGGCCGGTATTAATATGCCAGCACGAACTACCGTCATCGCCTCAATTTCTAAACGCACCGATCGCGGCCATCGTTTGCTCACGGCTTCGGAGTTTCTGCAAATGGCAGGCCGGGCCGGACGGCGGGGTATGGACGAGGTGGGTCATGTGGTGGCGGTGCAAACCCCCTTTGAAGGGGCAAAAGATGTGGCCAGTTTGGCCCTCAAGCCTGCCGATCCGTTGGTCAGTCAGTTTACGCCGAATTATGGCATGGTGCTGAACTTGCTACAAACCCACAGCTTAGAAGAAGCGAAAAACCTCCTAGAGCGCAGTTTTGCTCAGTATATCGCCGCGTTACGCCTCGAACCCGATCGCCAGGCGATCGCGGAACTCACCACAGAACTGGCAAAACTCGATGTGGAACTGGCCGCCATCAATCCCGACCAATTTCGCCATTACGAAAAGCTGCGGGAACAGCTTAAAGAAGAACGTCGTTTGCTCAAAACCTTGAAACAGCAAGCCGAAAACGCTCGCAAAAGTACAATCGCGGCAGCGTTTTCTGGGGTTGAACCGGGTCAGGTCTTATACCTCAAAGGCAAGCACATCACAACCCCAGAGCCGATTCCGGCGGTGTTGTACGCCCAGGCCCCCGGCCGCGGTCAAATGCCCTATTTGGTCTGTTTAACGGCGGATAATCGTTGGATTGTGGTGGCGATCGCGGATGTGGCGGCCATTTCCCCGGATACCTTGCCCCCCAAACAGTTGCAACCGTTGGTTCCCCCGGACGATCTACCGATTAAGCTCGGTCAATACCGCAAAGGCAACGATACTAGCCAAGAAGTCGCGGCTCATATTCCCGCCAATCTTGAAGCGGTTCCCCAAGCGGCGGAAGTGCTAGAGCAACAAAAACGCCTCGAAGCCGTAGAAGCAAAACTCGACAACCATCCCCTGAAACAATGGGGCAAACCGAGCAAGTCGATCAAACGCCACAAACGGCGGGAGGAACTGCGAAGTCAACTCACCGAACGGCAAACGACGTATCGGGAACATCAAACTCACCATTGGCGCGAATTTCTCCATTTAATCGAAATTTTGCAAACTTTTAATGCTCTCGACCGCTACACCCCCACCCCCCTCGGTCAAGCGGCGGCGGCGATTCGCGGCGATAATGAATTGTGGCTCGGTTTGGTGTTGCGCTCTGGGGTGCTAGAAGCCCTCGATCCCCAGGATTTGGCGGCGGCGGTGTATACTCTCATTTCCGAACCGCCGCGCTCGGATAGCTGGACTAATTATCCCCCCGCGATCGCGACGGCGGAGGCGTTGGCACAGTTGCACAGCTTACGCAGCGAGTTGATTAAGTGCCAGTACAGTTACAAGATTGCTTTGCCGGTGTGGTTAGAGCCGGAAGTGATGGAATTTACCGGAATTGTCGAACAATGGGCGTTAGGGGCTGAGTGGACGACATTGTGTGAAAATACCAGCTTTGATGAGGGGGATTTGGTGCGGATTCTGCGCCGCACGGTGGATTTTCTCTCGCAAATTCCCCATGTTCCCCATGTGTCGGATGCCCTGAAAAATAATGCGCGACGGGCCATTTATTTGATGGAACGCTTTCCGGTGATTGAGTTAGTGGATTGACATACTCCCCTGCCTAAAGGCGAGGGGATTCTCGCGTCATAGGGAGATTAAGCGCAGGAGTATAAACTCCAGCCCCGACACGGGGCGTATAAAGTCCGCCCGCCGGTGGCGGACACAGCCCCTTATCTTTACCCAAGGGCGTGCGTTGGTACGACCTGCAAGGGCCGCACTTAATCCTCGTTCTTTCACTACTTGAGCCGCGGCCACATCCCTATCGGTGGTATAGCCGCAATTAGGGTATGAGACCTACGGTTAAGGCTTAAAGCTAGAGAGGGTGGGCGATGCCCACCCTACACTACACCTCTACGCCTCTCAGAAATAAGCCCCTCGCCCGTGGGAGAGGGGTTTGGGGTGAGGGCTAATCAGTTGAGATTACAACAAAGAGGTATTATTTTTAACTAACTCATTGGTGGCGGTGGTGTCGAGGGGTTGGGCGAAATAATAGCCTTGGGCTTCTTCGCAACCGAGGGCTTGGAGTTGTCGGATTTGTTCGTAGGTGTCTACCCCTTCGGCCACAATGCTCATGCCCATTTGTCGCGCGAGGGTGACAATCGCCGCGACAATTTCGGGGCTGCCGGCTTCAGAATCGAGACGACGCACAAAGGAACGGTCGATTTTGAGGGTATCGACGGGAAAGCGATGGAGATAACTTAAAGAGGAGTAGCCCGTCCCAAAGTCATCTAAACAGATTTGAATGTTGCGATCGCGCAGTTGTTGGAAAATATGCTGAACGGATTTCGTATTGTCGAGAATGGCGCTTTCAGTAATTTCGAGTTTGAGAGACTGAGGGGGCAGTTGAGTTTGGGTCAAAATGCGATCGATTTGGTCGAGGAGGTTGGGTTGACCGAATTGCCGCACCGATAAGTTCACATTAACCGTGAGTTGGGGATTTTGGCGTTGCCAAGAAGCCGCGAGGGTACAGGCTTTTTGTAACACCGATTCACCAATGGGAACGATCAATCCGGTTTCTTCTGCGACTGGAATAAAAGCATCGGGGGGAACTAAACCCCGTTGGGGTTGTTGCCAACGCACCAAAGCTTCAAAGCCGGAAATGGTGCCATTTACGAGGGAAACAATGGGTTGGTAGTAAACCAGAAATTCTTGGCGAGAAATGGCGCGACGTAAATCGGTTTCCAGTTGCAACCGCACAATGGCTTCGGCGTGCATGGTGGGGTCAAAGACTTGGTAACGGGCTTTCCCGGCACGTTTGGCTTTGTACATGGCGGTGTCGGCATCTCGCAGCAAGTGTTCGGGCTTGCAATAGGTTTCATCCATAAACACAATGCCGATGCTGACATCAATAAACACTTCGGCGTTGTCGATGTTAAAGGGTTGGGTGAGTTGGTTGTGAATTTGGCGGGCAGTGGTGAGGGCGTTGTCTTGGGTTTCAAGGTGGTTGAGCAAAATCGTAAACTCATCCCCTCCTAAACGCGCTAAGGTATCGTTTTCTCGGAGACAATTTCTGAGGCGGTTGGCAACTCCGACTAAGAGGCGATCGCCCACTAAATGGCCAAAGGAATCGTTAATCAGTTTGAAGCGATCGCAATCGAGAAATAAAATCGCAAACTGATTCTGCCCCCTTTGAGCTTGCTTCATCGCTTGAGCGAGTTTTTCCATAAACAAGGCGCGATTGGGCAGTCCCGTTAATTCATCGTGCAACGCTAAATACAACAATTGCCGATTGGCCGCTTCAAGTTCGGTAGTTCGTTCGAGGACGCGGCTTTCGAGTTCGGCGTTGAGTTGACGGGTTTCACCTTCAGCTTTTTGTAATAAATAGTTTTGTCGTTGTAAACTGGCTTGTAAGCGGCGGATGGTCAGTTGATTTTCGATGCGGGCCACCACTTCTTCAATTTGGAACGGTTTGGTAATGTAGTCTACCCCTCCCACTTCAAAGGCTCGCACTTTATCAAACACTTCAATCAACGAACTCAAAAAAATCACCGGGATTGAGCGGGTCACATCTCGATCTTTAAGGCGCTGACACACTTCATATCCGTCTAAATCCGGCATTTTGATATCAAGGAGAATTAAATCCGGGGGGTCTTCTGTTGCACCGATCAAAGCCACAGCACCATTGATGGCGTTGCGGACTTTGTAGCCACGCTGAGTTAAGGCAGTTGACAACAAGCGCAGATTTTCTGGGGTATCGTCAACGATTAAAATATTGGCCTTAGGTGGCACTGAGTCCATAATCTCATTGTCGGTTACTGGACGCGAATGTTAGGGAAATGCGCGATCGCCCTCTAGCCTATCTCGATCGCTGACGTTTGAAAACCAAATCCCGCATTTATTCGGGGGATTCACCCCAGGGAATCAGAGGCAGTTAAGCGCATTATGACATCAAACCGAAAGTGAGCGAGTAAGTCTTCGAGGGTTTTTTTCAGATTTTGATGCTCGGTGGGAATTTCTGTAAAAATGGCTTGGCATTGCTCGTCATCGAGACGACGCGCCGCTCGATTGAGCCGTTGTATCCAACCAGAAGGCATGACGGTTAAAACTTCCGGAGTCAGACCCGAAAAAGGCAGAGAAGACGCAGTAGCACTTTGAGAACTACTTTCATAAATGTAACTAATTCCCAGGTGTTGTGCGAGTCGCTCGAACATAACATTAAGGCGAAATGGCTTGCTGAGAAAGTCATCAAAGCCATAAGTGAGGAGTTGTTGATGTTCCTGTTCGTTGACGCTGGCACTCAGGGCGATAATTGGGGTGGGGGGACGGTATTTTGAGGTATTTTGCTCTTGGTTGCGAATCGAGCGAGTCGCGGCAAAACCGTCGAGATCGTTCATGTGCAAGTCCATAAAAATCAAGTGAGGATGCCAAGTTTGCCACAGTTCAACGGCTTCAAAGCCGTTGCTCGCTTCCCGGACAACAAAGCCGACTTGTTGCAAACATCGGACTAAAAATTGGCGATTGGAAGGGGAGTCGTCAGCGACTAAAATGCGATATAGGATACTCGGAGAGTCAATACTGGTGATTTGGGGGAGGGGTGTGGCGATCGCGGGGGCTTCTAGAGGGACGACAGGCAGGACACAGCAAAAGGTCGTGCCGCGATTGAGGGTGGAAGTGGCTTGCAGTTCGCCTCCCATCAACCGCGCAAATTGCTGACTGAGGCTCAGTCCTAACCCGGTTCCCCTTTGTTTTTGCCGACCGAGTTCGGTTTGCTCAAAGGGTGCAAATAAGAGGGTGAGGTCGGCTTCGCTAATGCCGGGCCCGGTGTCTGTTACCCTCAGAGCGAGGATGGTTTTGTCAGCAGCTTGGGCTTGCACTTGAGCAACAAGTTCGACAGACCCCACTTCGGTAAATTTGATGGCATTGCTTAAAAGGTTAATGAGGATTTGGCGCAGTTTTTGAGCATCAACCAGGACGTAGCGAGGCAGTTGGGGCGATCGCGTGGCGCTCAATTCCAGTTGTTTTGCGGCGGCTTTGAGTTGAAAGAGATCGACCACCTCATCGAGCAAATGATACAAATCGATCTGAGTGGCATAAACCGTCATTTTCCCGGTTTCGATTTTGGACATATCCAAGACATCATCAATCAAGGACAGTAAATGTTCGCCACTGCGGTTGATAATGCCGAGATATTCGGCGTGGAGTAGGTTTTGCTGGGGTGAAATTTCGTTTTGCAGCAGTTGACTAAACCCGAGAATGGCATTGAGGGGGGTGCGGAGTTCGTGACTCATGCGATTGAGAAATTGGCTTTTGGCTTGGTTGGCTGTGTCGGCGGCTTCTTTGGCTTTTTGCAGTTCTTGTTCGACTTTTTTGCGTTCGGTAATGTCTACATCCGTACCGATCAACCCCAATACCTGCTGATTCTCATCCCGAAAGACTTGGCCGCGAGTCAAAATCCAGCGAATCGAGCCGTCTTTATGAAACATTCGATGTTCGCAGATAAAGGCCGGGATTCTGCCCTCGATATGGGCAGAAGCGAGGTCAAAGACTTTTTCGCGATCTTCAGGATGAATGTTCTGCCTCCAAATTTCGAGATCGTTGGGAATTTCTGCATCGCTGTAGCCTAAGATGGCTTTGATGTTGGGGTCAATGTAAAATTCGTTGGTGGCGAGTTTCCGTTCCCACACCCCGGTTTTAGAGGCTTGGGTGGCGAGTTCGTAGCGTTTTTGGCTTTTTTGCAGTTCTTGTTCGATGCGTTTGCGTTCGGTGATATCTCGCCCGACGGCTTGATATTCGATGGGGTTTCCGGCTGCGTCAAAGATGGCCCGATTGATCCATTGATACCAATGGGTTTGATGGTTGAGCGTCACGGGCTGCTCGTTGCTGCATACGGGGTTTTCCGGGGTGAGTTG
Organism: Spirulinaceae cyanobacterium; assembly: GCA_046541115.1. Taxonomy (GTDB): domain Bacteria; phylum Cyanobacteriota; class Cyanobacteriia; order Cyanobacteriales; family Spirulinaceae; genus Jaaginema. Next base: position 16,140 of record JBKHDX010000029.1, on the reverse strand, counting down.
ACGCAGGTTTTCAATTAAGGTTTGACGATCGCGATCGCTCAAAAACGGGAAAAAGCTATGACCTAAAAGAGTCTCTGGGGATTGTTGCAAGGAACGGCAATAAGTGTCGTTCGCAAAGGTTAAAGTGCCGTCTATGCGAAAGCGACAGATGAGTTCGGTTTGGTCTTCGACAATGGCGCGATAGCGGGATTCGCTGGTTTGCAGTTGTTGGGTGCGGTGGATGACTTGGGCTTCGAGTTGCTGTTTGGCTTGTTCGAGGTTGCGGTAAAGTTGGGCGTTTTCGAGGGAAATGGCGGCTTGGGACATGAGCAGTTGTAGCACTTCGAGGCGATCGCGACTAAATGCTCCAACGATTAACCGATTTTCGAGATACAAAATCCCCACCAAGCGACCGAGATCGATAATCGGCGTACAGAAAATGGATGAGGGTTTAAAGGTCTGCCAGTAAACATCTTGGGCAAATGGATCGGGCATTTCTTGGTTTTGCAGCACCAAGGTTTCTTGACAGCGAGCGACGTAGTGAATAATGGTTTTGGGCAGTTCTAGATTGCTGAGGGTATCGAGGGACAGCCAACAGGGAAGGGATTGTTCGCGATCGCTACCACTGCGGGCCGCGACGATGGGGCGATCGTCTTGATAGACAATCAGATACCCGGTTTGCGCCCCGGCATTTTCCATGGCAATTTCGAGCAGCTTCACCAAGAGTTTGTCGAGGACGATTTCGCTGGAGATGGCTTGGGAGGCTTTAAGAACAGTCGCGAAGTCGGGATTTTGTTGCTTTTGGGGGGGTGGACTGTTTTTTTCTAAGTCTTGGATGAAAAAGCGGTTAAACTGCTGTTCTAGGTCTTTGACTTTGTTAATCGCCCCCCAGCGTTGGTAATAATATTGGCTTTCTTGAAAATAAGCTTTAGCAATAATCATTTTGCCGCGATCGCGATAAAAACGCGCAGTGAGTTCGCAGATTAAGGCGCTTTCGTGGAGATATTCGTTATCTTTACTAGCTATTAAGGCGCGATCGTAGGCTTCGGCGGCGGCGTGAAATTCCCCTAATACCCGATGAGATTCAGCGACGATTAAGTCGAGTTTGTGTTGATAGTTCCTGGGGGCATGAGTCGCCCAATGTGCCAGTTTTTCGCGGTTTTGAGCGACACGGGCGAGGAGATTCCCTTGTTCTGTCGGGGAGGCTTGGGGATATTGGCGCAACCGCACCAGGGCATCATACCAATAGTAAATGGCCACCAATGCCGATCCGGTCATGGCTTCGAGATGGGTAGCGGCGATTTCGCTACTTTCGAGGGCGGCTTCGGTGCGGTCAAACCAATAGTTACAAATTAACTGGTTGAGATGCACGAAAAATAACCCAGTTTGAACGTTGGCTTCTTCGAGGGCGGCAAGGTGAACGGGGGTATACATCTCTCCGTGGATTAAAGCGGTGGGGTCTGAGATATCCTCATTACTCAGGTTTGAGACGACCTGAGCGCATAAATCAAGCCAATTTTGAGCAAAGGTTTGGTTGATTTTGCAAATTTCTTTTCTAAAATAGTCAATTTTCTCGCGGACGCGATCGAGGGGTTCTCCCACACAAAGCGCATAAGCACAGCAGTACATCGCGGCATAGCCCGCAAATTCAAAGTCGCCGTTTTCTATGCCAATGTGATAACAGTCTTTTAATTCTGGGAGGCTTTGACGCAGATGCACTTTCCAAACGTCGATTTGGTTTTTAATGGCAAAGCGCGTTCGGGCTAAAATGGCTTGGGCATTGAGTTTTTCGGCGAGTTCAAGGGCAAATTGACCGATTTCATAGCCCCTTTCGATTTCCCCCGTCATGCCACATAAAATCAAGCCATAAGCGGCATAGGCAAAGGGAGACAGGGGAGCGTTGCCGTAGGTGATGGAGAGATTCACCATTTTGAGGACGGTGAAGGGAAATAACTCCGGTTGCGCTAGATAAGCCGCCGCGCAGATATTGGCGACTAATTCTACAATGGCGAGATGCTTGGGGTCTTGTAGTCGCGGTTTTTCGAGGAGTTCGCGGTAGGGTTGCTTTTGGATTTGAGAGGCGGTGTGGGCTAGGGCGGTTTCGAGGGCATTTGGGGTGATGGGATCGGGAAAGGTGACTCCTAACTCCTTTAGGGCAACTAAGGCGATCGCGATCGCGTCCTGTAGATGAGTTTGCGCGATCGCCCCCCGAATCTGAATTTGGACGGCAGCGAGACGGTCTAATTCGGTCTGTGCGTACTGGAAAATGGGCTGTAGGCTTTCTGTAACTTGCTCGAAGTGGCCGGAGAGGGCTGCGGCTTCGCTGACGGCGAGATGGATTTTTAAGGCGATTTGGTAATGGTGTTGCCAATCGGCAGGGACGAGTAGATTTCGGGCTTGACGATAGTAGATAAAGGCGGATTCATAAGCGGCTTCGGCTTGGGCTTGTTGTCCGGCTTGATAGTTGCATTGTAAAATGGTGAGTCGTTCGGCTTCGCTAACTTTCCCGGCTAAACTGCAATTGAGATGATAGGCAATTTCAAACAGGCGATCGGGGTAATGTTGGCGTAAAATTGCCCCTAGCTGTTGGTGTAATTTCGGTTTTTCAGCTTCGGTAATTAGACTATAAGCGGCTTGTTGGATGCGATCGTGGCTGAATTGGTAGTCAGAGGAAGTGGGGTTTTCTGGACGGGGAATAATGAGGTGAGCGCGACACAAATCGGCAAAATCGGGGCCTAGGGCTTGGGGAGATTGATTCATGGCCATTGCCACTAAATCTAAAGAGAAGTTGTTTCCTAAGCTGGCCGCGATTTTGAGAATGGTTTGAGCTTGAGGACTGAGGTTTTCGAGTTTACTGAGGGTTAACTGTAAGACGTTTTGGGCAATTTGGCTAGTTTTAATGGCTTCTAAATCCCACTGCCATTGACATTGACCGGATCGGGTAATGTCATAGCATAAATCCCCTCGGTCGTGGAGCGATCGCAAAAATTCTTGGGCAAAAAAGGGATTTCCCTGAGTTTTAGTATAAATGGCAGCAGCAAGTTCGCCAGCGGCCGCCGTAGAACAATCGAGGGTATCCTGAATTAACTGGGATAGGGTTGCTGTACTTAAGGCTTTTAAGGAAATGTTGGTTGTCGCAGCACTCTGGCTTAAGGCTTTTAGGGTTTGATGCTCAGCACAATCCTCGTTAATTTCGTTGTCTCGATAAGCCCCAATAATTAATAAGCTGGCGTTTTGGGTTTGGCTGGTTAAGGTGGCGATTAATTGCAAGGTTGGGACATCAGCCCATTGCAGATCGTCGAAGAAGAAGATTAAGGGGTGTTCCGGTTGAGCAAATACTTCGATAAAACTCTGAAATACCCAATTCAGGCGGTTTTTTGCCTCTGCGGGGGGCAAATCGATTGCGGGGGGTTGCGTCCCTAAAATAAGTTCGAGTTTGGGAACTAATTCGATTAAAATTGCACTATTTTGCTTTAAAGCGGCTAATAGTTTTTGTCGCCATTGTTGTAGATTGGTTTCACTTTCTGCTAATAACTTTTTGACTAAGTTGTTAATAGCTTGGCGCAATGCCCAATAGGGAAGTTTGGATTTATATTGCTCAAATTTCCCCGTTGCTGTATAAATTTTAGTATTGGTAATTGAGCGCAAAAAGGTTTTAACGATTTGGGTTTTACCTACACCAGAGTAGCCAGAAATTAAAACCAGTTTGCAACCTCCTGATGTCACTCTCGTAAAGGCAGATTGTAGAGTTTTGAGTTCTTTTTCTCGCTCGTAAACTTGCTGAGGAAATTCGATGCGATCGCGCCTAACTTCTTGTTCTAATGTAAAATCAATAATTTTGCCTTGGGTTTGCAGTTGGTGATAACATCGTTCTAAATCTGTTTTCAAACTGGCGGCTTTTTGATAGCGATCTTCAGGATTTTTAGCCATCAGTTTTAAAACAATTTCGCTTAAAACCAAGGGAACAGTAGGATTAATCGCTTGTAAAGAAATCGGCTTTTTTGCTAAATGACAATGAACCCACTCCATCGTGTCTTTTGCGGTGAAGGGGAGTTGATGAGTAAACAGTTGATACAGGGTGACACCTAATGTATAAAAATCCGTTCGATAATCAATTTCGCGGTTGATGCGTTGGGTTTGTTCCGGGGAAATATAAGCTAAATTGCCTTCAAGATAAGGCAGTGATAATGATTTGGGGCGATTGTTCTGGCTATTTTGCCAGCGAGCATTTTCAAAATCAATAATTTGTAATTTTTGCGTTTTTGGGGCATAAATAATATTTTTGGGATTGAGATTTTGGTGAATTAAACCTACTTCGTGAATTTGAGTAAGACTTTGGGCTAAATCGATCGCGATCGCAACTTTCTCTAACAAAGAAAAATCAGTGTTTTGCCAGGAATCTTCTAAACTTTGACCGCCAATATCTTCTAAAACTAAAACAACCGTATTTTGATAAAAATGCAGGTCATAAGCTTGAATAATTCCCGGTTTATGGAAAGACGAGAGTAAATTATATTCCTTTTTATAGCGATTAATTTCAACCGGAGTCGGGTAGTCTCGATTTAATCCCTTCAGAATCACCTCAACGCGATCGCTTTCTCTTTCCCCGCGATAAACAACGGTGCGATCGCTACTATAAATACATTCAAAAATCTGATATCCCGGAATCGCTATCATCAGCTATGGTCTTACGAACGAATATCTTTAATTTAACGTTACCATTCTCCTCGATAAATGTTGCGCGATCGCTACATTTGTTATTATCGCTACATTTGTTATTAATGAGTCACATCCCCCAATCCTCTCGAACTTGCCCTCAGCCCCAAATGCTAAACTAAAATAGAGTTTTTTGGCACTCCATTTTATGAACGCCTCTCGATGCCTTAATCCTGACTGTCTGCGCCTCAATCTTACTACATCTATTTATTGCGATCGCTGCCGTAGTAAACTGAAACACAGAATGCTAGACTGCGATATCTAAAATTAAAATATCGTGTAGGGTGGGCAATGCCCACCAGCTAAATTATTAAATAAAACTCAGTATTCTATTTAAACAGAATATTACTTAACGTCAGTTCGGGTTAAGACAGTTGGGTTCGTTTCTTGAAATTAACGGGTTTATCCCGATGGTTGTGTGGGGGGTTGAGAGAGTCAGTATCGCCAGGGAAGTGGTCAAGGTAATGTTAAGTATATTTATTTCAATAGTTTCCGCCAAATTTAGCAAGATTGCCAGAACTTGCAACTTATCCCGAACTGACGTTACAATATCATTATCTCGTTCTCGCGCCGCCGCCGCCACAGCCCCACTGCTTCCCCCTGACATTTTCAAGAGTTTATAAACAAAGGTAAACAATAAAATAGCAAGCAAACTCAAGAGAAATAGCACTAAAGCTAAGTTAACCCAGGGATTGCCATTATAACTACTCGTACCGTAGTTAGAACCGCGATTACCCGGAACAACAATCGTTGAACTCCCACCTGAGTTGTTGCGACGACGATAACTGTCGTTATTGGAGGGGCTGGTATTGCGAGAAGGACTGTTATTACGGGAAGGACTGGTGTTACGAGAACCACTTGGAGGAGACGAACGTTTTTTAAACGAACCCCCTCCACTGCGGCCACCACTTTTTCTCGCGTGGGCTTCGCTATCGAGGGTTAACCATTGGCTGTGTTGCGGGGTGAATTGTTTCACTTCAACGGTGTTAATAACCGCGAAAGATAATGCAGTTGCGAGTAAGAGATGATATTTTATTTTAGGTAACATAGCTTTAAATTTGGCGGTGAAGTACCCGTGGGTTTAGAGTTGAAACTATCCTGTACAATTTCCCGATTATTGTTTTTTCTACCCTAACCTTTGAGTTGAGGTCTGTCGAACGATATTTTGAGTCTAAAACCCTGGTTTTGGGCGAAAATTACAGATTTCACCGTCTTGGAACTAAGGCAATAATTGGCACAAAAGTTAACCTAAATAAGCCTGTCTGACTCGTTCGTCGTTGAGTAAATCGGCGGCTTTTCCGGTAATGGTGAGGATTCCGGCTTCTAATACATAGCCGCGATTGGAGTTTTCTAGGGCTAAACGGGCGTTTTGTTCGACGAGGAGAATGGTTACGCCAGATTGGTGCAGTTGGCGCAGAATTGCAAAGATTTCCTGGACAATTTGAGGGGCAAGGCCGAGACTAGGTTCATCTAATAATAGCAGACGGGGACGACTCATAAGAGCGCGGGCGATCGCGAGCATTTGTTGTTCTCCTCCACTCAGTGTCCCGGCGATTTGGTGACGGCGTTCGGCCAGACGGGGAAAGAGTTGAAATTGTTGTTCGAGGTCGCTTTTAATTTGATGGCGATTTTGTCGCGTATAAGCCCCCAATTCCAGATTATTTAAGACAGTTTGACGGGCTAAAATACGCCGTCCTTCAGGACTTTGTGCAATGCCCATTTTTACCACTTCATGGGGGCGTTTGCGGGTAATATTTTGCTGTTCGTAAACGATTTGACCGCTACTAGCAGGAACTAAGCGAGAAATGGCGTTTAGTGTGGTGGTTTTTCCGGCCCCATTTGCCCCAATCAGCGTTACTATTTCTCCTTGGGCAATTTCGAGGTTAATGTTTCTAATAGCTTCCACACCGCCATAATTGACCGAAAGATTAACAATTTCGAGCATTGTTGTTATCAAAAAATATTGCTCCTTTCTTCAGCTATTACTTCCCATTCTCCTACTGACTACCCAAATTACTCATCCCCTAAATAAGCCTCAATCACGGCCGGATTTTGGCGGACGGTTTCGGGATTTCCCAGGGCAATTAATTTCCCAAAATCTAACACGGCAATTCGTTCGCATAAGCCCATAACGAGGGGAATATGATGTTCGATTAAAATAATTGTAAGGCCAAAGCGATCGCGAATTTCTCGGATTAATTCACTCAGGGCTGCTTTTTCGTTGGGGTTCATTCCGGCTGCGGGTTCATCGAGAAGGAGTAAGCTAGGTTTGAGGGCTAATGCTCTAGCAATTTCTAACCGTCTGCGATCGCCATAAGCGAGGTTATTGGCTTGTTGATTTTTGAGAGAAATTAAACCAACTAATTCGAGTAATTCTAAAGCCGTTTCTCGGTCTTGTTGACGGGCTTTTCGGGCTGTGGACAAATTTAAGATATCGGCAAATAGAGACGTTTTATTATGGCGATGACGGGCAATTTCAACATTTTCTACTACAGACAAGTTACCAAATAAGCGTAAGTTTTGAAACGTGCGAGCAATCCCATAGTTCGCGATTTGATAAGGTCGCAGTCGGGCAATATTACGACCCTCGTAGATAACTTTTCCCTGAGTAGGTTCAATCAAGCCTGTGAGCATATTAAACATGGTGGTTTTTCCCGCACCATTTGGCCCGATTAAACCGAAAATTTCCTGAGATTGAATGGTAAAACAAACGCTATCAACGGCAAGCAAGCCGCCAAATTGCTTGGTTAAATTTTCAATCGTTAATAAAGGTTGTTCTACCGAATCTGACATGAGATTGTGTTAGATAATCTAATGCTTTAAAGTAAGTTTTGATTGTATATTTTACTCGATTGATGACATTTTTAAGATAGATTGAGCGATAATATCAGCAACAGGCATAACCGAAAGGCGATTTCCTTTTCGGACTAAAAGAAAGTCATCCCCTGCAAACTGATTTTTGAGCGTCGTTAGGGAAATAATTTGCGGAAAATCTTGGACAAATTTAATTTCTACAGTGTGCCACCGAGGCTGTTTTGGTGTAGATTTAGAGTCATAATAGCGACTGTTGGGATCGAATTGCGTAGGATCGGCAATATTGGCTTTAACAATTTCGGCTAGTCCAACAATACCGGGAATTTTGGTATTAGAGTGATAAAAAAAAGCGCGATCGCCTACTTGCATTTGTTTGAGAAAATTCCGGGCTTGATAGTTACGAACGCCGTCCCAAATGGTAGTTTTTTCTGCTTTTAGGTTTTGAATATTGTAGGTGTTGGGTTCGGATTTGAGCAGCCAGTATTGCATAAAAAAGTAAAGGATAAATAATTGTATTTTGAATTACAGTTTTGATATTCTTGGTAACAGGATAATGGAATATAGTGTTACTCTCAAAAGGGAATTTTACTTTAAGATTTTGGCGTTGATTTAGCAAATATTTTCCTCAAAGGTCGTTGCAACCAACGCTGAAGAAACTGGGGAGTAATCAAGCCTTGGGGATAAAAGATTGTCCCCAACATAATCAATAAACCAAACACAATTAAACGCACATCTCCCAAACCTCGCAATACTTCCGGTAAGGCAATTAAAATAATACCACCCACCACCGGGCCAACAAAAGTTTTAGAACCACCAATGAGGACAAAAGCTAAGTAAATAATACTCGCATCAAATGTTCCTTGTCGCGCATTCCAAGTATTAAGAAAATGAGCGCTCACTACCCCCACAACTCCCGCGATAACTGCTCCTAAAACAAAGGATAAAACTTTATAGTAAGTGGGGTTAATACCCATCGCATCGGCGGCTAATTCGTCTTCCTGAATTGCTCGTAAAGCCCGTCCCGTTTTGCTTTTTTCGAGACGATAAATGAATAACATGGTTAGGAATAATAAAGGCAAAGCTAACCATAAATAAGCTAGAGGGGAAGCAAAAGGTTGAGGAATAGCAAATATACCCACTGCACCCCCAGTAATTTCGAGATTTAAAGCGAGAATCCGTAGAATTTCGACAAAAGCAATAGTCGCGATCGCAAGATATATGCCGCGCAATCGTAATACAGGAATCCCTAAGATTACCGCAATTACCGCCGATATAATCCCCCCGACGATCATTTCTAAACCCAACAAAGGCAAAGGAAACCAACGTCCCGAAAACGTAAATATTTTGGTTGAAAAAATCGCCGCAACATAACCCCCCAAAGCATAAAAACCCGGCGTTGCGAGGGACAATTGACCCGCCATTAAAGGTAAATAAACCGATAATCCTAACATTGCTCCCAAGATTGCCAGGACAATTAAATTACTGTAAGTATTTAGGAAATCGACCATTTTATTTATACTTTCTCAATATTTTTGCGACCTAATAAACCCTGGGGACGAATCAACAACATCATAAATAATATCGCAAACGCGATCGCATCTTTATAGCCCGAATAATCTCCCGGTACAAAGGCTTCTGCTAACCCAATCCCCAAACCGCCAATAATTGCACCGGGAATACTCCCCAAACCGCCTAATACAATCACCCCTAAACCTTTTAAACCAAAGCCAATACCAAAATATGGCCCCGCAATACTAACACTCGAACCCACTAAAGTTCCCGCTAATCCTGCTAAAAAGCCACTCACAAAAAAAGTTAATAAAATTACCTTTTCTGGGTTAATTCCCAACAAACTTGCCGTTACTGTATCCTCTGCAACCGCTTGAATGGCTTTCCCGATTTTGGTGAATTGAATCCCATAAGTTAACAACACTACAAAAATTGCTGCAACAACAAAAATAATAATTTGAACGGTGCGAATATTAATCGGATTAGTGACTGTTCCGAAGTTAATTGCGGCTGGTAAATTGCCGTAAATATTAGCCGGAAAAGTATAAATTTCTGCCCCAACTAAAAATTGAATTAAGTTGACAATGACCACAGCAGCCCCTAAACTAGAAACAAGGGTTAATATGGGGTCTGCTGTGCGATCGCGCAGGGGCTTAAAAGCTAATCGTTCCAGAAGCACCGAAAACCCTCCAGCCAACGTACTTCCCAGCAACAACGCCAACCAAAACGGCAGTTGAAACGGTAACTGAGCATTGGCCAACACACCGTTAAAGCCAAATTGACCGCCAATTAGCGCATAAGTGAAATAAGCCCCCAAGGTGAAGATTGCACCGTGGGCAAAATTAATAATGCCAAGAATCGAAAAAATGAGCGTATAACCCAAGGCAAAAATGGCATAAACGCTACCCATTGATAAGCCATTGAGTACGTTTTGGAAAAATAATGTAATGTCCATTGGTGGTGCGAATCAACCCCAAAGCAATATTGCTATCTTGCCTTGTTCTTGTCCTGGAATCAACTCGCAAAACCTCATTTTTCCATCTCTTAGTAAAACGAAGAAACAAAATTAATATTAAATTCGTTTAAATCGTGAGGATTAAGAACCCCGGTTTCTGAGGTCAAATTATAACTTAATTGTATAAGCCAATAAGAAACCGGGGTTCTGGAGTCAAATTATAACTTAATTGTATAAGCCAATAAGAAACCGGGGTTCTGGATTAAGCCCTTACTTCAAGAAGGTAAACTTGCCGCTTTTCTCATCAGCATCCATCTTAATTTGTGCTACATAAAACTGCTTTTGTTGAATCTCTCCTTCTGGGGTAAAAGACAACTCACCCAAAACCGTTTCATAAGTTCCGGTAAAAATTTGTTCTCGTAACTCCGTGCGTAAATCTTCTAAAGATAAATCCGCAATGGGAGTTTCTGCGTCAATTGCGCGTAACGCTTCTACAAACACCTGAATCCCGGTAAAAGCTTGGGCGCTAAATTGAGGTGGTTCCGTGTTATTTTCGGCTTTATACGCTTCTCGAAACGCCCCATTAATTTCATTATCTAATTCCGGGCTGTACGCTTGAGCAATTAATATCCCGTCGCACTTATCTTGACATACCGGAAAAACATTAGAAGTATTCAAACCATTACCACCAATAATCAAGCCTTCATAACCCAATTCCCGCAATTGCTTGACTAAATTACCACCATCTGCTGCTAACCCCGAAATAATAATTAAGTCCGGTTGGGTGTTAATTGCTGCGGTGGCTTGAGATTGGAAATCGGTGTCTGTGGTTTGAAACTTTTGGACGGTTGTTAACTCTAAACCTTTGGTTTTAACTGTTTCTTGAAATGTCTCGGTTTCCGATTTACTAAACGCATCATTTTGCGCGAAAAGCACCGCAACTTTTTGAATGTCGGGATTGATTTTTAAAGCTTCATCAACCGCATTCGGCGCAACAACCGCAACCGGGGCAGAAACGCGACCAATATATTCGCCAATTTGAGGAATCCCTTGAGCGGTATTAGAAGGGCCTAAAACCGGGACTTGAGCGCGATCGGCAATGGGGTCGGCAGCAAAGGCTTGTTGTGATAAAGTAGGGCCAACAATGCCCACTACTTTATCTTGATTAATTAGGGTATTAAAGGCATTAATTGCCCCTTGTTCGTCTCCGGCAGTATCTTGAATAATGACATTAATTGGCGTGCCATTAATGCCGTCTTGAGCGTTAAAATATTCTTGGGCAATCTTCGCGCCAATGGCTTGTTCTTGACCTAATAATGCTACATTACTTGTTTGAGCGATCGCGACTCCGATCGGAATGCCAGACGCTAAATTAGTATCGCCTCCCGTCGCATTTTCCGAATCCCTTGGCGTACAAGCAACCGCTAAAACAAAGCTTAAAAAAGCACTCAGCAATAAGTTGAAATGTCTGCGTTTTACCATTTTTAATAACAAAAAACTGAAACGTTTTTCAATGGTATCATTGCATACAGCGCGATCGCGCAAATTGTAATACTACTCTAAATAGTCTGTTTCGTCGTCGTTTTCTTCTAACGTCAGCGTATCCGATGATGGATCGCTCGGAAATGAATCATGGGGACGGGGGGTTTCCCCATCGGGAATAATCTCAAACGTCTCATCGTGAGGATTACTCGGACGATCCACCACCAAAAACCGTTGAGAATTTGTTTCGACTAATCCTACCGTTTGTTGGGCCGCGATCGCCTCTAGGATTTGCATACTTTGGGGCGATTCCTCCACGAATTCATCGGGGGACTGAAGATCGACCACGGCTTGAGCAAGAGCCGCCACTTGCTTGCTCAGGCGAGTAACTTTCCCCTCTAATGCCTCAAAACGTTCGCTGGTGATTTGTTCGGCTTGTAACGCCAAAAACTCCCGCAAAATCTCATTGAGGGCAAGGGAGTCTTTTGTAATCCCCTGACGGCGTTTCCAGGCTTCATACTGCGCGTACAACTCCGGTAGAATATAGCCCTGAACCTTCGGACGTTGGGTTCCCATAAACACAAACTCTGAGTAATTCACTTTCAAATTACTGCTCCGGGCCATCTCAGTCTGGAAGTTTCCCCCAGCAAAAAGCGATCGCCACTGAATTTAACCTCAAGACGCGATCGCTATGAATGAACCCAAAAATCTCAAAAGAGAAAACTAAATATCCGTCTCACTCAACTCGCGAGTCATGTGATCGAACGGGCCATCAATAAAACTGGTATCTTCAATCCCTGACTCCATCGCCAGAATCTTGATTCCCTCTTTCATAATCTGAATCCCGCGCACCGTCGGCCCGATGGGAACACTCAAAGAATTGTAAGTTTCCCGCAATCCTTGTAAAACCCGTTCGTCCAACACATCATTATCCGCCGCCACCAACGCATAACTCGCGTAGCGCAGATAATAATCCATATCGCGCAAACAAGCCGAATAACGCCGCGTCGTGTAGGCATTACCCCCCGGACGCAGCAATTCAGGTACTTCCTCAAACAACTGAGTCCCCGCCGTTTTGACAATAGCTGCCGCATTGGCAGTAATCATTGTCGCCACCATAACTCGTTGGTTGCCCGACTCAAAGTAAGCCTTGAGGTCATCAATGGCATTGCGGTCCAGATAACGGCCCGCAACATCGTAGTTTCTAATTAAGTTTGTAATCGCGTCTCTCATAAATAAATAGCGCTCTCAAACAACAACTGTTTGTGGACTAGGTTTTCGTGTTCGAAGCCCTAGCAATAGCTCTCCTCAACCATCATCCCACAACCCCCGCGTAATCGCCCTTGAATCTTAAAAACCCACCGGGCGATCGCGCCTTTTTTGATACATTTCTTCACAAACCTCAACGCGATCGCCCATATTCTGTCAAACAGAATACATTTTTTTCGTCGCGATCGCCCCGAAATTTAACAAAAAGCCAAACCCCGCAATTCTGTATCACAAGATACAAAAAAACGGTTGCTCTATCTCTAGGATGATTCGAGATTAGATAAGCATAACCCTACCGAGGATTTATTTATGGCGAAGACTCCAGCAGAAGTCTTAAAGATGGTTCAAGATGAAGGCATCGAAATCATCGACTTAAAATTTATTGATATGCCGGGTATTTGGCAACATTGCTCTTTTTATCAAGATCAAATCGACGAAAATTCTTTCACTGACGGCGTAGCCTTTGACGGTTCTAGTATTCGCGGTTGGAAAGCCATCAACGAATCTGATATGTCCATGGTTCCCGATCCCAGTACCGCTTGGATCGATCCTTTCTACAAGGACAAAACCCTCAGCATGATCTGTAGCATCAAAGAACCCCGTACCGGCGAATGGTACAGCCGCGACCCCCGCAGCATCGCCCAAAGAGCCTTAGACTACCTCAACACCAGTGGCATTGGCGACACCGCCTTCTTCGGTCCCGAAGCAGAATTCTTCATCTTTGACGACGTGCGCTTCGACCAAACCGAAAACAAAGGCTACTACTACGTTGATAGCATCGAAGGTCGCTGGAACTCCGGTCGCGAAGAAGCTGGCGGTAACCTCGGCTACAAACCCCGCTACAAAGAAGGTTACTTCCCCGTCGCCCCCACCGACACCCTCCAAGATATGCGGACGGAGATGTTATTAACGATGGCTAAATGTGGTGTTCCCATCGAAAAACATCACCACGAAGTCGCCACAGGTGGTCAAAACGAACTCGGTATGCGCTTCGCCACCCTCATCGAAGCCGCCGACAACCAAATGGTGTACAAATACGTCGTCAAAAACGTCGCCAAAAAATACGGCAAATCGGCCACCTTTATGCCCAAACCCTTGTTTAACGACAACGGTTCCGGGATGCACACCCACCAATCCATCTGGAAAGACGGCGAACCCTTATTCTGGGGCGACGGTTATGCCAACCTCAGCACAATGGCCCTTCACTACATCGGCGGCATTCTCAAACACGCCCCCGCCTTACTCGCCTTAACCAACCCCACCACCAACTCCTACAAACGGTTGGTTCCGGGTTTTGAAGCGCCCGTAAACTTGGCTTATTCTCAAGGTAACCGTTCTGCTTCGATTCGCATTCCTCTTTCTGGCCCTAGCCCGAAAGCCAAGCGTCTCGAATTCCGTTGTCCCGATGCCACCTGTAACCCCTACTTAGCCTTTGCGGCCATGTTGTGTGCAGGTATTGACGGCATTAAAAACGAAATCGACCCCGGCGAACCCCTGGATGTCGATATCTACGACCTCAGCCCCGAAGAACTGAGCAAAATCCCCAGCACCCCCGGTTCTCTCGAAGATGCCCTCGAAGCCCTGCAAAACGACCACACATTCTTAACCGAAGGCGGAGTCTTTACCGAAGACTTCATCAACAACTGGATTTCGTACAAACTCGACACCGAAATCAACCCCATGCGTCTGCGTCCGCATCCTTACGAGTTTGCTCTCTACTACGACGTATAAAATCGGTCAGATTCATGCCGACTACCTGAATAAAAAGGCGTTGCTTCTTGAGGGGAGTAGCGCCTTTTTGCACTTCTTTTTCTCATAATCGCTATAATTTAACTTTAACCAACTTAATAAAACGCAACAAAATTTAATGTCGTAAACCGCGTTGTATCCTTGAAAACTGTTCCCATGCAATTTACACCACAACTTGATTCTTTGTTTCCCTTTGCTGAAGAAATCGGCAAAACCACTTATCAAGCCTTTCAGCAAGTCAAAGGCATTTGTAGCCTTGCCCACAAAACCGCCAGTACCGAACTCACCAAACTGGCGACACCACCGTCTCCCAAACCCCTGAATCCTTTACCCCAGAAGATGTTGTTCAAAATTCAGCAAATGAACAACGACATCTTAGAAAGAGATTGGGAAGACGCGCAAAAAGGCTATTATCCCCATAGCGTCTTATTTGAAAATGATTGGCAGGATGTTTTGGTTAACTATCCTCAAATTTGGCTGGATATGCCGAAAATCTGGCAACGGTTGCGAAATAAAAAATACCAAGACTTTGACGCAACCATCGATCGCGAAGGCTATCCAAGCTACTATCTCCAAAACTTCCACCATCAAACCAACGGCTACCTCAGCGAGCAATCGGCGGATTTATACGACTTGCAGGTTGAAATCGTTTTTAACGGTTCAGCCAACGCCATGCGGCGCAGAATTATCCCTCCTCTCAAACACGGCTTAGAAGTGTTTGGCGATGTACCGCCCCAACAAACCCGCATTTTAGATATTGCTTGCGGTACGGGGATGACTTTACGCAACCTCCGGGCGGCTTTCCCCAAAGTATCCTTATTCGGCACAGATTTGTCTCCGGCATACTTACGCAAAGCCAACCAAATCTTATCCGCTATTCCCGGAACTCTGCCCCAACTCTTACAAGCCAACGCTGAGGAACTTCCGTATCAAGATGACTACTTCCATGGGACAAGCTGCGTCTTTTTGTTCCATGAATTGCCTCCTCAAGCCCGTCAAGCGGTGATTAACGAAGCTTTCCGCATCACTCAACCCGGCGGTACTTTCGTCATCTGTGACTCGATTCAGAAGTTCGAGTACCCGGATTTTGAGCCGATTATGGAAAACTTCCCGACGATGTTCCATGAGCCGTATTATCGTCACTATGTCACCGATAACCTCAATGAGCGTTTAGAAACGGCGGGCTTTGAAAATATCGAGACGCAAAATCACTTTATGAGTAAATATTGGATTGCGCGTAAGCCTGTGGTTTAGTCCTTGGTCATTGGTGAATTTAGGATTATGAGACAAAACCCCGGTTTGTTGAACAAACCGGGGTTTTATAGCAACAAGCAAAACAATTATGCCGTGCGCCCTCACCCCAAACCCCTCTCCCAAATAGGGCGAGGGGCTTATTGTTAATCATCCGTAAATGAAGTGCGAGAAGGTGAAGCCGAGGGTTGAACGCTCAAGACTGTTATTTTTGAGATGAATAATATTTAAACATGATGCCACTCTTTTTTAACGCGACGCGACCCTTGGCTTTATGCGGATTACTCGCGATCGCATCTCCGGTAGTATTAGGAATAACGCCTTTCCCTGCTACAGCCCAAACTTTACCAAGAGTTTTGGATCTAAAGCCCCGTCCTTTAAGGACGGCTTTGTGCTAAACTGTCAACTAAGTACGG
>JBKHDX010000028.1:0-29942 GCA_046541115.1 Spirulinaceae cyanobacterium | reverse complement strand
AACAAATGACAAATAACAAATGTTTATACTTGTAAAAGTGGGCGCGATCGCGAATACAAGCCCCTCAAAAACGGAAGTGACCGCACCGCCGTTGTAGACTCCTAAGACCGTAACGACAGTAAATAACGCAATGGAATACACTTTCTGGCAAATGTATGGCGCATTGAGAATTCACAGTGGTTGGATTCTCTGGAATTTGTTTTTGGCGTTTATCCCGTTGGCTTTGAGTTTTTGGCTATTTCACCGTCAAACTTTGAAGCGATCGCTGCTTTGGTGGGGATTCGCCGCCGTTTTTATTCTGTTTCTGCCCAATGCCCCTTATTTACTTACAGATATTATTCACCTGATCCGCGCGACGAAAGCGGGTTACTATTCTACTTTTGTCATTGCTTTATTTATTGTTCCCGTTCATCTGTCGGCAATTTTTCTGGGCTTTCAGGCTTACACTCTCTCGGTGATGAATGTGGGGCATTATTTGCGGCGGTTGGGGTTGCGTCGCTATATTCTCCCGACAGAGTTGTTTATTCATGTTTTGAGCGCGATTGGGGTGTTTATGGGGCGTTTCCAACGGTTTAATAGTTGGGATATTGTCAAAAACCCCGATACGATTGTTTATAATTTGATTCGCAATTTGTCCGACAAAGAACCGGTTTTAGTGATTGGCATTACTTTTGTGGTGTTGACAGTGTTGTATTGGTTGCTCAAGCAGGTGAATTTGGGGCTGTGGTTGCGTTTCCAACAAGTGCGCGATCGCGTCCTAGCCCGTCGTCAACGCCACCAACAGCACGAAGTTTGAGTAAAAGCGATCGCGCCTGTTATTAGTTATTGGTTGTTGGTTATTGGTTATTGGTTATTGGGCGGGGAAACCCCGCCCCTACAAGCCGATTGCCTAAAAAACTGATGACTGATGACTGATGACTGATGAAGCTGCCCACTGCCTAAGAAAGCCGATTACCCCAAAACACTGATGACTGTATTTTCTTTAATTTCGCCACAATTCAAAATGGTGTAATGCAAGCCCTTGTCTTGAAATAACGTCTCATCAATAGGGGTTGAAGTGCCATTAAGGACAATAAATTGGGAAGTCAATTCGCCGCCATAAGCGTGAATTGACTCGATTTCTAAGGCAAAAAACCCCGGTTCAAATTTAGGATTAAGATCGCCGTCATACTCAAATTTACTCAGCATCAACTGAATTGAGTAAATGCGACTAGCATCAAGGGGATCGGCTTCGGGGACGCTTTTAGCCCGGAATACAGGGCGCAACTCCGCAAACGGCACGCGCACGGTTATCCAGGTATTGGCAACGGTATCAAACGAGTAACAATAGCTAATCCCGTCCCATTTCCCCTCGCAGCGCAAAATACATTTGTAGCGTTTACCATCCCCTTTTACCCGCAGTTGGATGCCCTCATACTGGGATAAATCTAACGGGGGGTCAAAGTTACGATTTCGCACCGAAGCAAAACCCCCAGAGTTAGCGGTTGAGACATTTCCGGTAAAAATGGCTTTATCGGGAGTTAAACGCAAGCCACTTTCACTCACACCCCCCATCACCACATCATCCACTGCCCCCCACATCTGCTTGATGTCCTCCGAGGCATTGCGAAAGTCAAATAATAAGCGTTGGGGATAGGCTTGTTTGAGGGATAAACTCGCGAGTTGAATTAATTTTTCTAAGCTGGCTTGGCTGTCATCTTCGTAGTGATAGATAACGGCTTTGATGTCTTTGAATAAGTTTAAATCTAAACTTTGGGGATTGTGGAGATCGGCGTTGCTGTATTCAATGCCGTCTCCCCCTAAGTCTTTGTCTTGCTTTGAAGATACCACCCGCACTTGATAGCGATTTTCTCGCAATTGATTAATCAAGGTTTGGCGAGAGTGGGGGTTTGTACTGGCGACTAAAATTTTAGCTTGAGTCTGCGCGATCGCGGGTCGAGTCATGCCTGAGTTATCTCCTAATATCATGCGTCTGAGCCAAGGTATACTGCCAATCACAGGCAGGATTTCAAAATAGGTTACGGTTTGCAAAAATCGCCCAAAATCCCAGGTTTGACGTTGACTCATAGTAGGTTTTACAATTTATAATCTAAAATTTATATTTATATTTAGTGTAGGTTGGGCCTCCCTAAAAATTCAAGCCGTTGAGCCATTCCCATTCAGTTTTAAACAAGCAACTATTTAATCGTTATAACAAAACCCCGGTTTCTGGAGAAAGTCGGGGTTCTAAATTAAATTGTGTGCTAATCTAGCAGGATTGCCAGAGACAAAAATTAGAAATTATTTCATGGTAATGCCAGGGGCATAGGCTTCAACCACATTCCCGGTGCGGGCGCAATTGACCATTAAGTAATCACAAGCGGGGCATTGAGTTTGTACGATTTTGTGCTTGTGAATGTAATGTCTTTCGCCGATACTGCCACAGTTCGGACAATGCACTTTTTCTATCTTTTTCATTTTTAAACTTGAATTGGTCTAGATTTGTTTATGATTGTTTTTTATGAAGCAAAACAGCAAACTATCCGAGATTTTAGTAAGGGATTGTCAGTTAGAAAGTTTGAATTTCGCAAGCGAATCGCGGATATAAATCAAAGTATTGGTATTTTTCTCTGTAAATGCATCCCTCTCAGGATGGATTTTTACAAAAAACTTTTTTTACTCCACTCCTTTATTGTGGAAAATTTTTTGCTCACTGTCAAGTTCCTTTGGGATTGATATTAAAGCTGATTGCCGCGATCCCCATGAGGATAAGCTTTATATCCTTAATGTATTGTTAGTTTTTATTATCAATTCCGACTCGATCTAATCCCTACACAGAATGTCCTATCTGTTTCTTAAGAAATTATGATTTTTTAGGAAGTAATAGCTAATATTTCGACAACAAAATATAAAAAATCCTGTTCTGACACCCAGCTCAACTGCGTTTTTCAGATGACCGCAGTTCCAATGGGAAAGAAGGGCAGAAAACCGTCCTATCCGTCTAAGGCGCGATCGCATTATCCTAGTAATGTAGAAACCTTTAGTATTTAACACTTGTAACAGTTCTATGGCAAATACCAGTAATTTTCGCGATGCAATGCGCGAAGTCAAAGGCAATTCTCTGGTGGGCCCCAATGTCATCGCTAACGCCTTACCTTTTCTCGGTGGCGGCCTCGCGCTGACTGCATTAGGGATTTACGGTGGTTTGGGCGTTCTCGAAAGCAACCCACAGCTTTTTATGACCACCTTCTGGGTGGCGCTCATTGGTAACTTTATCTTCTTTTTTGTGGTGCGGGGCATTGCTCAAAAAGCAAATAACAGCCTGGCATTACCCCTTTTAGCCGTTTATAGTCTCATTTCCGGTTATACCCTCAGTGGCATTGTTTACGTCGCCCTGGGAACCGAAGGAGTAGGGATTCAGGGAGTCGGCATCGCGGCATTAGGCTGTGGTGTCACCTTTATTGCCGCCCGTAGCATCGGGTCAAACCTTTCTGATGAAGATGGTATGGCGCTGACCCAAACCGTTCAACTGGGCTTAATTGCCTTGGTGGTGGTTCTCGTCGGTCAACTGCTGTTTTCCGTCTTTGGCGTTTACACCCCCAGTTGGTTAGAAATTGCAATTTCTGGCGTGGGTGTGGTGCTGTTCGCCGGGGTTTCTGTGGTGGATTTCTATATCTTACCCCGCACCTATAAAGACGAACAGTATTTGTCGGCGGCTTTGTCGATGTACCTAACTTACATCAATTTATTTATTTTCATTCTGCGTTTGCTGATTGCGATTAATAGCCGCGACTAACGTTCTTTTCTGCGAGTTATTTTTATAGCTTCAAAACCCCGGTTTCTTCAATAAACCGGGGTTTTATTTTGTCTTATACTCAAAATTAATGGATTTATCCCACTAACGCCACAATCCCCCCCGCCGTTGCGAGTAAACAGAGAATGCCCATCAATCCGGCTAAGGGTTGCTGATACCAACCAATCATCCAGGGAGAGGCTTTTTCGGTGTAGGTTATCATGCCGGAGTTATTGAGGCAGGTTAAGCCCCAAATCCAACCCCCATGAAGTCCCCATGCTAAACCAATACTAAAGTTATCGACTTGGTAGGCGAGAACTAAAACCAAACCCATTAAAAATAAGCCGGGAAGTTGGGGTAAAGTTTGTTTTTGCTCCCACACCAGATGCAATAATGCAAAAATTGTGCTAGATATTATAGCTGCGATGATGATAGGGTAATCGAGCTTTAGTTCCCTCAACATAAAGCCGCGAAAGATTAATTCTTCGATGCCACCAATGGCGATCGCGACGGCGAAAATCGGCAAACAGAGTGAAGTGAGGGTACTAATGCGATCGCGTTTCCAAGCAATCCAACCCCAACCTGTCTCTAGGGCAAAAACCATCGCCAAACCGCTCGCAGCAATACCAAAACCGAGTCCTAGAGATCGCCACAGATGCCCGTTAATTTTGAGACCATATTGAGCAAAAGATGCGGGTTCAATCTGGGTCATCCCCCATAAAATCAAGGGGGCAAGTCCATAAAGAGATAGGATTAAGGGTAACTTTTGAGTTTCATTAGGAAAGCTTCTAAAATCCCATTTCAGCCCCTTGGCCAGGGGTAAGGCCAGGGGCAGCCAAAGGACAATCCAAGCCATCCCAAACAGAACAAGGCGGGCGATCGCTCCCCCACGGGCCCATTGAATTACTCCCTGGTAAACTAAGGAATTTTCACCCATATCCATAACAGTTTATTGGCAGTTTGACTCTGCTTCTCAGTAGAATCTCGGTGTCAACGGTACACCCGCTTTTGGCTTCGGAACTAGAAAACTCGCACTGAACCAGAATTCAGAACTTGATGTCAAGCGATCGCCAAAATTCCTGAATTCTGGTTGTAGGATTATGCGGTTGCTTCTTCGAGTTCGGCGGAGTCTTCTCTATCCATATCTAATTGTTTGAGATGGATATGCTTGTAGCCGAGCTTAATTTCAAACTCGTCTCCGGGCTGTAAACCCATAGCTTGAGTATAGGTCGAACCAATTACAATTTGACCATTTTTGTGAACGCTAACGCGATAAGTCGGTTCGCGGCCGCGACCATCTTTTACACCGTCTGGATCGAGAGGAACCCCTTTGGCCGCGAGAAGTGCGTCGTAAAAGTCAGTTAAATTGACGCGGGTTTGGTCGTTTTTTGTGACCGTGTAATAGCCGCAGCGTTTCGCTGTTTCCCGTCGCGGTAAGTGGTTTAGCTCTTTTACTTTTTGAAGCAGTGCTTTACCCGTCAAAGGGCTTGTTGCGTTTTCACTCATAATGTTATGAATTTTAGGTTGTTTTGACTTGCAATCGGTAGAGCGTCCCAATAAACCCTAAAGGCAGGACAGTCATCTCAATGAAGAAGATTGAAAAAAATTATACCTCAATCATTCCTCGATTTCCTATTTTTGACTTTAGCATCTATTCAACTAAGTCCTCCTTTGAGTTGGCTATTGTTGATATACACCGATCTGTAATGGCTATTATATAGAAAATATAACCCTAAATAGCAATTCCTAAACTAAAAAATTGAGCGATCGCCTAAAAAATTTATAAAATCCCCTAGAGAAGTTTCCTATTTTTTGACTGGGGACTTTTTTTTACCCCGAAATCTTGCCAGGGAAACGAGCAAACAAAGCCGAGAGGATCGCTTCCTCTATTATGGGGGAGGGGGGGATGGATTGAAAAAGTAAGTTTTTTGAAAAGTCGCGATCGCACTTCATCTGCCTTCATCTGCTTCTTGTGACGAAAAGCAGAATTTCTACCATTTGGCAACAGCCTCTTGGGCGATCGGTACAATAATAAAGAAGATGTAATCTGGCTCGCTCGTGGGCGATCGCCAAACCAGAATCTCGAAATCAGGTAAAAAATGAAAGTAAGTTTTAAGGTTTACCGACAACAACCGCAAGAAGCCCCCCGGATTGCCACCTATTTATTAGATGTAGAACCGGGAAATACAATTCTTGAATGTCTCAATCGCATTAAATGGGAATTAGACGGAACCCTCGCTTTCCGGAAAAATTGCCGCAATACAATTTGCGGCAGTTGTGGCATGAAAATCAACAACCGTTCTGCCTTGGCTTGTAAAGAAAATGTCGGTCAAGAGATCGAACGCTTCCCGCAACATTCTGGTACAGGCATTCCAGAAATTGCGATCGCCCCCATGGGAAATATGCCCGTGGTCAAAGATTTAGTGGTGAATATGACTAGCTTTTGGGATAACTTAGAAGCCGTCGATCCTTATGTGAGTACCAAAGGCCGTAAAGTTCCCGAACGAGAATTTCTGCAAACCCCCCAAGAGCGATCGCAACTGGAAAAAAGCGGCAATTGCATCTTATGTGGTGCTTGTTATTCGGAGTGCAACGCCCGGGAAGTTAACCCCAACTTTGTGGGCCCCCACGCCCTTGCTAAAGCCCAACGCCTCGTCACCGACAATCGCGACACCGAAACCGAAGCCCGTTTAGAAAAATACCACGAAGGTATCCAAGGCACTTGGGGCTGTACCCGTTGTTATTTGTGTAACGCCGTTTGCCCGATGGATGTGGCCCCGATGGATCGCATTGGTGAAATCAAACAAGAACTGCTCCATCGCAAACCTGCCCATGATAGCCGTTCGGTGCGCCATCGTAAAGTTTTGATCGATTTAGTCAAAGACGGGGGGTGGATCGACGAACGTAAGTTTGGTTTGATGGTAATGGGTGATTATTTCCGCGATCTGCGCGGACTCCTCGAAATCGCGCCTTTGGGATTGCGAATGCTGGCCCGAGGGAAATTCCCCATGTCCTTTGAACCCTCCCAAGGCACATCTGAGGTGCGATCGCTGATTGAATCCGTCCAAAATCTAGACAACCCATCTAATAACCCATGAGCGAAGCTAAAAACGCCCCTAACGCCCCAGAAACCCCCACCGAGGTAGAAGAAACCGTTCCTCCTTCCGAGCAACCCTCTTTTGGCTGGAATGCCTACGCTGAAAAAATTAACGGCCGCTTTGCCATGATCGGTTTTGTGCTGTTGCTATTGCTTGAAGTGATTACAGGACAAACTTTTTGGTCTTGGATTGGGTTGTAATTTGTTGTTGGTTATTGGTTATTGGTTGTTGGGCGGGGAAAAGAGCGCCCCTACACGCCCACTCTCTCAAAAACTGATAACTGATAACTGATGAGATACTTACTCGCGATCGCCTGTTTGATTGTCCTTCTGTTAGGATTTGCCATCAATCCTCAACCCGTTGAAGGGGGGATATGTCGCCAACTGGGGCAGCAACAGGTGTGTATCGTCGATATTCAGCGCAGTGCTAAATATTATTGGCAATATCGCGTCACTTTAGAAGTAGATGGGCAAGTGCGGCCTCGCGAAATTTATAACTGTCGCGATCGCGTTCGTATTTCTTCCCAGGGCGATCGCATTGCCTTTCAAGACCAAAGTTTTGGCGATCTAATTTGTCGTCTGGTGCAGCGCTAAACTCTCAAAAATACCACTTTTGCCGGAGGTCAAGCGACCTCTATTTTGCCATCATGAAATTGTGAGATAGAATTTTAAT
Organism: Spirulinaceae cyanobacterium; assembly: GCA_046541115.1. Taxonomy (GTDB): domain Bacteria; phylum Cyanobacteriota; class Cyanobacteriia; order Cyanobacteriales; family Spirulinaceae; genus Jaaginema. Next base: position 22,400 of record JBKHDX010000028.1, on the reverse strand, counting down.
TATTTTTTATGAATATTGTTCAAAAAATCGCTGTATTCAGTTTAGCCATTCCCGCAAGCCTGGCGTTATTTCCCACATCAGAAGCCCAAGCCCTCGAATTTCAAATTAATGATACATTACAAATTGATTTAGACCGCGATCGCACCGAAATTCAACCGCGATTGTCTACCGATGGGGAACAACTGAACCTGGAACTTTACGAACAACCCCAACCGGAAACCCAAGTCGAAATCAACGAAAACAGCGTCGAAATCGAGCAAGAACAAGACCCCGCCGTAGAACGTTTAGACTTATCAATTCCCATTGACGATCGCCGTTAATGGCTTGTTTGAGGCAGTCGGGGAAGGGAAAAAACCCTAACTTACCCCGGCAAAAACAAGCTACTCGCCATTGTTTTCAACTTCTCCATTCGGTAAAACCGTTGCGGCTAAAACAGCATTTTGCCAAGCCGTATCCACAACACTCGCTCCCCGAAAATTAGCCCCCGTTAAATTCGCCTGAGCCAAATCCGTTTGTTCGAGATGTGCGCCCCACAGATAAGCATCCCGCAAACAAGCTTGATTGAGTTTCGTATGATTTAAGTTGGCTTGATTGAGATTCGCCCCCGTTAAATCCGCTTGGCTCAAATTAACCTCGGTTAAATCTGCTTTGCTCAAATCTGCCTCTGCTAAATCGGCTTTAGTTACCACCGCCGCCGTCAAGTTGGCCGCGTGTAAATGACTTCTGGCCATAAATGCTGTTCGCAGTTGAGTATGACTTAAATTTGCCATATTGAAATTGACTTCTGAGAGGTTTGCACCGCTTAATTTCGCTTCGCTCAAATCAATTCCTTCTAAGTCAATGCCTTGTAAATCGACACCATTCATATAAGCAGCATGAAGCCGAGTGCCGTTGAGAATCGCATTTTTAAAACTTGCCCCACTCAAACGCGCTTCTGTGAGCTTTGTCCAACTCAAATTCGCATTTTTAAGGTTAGCATTCCGAAAATTAATGCGTTCTAGGTTAGCACCACACAAATTAATCCCTTCAAGATTAGCTTGGCGAAGATTAACGTCATTCAGTTTAGCACCACTGAGTTTCACGCCAACTAAGATGGATTTGACCAAGTATGCCCCGGTTAAATCAGCTTTAGTTAAGTCCGCGTCGCGCAGTCGGGCTTCATTGACTTTGGCAAAACTTAAATTTGCACGAAATAAAAATGCTCCCGTTAAATCGGCTCCAGATAACTGCGCTCGCTGAAAATTAACGGCTCCTAAATAAGCGCCTGTAAGATTAATGTTGGGAAGTTTGGCTCGTTCGAGATTTGCCCCCATCAAATTGACATTGCTGAAATCTCGCTCTCCTGCCCCATAACGACTGAGTAGTTCTTGTGCGTCCATAATGTTTTCGGGTTTTTCTTGAGTCCTTCTACTTTTAGAATGCCGCGATCGCACGAAAACAGTCTTGAATTGCAGCAATTTGAGAATATATTTGTAGTAAAGACTTCAGCAAATATTAATTTTTATATCTTCATCCCCCCGGATGAAAAAAGATTCGCTTCAATTTAGGTTAGCCTCAGACTCCAATAACCCAAAAATCCCACCTTGAGTAATTGGCGATCGCTTAATCTTATAACAACTATTTTGAATAGGACTTGCTCAAAAGTTAGGAAAGTATTATCGATTCTCCCACTTTTCCAGCTTCATTCTGAGTCGAGAAAACTGTATGATCTCAGGTAAGTCTTGGCGCTATCTTGGTAACTGCGCCTTACAAGTACGACTAATGTCTACTTAATAGAATGCCTGAAAATTCTTCTGATTCTGTAGAGCCGACAACACCTTGGCAACATGGCCATCAAAAATTAACTTTTTATTTAGAAAATTCTCCTTTGGCTTGTATTGAGTGGGATGCAGATTTTCGAGTTCGGCATTGGTCAAAGCGGGCCGAAGAAATTTTAGGTTGGTCAGCGACAGAGGTAGAAAATAAACATTGGTTAGACTTTAAATTTGTGGGTTCAGAAGATCTAGAAAAAGTGATTGTCGTTACTCAAGAACTGCAATCGGGTCGCGTCACCCGAAATGTTTGCTGCAATCGCAATTACACCAAAGCAGGAGTCATTTTATATTGTGAGTGGTACAACTCTGCTTTATTTGATGAAGAAGGTCGCTTGGTGTCGATTTTGTCTTTGGTACAAGATGTGAGCGATCGCGAACAAAACGCAGCCCTACTTCAAAAAGCCCAACGCCTTGCCCATTTAGGCAGTTGGGAGTATGACATGATTCATCATACTTGTACTGGGTCAGAGGAGTTATTTCGGATTTTAGGATACGACTCCGACCAGCCCATTCCCCCGATAGACGGCTATCATCATTTTTTTGATGAAAATGATTGGCAAAAACTCAAAAATGCCAGTGCTGAAGCGATCGCGACGAGACAAATTCAAGCTTTAGAACTCCGCATTATTTGTCAAGATGGCGTTTTACGCTATGTAGATGTGACCATCGAAGCGATTTTGAATCTTCAAGGGGAATGTATCAAAACCATGGGAACGATGCAGGATGTGAGCGATCGCGCAATCGCCCAACAATCTCTTAAAGCCAGCGAACGACGATTTCGCACCATGTTTGAGCAGGTTGGAGTCGGTATGGCTGAGTTGGACTTATCAGGTCAATTTATCCAGGTTAACCAACGTTTGTGCGATTTTTTAGGGTATTCCAAGGCAGAATTACTCAACTTATCTTTTCAAGATATTACCCATCCCGATGATATGCACATCGACGCAGATTGTTCGCAACGTTTTATGAGAGGGGAACTCAACGACGTTATTTATGAAAAGCGCTATATCCACAAAAACGGTTCTATTCGTTGGGTCAAAGTCACGGTTTCGACGATTTACAACGAAGCCAACCAACCCCAATCGGTTTTAGGAGTCATCGAAGATATCCACGACCATAAACTCGCTCAAGAAGCATTGCGCTTGAGTGAAGAACGATTCCAAGAAATAGCCGCAACGCTAGAGCAATTCTTTTTTGTGCGTTGTTGTCAAACGGGTCAATATCTCTACCTTAGTCCCGCTTACGAAAAAATCTGGCAGCGATCGCGAACCAGTCTATATGCTGACCCCACCTCATGGATCGAACTCGTCCATCCCGAAGACCAGGATTTAGTCTTTTCTTCGATCGCAGAACAACAAAAAGGCAAGTCAGCCTATCGGGAATATCGTATTATCCGCGATAATGGCGAAATTCGCTGGATTCGCGCCCACGTTCAAGTTATCTGTGCTGAAAACGGCAAACCCCTGCGGACGATTGGTATTGCCGAAGACATTACCACCTTAGCCCTCCAACGCCAAGAACTCGCCCGTTCTAATGCCGAACTCGAACAATTTGCTTATGTCGCTTCCCACGATTTACAAGCCCCATTAGCGGTTATTTCCGGCTACGCTCAGTTATTACAAAGCCAATATCAAAACCAACTGGGCGATCGCGCCGACACCATGCTCAACGGTTTAGTTCGCAGTACCCAACGGATGCAAAGTCCGATCGAAGACTTGTTAAAATATTCTAGCCTCGACCGCGAAACCCAACCCTTTCAACCCTGGGATTGCGAGCAAATTGTCGAAGATGCGATCGCCAATCTCGAAGTTTTGATTTCGACTCACAATGCCACCATTACCTACCACAACTTACCTACCATTCACGGCTCGCGATCGCAACTGCTACAACTGTTTCAAAACCTGATTGCCAATGCCATTAAATATCAAGCGCGCGATCGCCTCCCCACGATCGCCATCACCATAGAAAAACAAGGCCCCCTGTATCACTTCGCCGTCCAAGACAACGGCATCGGTATCGCCCCCCAACACCAAGACCGCATTTTCCAACTTTTTGAGCGCCTCCAGACAGCCCAGGACTCTTCAGGGTCAGGGATTGGCCTGGCCTTATGTAAAAAAATCATCGAACGTCACGGCGGCCGTATTTGGGTCGAATCAGTCGTTAATCAAGGCTCAACATTTTACTTTACACTGTCTTAGTTATTAGCATCTAAGGGGCAGTCGGCAATCGGCAATCGGGGGGAGTGGGGATGCAAGCCCCTCCAAAGGGAGTCAGAAACTTCTTGCTACAGGGCAGACTCTATAAAAAAGCTCAAAGCTAGACGCTTATAAGCGTTACAGCCCAAAAAAGTAAATTTAACGTTTCACGCGAGAGTCATTTGTCCTTTGTCCTTGGTCATTTGTCTTCAGTCTACTTTCTTCAAAGATGAGGGAAACCTAAAACAGAGTAAAGACAGTCTTACTCTCTCAAGGTTTTAGCAAAAGCCAGTTATTCTTTCGACTACAACAGCAATACCAAACAACAAACAACAAACAACAAACAACAAACAACAAAAAATGAAAAAACGTTCCCTGGCGGGTATTGCCGGTATTGTGGCTGCGGCAACGCTGATTAGTAAAATCTTTGGTTTATTTCGCGAACAAGCGATCGCGGCGGCGTTTGGAGTCGGCCCTGTCGTGGATGCTTATGCTTATGCCTACGTCATTCCTGGCTTTTTGCTCATCCTCTTAGGCGGCATCAACGGCCCCTTTCACAGCGCCTTAGTCAGCGTTTTGGCCAAGCGAGACAAATCCGAAGCCGCCCCCCTCGTCGAAACCGTGACTACCCTCGTTAGCGTTGCCTTACTAGGAATCGCGGTCATTTTATTTATCTTTGCGGGCCTATTTATTGATATTCTCGCCCCTGGTTTAGACCCGACCGCCAGGGCGATCGCCGTTCAACAACTCCAGATCATGTCTCCCCTAGCCGTCCTCGCAGGCTTAATTGGCATTGGTTTCGGAACCCTCAACGCTGCCGATCAATATTGGTTGCCCAGCGTCAGCCCGCTTTTCTCCAGTTTGGCGGTACTTTGTGGGATTGGTGTGTTATTTATGCAACTCGGCGACCAAATCCAAGCCCCCCAGTATGTGCGTTTAGGGGGATTAGTCCTCGCCGGGGGAACCTTAGCCGGAGCGGTATTTCAATGGGTCGCCCAACTCATCGCCCAATGGAAAACCGGGATGGGGACGTTGCGGTTGCGGTGGAATTGGCGCATTCCTGGGGTTAAAGAGGTGATGAAAGTCATGGCCCCGGCCACCTTGTCTTCGGGGATGCTGCATATTAACGTCTACACGGACTTATATTTCGCCTCCACCATTAGCGGGGCCGCTGCCGCGATGCGTTATGGCAACTTTATCGTTTTGACTCCCCTAGGCATCATTTCTAATATGCTGCTGGTGCCATTTCTGCCGGTGTTTGCCCGGTTAGCCGCCCCGGAAAATTGGGATGACCTCAAGCTTCGCATTCGTCAGAGTTTACTTCTCACTGCCTTGTCCATGTTGCCCCTCACGGCGATTTTTATCTCGTTATCCGGGCCAATTGTGCGTTTGGTGTATCAGCGTTACGCCTTCGACACAGAAGCGGCAGCATTAGTTACTCCGGTGTTGATGGCTTATGGTTTGGGGATGTTTTTCTATTTGGGGCGCGATGTGTTGGTGCGCGTCTTCTATGCCCTAGGGGACGGGGAAACGCCGTTTCGCATTAGTATTGCCAATATTTTCCTCAATGGCATTCTCGATTATCTTTTAGTCCAAACATTGGCGACTCCGGGGTTGGTTTTAGCAACCGTCGGGGTGAATATTACCTCGATGGCGTTGTTGTTGGCTTTGTTGAATCGTCGGCTGAATGGCTTACCGCTAGGTCAGTGGGGGCGATCGCTCCTCGGTATTGTTTTCGCTAGCGCGATCGCCGGATGTGTGTCTTGGGGCGTGAGTCAAGGGTGGGAAAAGTGGGTCGGAGCGAGTAACCTACTTTTACAAGGGCTACAAGTGGGTTTAGCCAGTATTTTGGCTTTGGGAATCTTTGCTGCGATCGCCTCGCGCCTTAATTTACCGGAGTTTAACTTACTTGGCGATCGCCTCGGCCGAAAATTTTTCAAACGTTAAAAACTTTTCGACCCAAATGACAAACTTTCTGATACAATCAATAATTGTCACGTCGATAGGAGAGGTGGCTGAGTGGTCGAAAGCGGTGGATTGCTAATCCATTGTACGCTTATTAGGCGTACCGAGGGTTCGAATCCCTCCCTCTCCGTTCTAATGCTAAAAGCATAAACTGGCTCTCAGCCAGGGATTGCGGTTAATTCGTTTTACCCTAATTTTGGAGTTGAAAGAGATACATTAGTTTGAGATTTTTCCAACAAATCTCGCCCTTGTTTCAACTCCGTCACCAACTCCGCAAACGGGGGAATATTCTCGTCGCGCTCTAAAATCATCCCCTTAGGAGTCACTTGCTGAAGTAAGACAGCCATGATTTGCCATACTTCCGAAAAAGTTCTATGGGAATGACTATCAATCAACACATCTCCATCCCAAAAACCCCCGGTAAAATGCAACTGCACCACCCGCTCTAAAGGCAGTTGATTTAAAAATTCTAGGGCATCATAACCGTGATTGACGCTATTAGTATAAAGATTGGTCACATCCAGCAATAAGCCGCAATCGCAGCGCTCTAGCACCTCCCCAATAAACTGCGCCTCCGTCATTTTTGCCCCTGGAATTGTTAATAAATAAGTAATGTTTTCCAGAATCAAAGGCACATCAATAAAACGCTGGATTTGCTTGATATTTTGGCACACCACATCTACTGCTTCTGGGGTATAGGGCAGGGGAGACAAATGGCCAATATCAATGCCTCCCGCCCTCGTAAAACTTAAATGTTCGCTCCACCACGGCGGATTAATTTTATGAATTAAACGCGCCAGTTTTTGCAAATAATCCTTGTCAATCCCCTCCGCACTCCCAATAGATAAATTAATGCCGTGGGGAATAATGGGGAAATGAGCCATTAATAACTCAAGTTCTTGTTCTTTGTGAGGCAAAACATCGAGATAATGCTCTGCAACAATTTCCAAAAAATCAACTTTATTTTGATTGAAAAAGAGTTCGCTTTTAAACGGTTCGCGAAAACCAATTCCTACACCCAGTTGCGGTAGATTGCCTAAATTTGAATTCACGATCATTCTGTTAAATAAATAGTAAATTGAGTGGTCTTAGAGCTATTAATTTTAAATAGCTCGGAAGGTCGATGAATATGCACCTGATTTAAAATCAAACCAATCCTAAAATTGCGATCGCGCCCCATTGAACAATCCAGCAATTGGATTGACGCATCGCCGCAGAAGTCAGAAGATTTTGTTGTTCGAGGGATTGTTGATAGGGTTCAGTCGTCAGCGATCGCGCAATTTCTCCTCTCACATCCGCAGCCAATCGTCTCGGAGTCAGCTTTTCAAAAGCTCGTTTTTCAATCTCATTGAGTAACTCAATTTCTGGATGTCTTTTCCCTGGAATCAATCGGGTTGTTTCCACAATTTCCCAATACCCAAGTTCCACCAAACGGCCAACAATCAACTGCGCGATCGCGTTTTCTCCTCCCCGTAAATACGCCACCTCATAAGGATCGAGATCGTCGGTAATTTTAGGCACAGGTAAAGCGGCAGTGCGATCGCGCAAAGCATTATGACACAGAGTTAAAACCACCCCAATCACAGCCCCATACACCAACAAAAAGTAAGGGCCGTACATCTGGGCTAAAGGATTATTAAACACAGCATCCATACTTGAGATACCTCCAGTTAAACCAAGGCGTTATTGTAATCCTTCAATCCCATTCCCTACGATTACGCAGATTGGTTGTTGGTTATTGGTAACTGGTAACTGGTAATTGGTAATTGGTAATTGGTAATTGGTAAGCCGATTGCCCAAAACTGATGACTGATTACTGATAACTGATTACTGAAAAAAACTGCCCAAAACACTGATAACTGATTACTGATTACTGATAACTGCCCCTACATCCCCCCCGACAAAGCGCTTCCCGTCCCCTGAAACATAATCCAAGACAGAAAGAAATTCATCACAAAAATAGCCAGCAGGGAAGTCACCACCGCCGTAGTCGTCGATTGACCCACGCCTTTTGCGCCGCCAGTGGTGGTGAGTCCCCAACTACAGCCAATCGTGGCGATCATTGCGCCAAACACCAAAGATTTAAAACAACCGCCAACCACATCTCCCACGCTCATCATATTTTGAATCGAATTGACAAACATATAGCGGGAAATATTATCGCTGTAGAGCGCCATAATCACCCCTAAGCCCCCCAGTAAGCCCATCAGCAGGGAAAAAACCGTGAGTAAGGGTAACATCAAGCAGCAAGCGATCAAACGGGGTAAAACCAAATAATCAATGGGATCGGTTTTGAGGATGTAGAGTGCGTCGATTTGCTCGGTAACGCGCATGGTTCCCAATTCTGCCGCAAAAGCCGATCCCACCCGCCCGGCGACGACTACCGCCGTTAAAACAGGAGTCAGTTCGCGAGAGAGGGCGATCGCGAGGACTCCCCCCACCAAGTTCCCGCTGCCAAAGGTAATAAACTCCCGCGCCACTTGAATGGTAAACACCATCCCCACAAAACTGGCCGTTACCAGTGCGATCGTCAAGGAATCGGGCCCCACCACGGCCATTTGTTCGAGGGTATTGCGGCGATGGACTTTAGTTTTAAATAAATGTAATGCCGCTTGTCCGCCTAATAACACCGCAGCCAAAAGCCGATTAAACCATAAACCTAAACTCGTTCGGGGTCGCGCACTACTAGCCATAATCTTGTACCGATCGCCATCGGAAGCAAAAACACGAAGACACGATGAATTGAGAAAACCCTACCCAGATACACCCCAACATCCTAGCTGGTTTCGGTAGTATCGACGCGGAATCGTTCGACTGAAGCCAACAAACTGCGAGCGATCGCGACTTGACTTTGCAAAGAAGCCGACACCCGTTGCGATTCTTGAGACGTTTCTTGCGCCGTTAATTCCACCGATTGCATCACCTGGGCTACCGCCAAAGTACTCTCAGTTTGTTCGACGGTATCGGCGGTAATCGAGCGCACCAGGGCATCAATCCGATTCGACACTTGAATAATATCTTCAAGCGATCGCTTCGCTTGTTCTGCCCGTTGGGTTACATCGATCACCTGAGAAACCCCTTCTTCCATCGCTGTCATGACCGAACTGGTTTCCCCTTGAATTTGCAACACATTTTGTTCGATTTCCTTGAGCGCCTTAGCCGAACGATCCGCCAACTGTCGCACCTCGTCTGCCACAATCGCAAAACCCCGTCCCGCTTCTCCTGCCCGCGCCGCCTCAATCGAAGCATTCAACGCCAGCAAGTTTGTCCGCGAGGCAATATTCGCAATCACCGCCACAATCTTAGAAATCTCTTGAGACGCTTCGGCCAACCGTTTCACCTTCCGCGCCGTTTCTGCTACCGTTTCCCGGATTTGCAAAATACCCGCCACAGTATGTTCTACCGATTCGCCGCCTTTAACCGCTACATCCGCCGCAGCTCGCGCCACTTGTTCGGCTTCTTTGGCGTTGTCGGCTACCCGACGAATCGATTCGGTCATCATCTGCACCGAATTCAGGGTTACCGCTAATTCTTCGGCTTGTCGCAAGGCATCTTGTTGTAAGCCCCGGGCAAACTTTTCGTTTTCGCTGGAGTTTTTATTCACCTGACGCGCTGCTTCTTTCACCTGTTGGACAATTTCCCGCAGATTTTGAATGGTCAAGTTAAAGGCATCGGCTACCGCCCCTAATACGTCAGCCGTCACTTCCGCTTTGACAGTCAAATCTCCCCTTGCTGCCCCTTCTACGTCGTCGAGGAGGCGAATCACTTGCCGTTGCAAGTCTTCTTTTTGTTGTTCGGTTTCTTCAGCGCGACGTTGGGCTTCGCTGGTGGTGGTCAAAATTACCCGCGCCATTTCATTAAAGCCCGCAGCCAATTGCCCAAATTCATCTTCAGCGTAAACCGTCGCCTTGGCATTCAAATTCCCCTGAGACACCGCTTCAAATTGGGATTGTAAATCGTGGGTCGAGCGATTCACCTGTTTGGTCGTTAAACGCCCTAGGAACAGGGTTGCACCAAAACTGCCACCCCCTGCCACTAATGCCATTAAAAAGCCCGCCATTCGCATTCTCGGTACGATCTCTGGCTTGTTTTCCGGGGCGGTGGTGGCGGTGGTGGTAAAGCTGACAATGGCCACCGCTAAAGCTGCGATCGCCCCGGTAATCCCCGCAGTCAGCCATTGTTTTTTCTGAAGGGGCGCATTTTCAAACCAAGAAAAAGGCCCCTGTTCGACTTCTACAGTGGGTTCGACCGTGCGATCGCCCTTTTTGGTAAAATTCGTCGAAGGGACGGTTTCTGTTTCAGCGGTTTCAGTTCCACTCAAACTAAATAAACTGTCATCCTCTGCGGCTAACCCCGCTTCGGTATTAAAGTTTAAGGCGGAGTTGTCCCGATCGCCCAAACCAATCTCCGAATCGGGAATATCTTGATTTAAATCCGAAACGCTGGGTAAATCGTCGTTAAAGACTTCAAAGTTATCCAGAAAATCTTGGTTTCCGGCATAACTTGCGATCGTATCTTCTCCGGGTTGACCAAATGCCGACGGGTCTTCAAAAGATTCGGTGCTTAAACCGTTGTCATTGTCAAACTCGTCAAAACCAAAGTCATCGCCAAAGTTGTTGTCCTCAAAGGTTGAGGTATCTTCAGAAAAGTTGTAGCTTTCGCTCTCATCTGTCCAGGCTTCCGATTCAGCAGCATTCAGGGCTTCACTCTCTGCTTCGGCATTGTCATAGTGAGCCGCCGTTGCAAAGGTGTCTTCCTGAGCGCCGGTCGGCATCAACAGGGTTTCGTCCGGCATTCTGCCCCCATTGTTGAAGTTTTGGACTGCTTCGGGAGCGGATATATTATCAAAAGAACCGGAGTTAAAGGTATCGGCGAAGTCAGGATCGTCTTCGCTAAATTCACCCCCTAAGTCTTCATGACCAAAGGCATTATTTTCCTCAAATTCATGGCCAAAGGCGTTAGTTTCCTCAAATTCATCGCTGAATTCTTCTGAGGAAAAAGCACCATTTTGATCGAACTCATCACCAAAAGCATTAGTTTCCTCAAATTCATCACTTAATTCTTCTGAGGCAAAGGCGTTGGTTTCCTCGAATTCATTGCCGATTTCGTTTTGACCGAAAGCTTCGGTTTCCTCAAATTCATCGCCATATTCTTCTGTAAATGGATCGCTTTCGACTCCTGGCGACATCATAAACGTGGCTTCACTATCATCAAACCCTTGATGACTATCGTCAAAAGCCGATAAATTATCGCTGGCAAAAGGAGAATCTGGGATTTCATTAGTGCTGTCCCAATCCAGGGCTTCTGGCTCAACGGCAAATGGATTGGATGCGCCAGCACTTTCGTCTGCAAAAATATCCTCATCGCCTTCTCGGTTAAAATCGGCCGCATTAAAAGGATCGTCAGCGATCAACTCGTCTCCACTACTAAAATCGTCGCCCAAGGAGTCGTAGTCTTCTTCCCCATCGAAAGACCCCAAGCCAAAAGTCGTTTTGTCATGAAGATCCTCTGTGGCAAAATCCTCTGGTGCTGAAAAGTTATCGTCTGAGAAGCTCTCTAAATCGTCATAACTTTGTTGCCAATCTTGAGCCGCATCAGGGTCGTTTTCAGCCAAGTCATAATCTGGAAAATCATCAACTTCCGTGCCACTACCGCCCAATTCTGTACGAAATTGATCGACATCGCGAATGCCATTGTTGGCGTAGTCGATAAAGTCTTGATTGTCGGTCAATTCCATGACCCGTTCGTACTGTTCTTGGGCAATATCATATTGATGTAAGCCGTAACAGTAAATGTGGCCCCGCAGCAAACAAAGGGAGGGATCGTCGCTGTATTCTTCTACGAGGCGGTCGGCGAGTTGGGCTGCTTCCTCATAATTTCCTTGCAAGTAGGCTTTTTCTGCTTGTCCGTACTCCTGTGCATAATCTGTGCTTTGTGCCATTTACCTTCTCCAGCTTGATTTCTTGGTTGCTCGTGGGGGGGGGAACTGTTCGGGGGAGATATCTAAAACACCACGCTATAGGGTTTATTGATTAGGTGAGCGTTGAATGTTTGGGAAATTAAATTGATTCATAAAAAATTAATTTAGGGGATTGAGTTAGGCAGCCCCCCATCGTGCCGAACGCAAAATTGCGACTTGATCGAGCAGACGTAGGGATTGGTTCTCCTCTGAATCTAACACCCACTCGCCGCGAATAAAGGGAGCAATATGATTAGGAACATTGGTTGGCATTTGAATTTGAGCAATATCCAACCATTCCATCTCGCCAATGCGATCAATGGCTAATCCAAACATAATTTCTTGGTCTTCGATGGCAATAATTGGAATTTCTTGACGTTGAGGGTTTAAAGCAACGCGATCGCCTAAAAACTGGCCGAGATCGGCAATCCAAATCACTTGCCCTCTCAAGTTTATTGTTCCCAATAATAGCGGAGAAGCATTCGGAATGGGGGTGATGCGATCGGGGGGTTGATTCAAGACTTCTTTAATCCCGGAAGCGGACAAGGCAAATTCACTGCCAGACGGCAGAAAAAAGCGTAAATGCAATTCACCTTCTGGGGTTTCGAGGCGTTCAATATCCGATGCGATTTCCGGTGTATTTTCGGTTGGAAAATCTGAGTTACCCACCATCGTTGCTTCTCTCTCAGTTTTAAGTACGCAGTAATTGTTTCACTGTGCCAATCAACTCGTTGGGTTGAAAGGGTTTAGCAATATAGGCATCCGCTCCTTGCCTCATGCCCCAGTAACGATCGAATTCTTCCCCTTTAGAAGAACACATCACCACGGGGACGTTTTGGGTTTTGGGGTCGGCTTTGAGGCGACGACACACCTCATAACCGTTCATTTGTGGCATAACAATATCCAAAACCACGATGTCGGGATGATTTTGTCGAATCTGGTTTAAAGCTTCAACGCCGTTATTTGCCACCGCAACGGTTAAGCCACTATCTTTAAGCAGATCGGAAATCATCTGCTGTTGTGCTACGCTGTCTTCTACCACCAACACTTTACTCATAACGTTTTACCTGATTTGCCCCTGGGGTGATGCCTTACCACAAGTTAGCCACTCTTGGCCTTGAGTGTACTCTGTATATATTTCTATATAAAAGTATCGCTTATTGAACTTCAAATATCTCATGGGTTGGCCCCATCGGGATGAGCCGAAAAGACTTCCTCCGAAGCGATCGCTCCCTCAGAAGGCGAAAACGCCGACAAGGATTCGGGCATAGGCAAGCCAATGTATTTTTCAATTAACATTAACAACTCACTGGCCCCAAAGGGTTTGGTCAAATAATCTGTCGCCCCCACCATCCGCGCTCGCAGGCGGTCGACAAAACCTTCTTTCCCCGTGAGCATTACAATCGGCGTTTGGCGAAAAGCGGTAGAACTGCGTAACATCGCGCAAAGTTCGTAGCCATCAAGTTGCGGCATGGCAATATCGCACAAAATCAAATCCGGTTGCAGTTTAAATACCACGCTCAAAGCTTCGAGAGGGTCGCCAATCACGGTAGAGCGATAACCTTGGGGGGTAAGGATATATTCTACCGTTTTCCCGACGGTGACATCATCGTCAATGCAGACAATGTAGGGAGTTTGGGTTTTGTCGGCCCAAGCATTGGGTTCGAGGCCCGCCGGAACTGTATGGGACGGTGTTTTGAGGGCATGGCTGACCAACTGAATCCAACCGCGCTGCACATAGGGGTAAATCGCTCTAGCAATGGCGAGTAAATCGCGATTAAGGTAGCGAGAAAGCTGGCGTAGGGAAGTTTGACCGTCAGCCCAATATTCGAGGCTTTGATAGGCATTTTTGGGCAAGGCTTCGCGCAACTCGGCGGGATTGGCCAAAATCGGGCATTGATTCGGGGATTGTAAATGAGGATAAAACTGCTTCCATTGCTGGACTTGTTTGACGATTTCGATCACGCAAGACCCACTTTCGAGGGTGGTGAGTTGGGGGGCTAACATCGGCCCGATTTCAAAGCTAAAACTGCCTTGCCGTAAACTCAGTAAATCAAATAGAGTTTCTTTGACCATACTGGCCAAAATACTACGACCTTGGGCGGGGCTGAGGGAGTGGTTTTCCATGAGTAACCATAAACAGGCGTACTCTGGGGTATTGATAGACGCAGTGGGGGAGGAAGGCAAGTCTCCTAGGGTATTTTCGACTTTGTAGCGGCGTAGATAATCCCGCAAGCGCCGTAAATTGTTACTGCTGCGGTCGGCAGCATAAGCGATTTGACCGTTGACGAAAAAGACTAGCCAAAAGCATTCTTCTCCGAGGTGCGGGGCGGCTTCGTCGAGTAAACTGCTGTTGAGAGAAGAAGCATCTTGGCGGGTATCGTAGGAGGAGCTATAGGTTTCCACATAAAGTTCTCCTGTGCGCTGACCGAGTTCGATCAGTTGCAGGATACTGCGAATATCAATTTCATTGAGGGTTCCCTGCATAGAATTAACGAAGAACTTGCGCTTCGGGGGAGTTAGTCCCGATAAAGTTTAGATTAACAATGGAAAGCCATTATTTTCTCCCAAGGCGATCGCATCAAAGAGAGTTCATCTTCAGCCCGGCCATTTTAAGCTTAGATTGTCTTGTTGTGATTATGGACAATTGGCCAGTAATTGATAAAACCCTTGCTTGCCATCTTACCCTCTTTCAACAAAATTGCCTTTTATCCCCACCCCTGGTGGGCAAGTCAACCCTTGGCAACTTGGAATTGGACTAGGATATGCTGGAGTCAACTTAGAGAATTTATGAGGTTTGTTTTAGGGGGAGGTAGCACTGTGGTTCCCAAGAAGCGATAAGCTATAAAAAGGAAAAAAAGCCGGGAACGATCTTGCACTCGCCTGGGCGGGTTCAGAGTTCTATCCCACACGTTAAATAAATCAAGACCAAAAAACGATACAACCTCTTATGGGATATTGAGATCGGGATTTGGGTTCGATCGAACATTGACGGAGAAATAAACGAGAGGTCCATCAGCGTGCTGTATCTTGCCGAAGTCAGAAAGCAAAAAAGTGGGTTTATGGGCAAGGCTTCGACGGAACTCAAACTCCTAGCCTGCCAGCGTAACGATCAAACATGGAGTGCCGTCCCTGGCGATGAAGTAATCCCCTGCGAGGCCGCCAGCGATTTTGAATCTGGGGTGATGGTGATGGTGAATTTGACGGGAAATCGTCAAGTTCAAGGCAGCCCCGAACTCGGCGGGCCGCGCTTGGTCAGCATTTTGCAAAACTTTTCCAAGTTGATTAGCGATCGCAAAAGCCAAGAAGAAGAAATCGAAGATTGGCGGCAATCTCTCACCATTCAAGCCCAAGCGTTAAGCGAAAAGGAAATGGAGTTGGAAGCCGAATGGACACAACTCGAACAAATGCGCGAAGAAGCGGCCGGGCTAGAAGAAAAACTCCAAGCCGCCGAAGCCGTTCAAGCAGAATCCGATAAACTGCAAGCGGAATTTGAACGCAAAACCCAAGAACTCGAACAAGCTTGGGAACATCTCCGGGGAGAACAGCGCCAACTCGAAGAGCGCCAAGATGAGATGCAACCGGCCGGGGGACTGACGGCAGAACAAGCGGCTCGCATCCAAGAATTAATCGGGTCTTTAGAAAGCGCTGCCTCAACTAACGATCTGCAAAACGACCTCAATACGGTTTTGGCCCAAGTCAGAGAACAGCAGGAAAACAGTCAAAGTCAACTCAGTAGCATTGAACAGCAAAAAGCGGAAGCGGAAGGCCAACAAGCGGAAGCCGATCGCCAAGCCAACGAACTGCAAGAACGTCGTCAGCATTTGCAAGCAACTATCAAGGCGATGCAACAAGCGCGAGACGATTTGCAATCGCAACGTACTGCTTGTGCTGTGAAAAAAGAAGTGGTGAATCGTTTAAGCCAAGAAATTGAGACGCAAACCGAGCTTTATAGTACTTTGTCTCGTTTAGCTGCCGGATCGGGAACGGCAGATGCTGATGAAAGCGTTGATGTCGAAGCCTTGGAAAATATGCCCTTGGGTGAGTTGCAAAAAATTGTTGACAGTTTGCAAAATGACCTGAACAAATCCGTGCAGTTTGTGAACGACCAAGAAGAGGAGCTATCTCTAGAACGAGAAGAACTCGATGAGTTAAAAGGCAAGTTAGAAAACGCTGGCGATTACGATCGCATCAACTTAGAGCAAGAATTCGCAGACGCTCAGGATCGTTACAAAATGCTGAACGAAACCCTGATGGGTCAAAGACGGGAAGTTCGCAAACAAGAAAGCAAACTTAGCCTTCATTTACGCACCTTGCGACGAAGACAAGGCATTGTCGATACAGATTCTAGCGGCCCGTCGATTAATCTCAATCCTGTGTTAGAAAGCTTAGAGGAACGGCAAAAAGAACGTCAAGTTCAATTGCAAACCCTCGAAGCCGAACTCACCGAAATGCAAGACGGGGTGGAGCATTTGGAATCTCAGTTGCAACAATATCAGCAAGAGCAAGCCGAACACGAACAAGCCCTAAAAGATTTAGAAGAAAGTTGGCGAGAGTTGCAGGCTTCGGCAGCTCAGATGTGGGCAAAAGTGAATGCGGCTCAAGAGAATATCCAACCGTTGCAAGAAGCTTTAGCTCAGACGCAAGAAAAACTGGAAGCCCTGGCTCAACACCTCGAACAAGGGCAGAATCAACAGCAGGCGATCGCGGATTTGAAAGAAACAATCTCTAGTTTGGGCTAGGTTTCTGGGTCAAAATAGGCAGTGGGCAGTAGTTAAAGAGGGGAAAAAATTAGTCAGTAGTAGTGGCACGACACAGTTAAAATGAGGCTTTAGTAGGGTGGGTTACGGCGGATTGGGAGATGGCAGTCACAGCCTAGGTTTGAGCTACCTAAACCACCTTACCCATGTCCTATAACAACAAAGGACAAATGACCAATGACAAAGGACTCTCCAGAAACTTAAATCCACTTTTTGAGCCTGTAATGCTCATAAGCGTCTAGCTTTTAGCCTTTTTCTAGAGTCTACCCCATAGCAAGAAGTTTCTGACCCCCTTTGGAGGGGCTTGCATCCCTACTCCCCCTACAGCACGCGCTGCCCCTTAGATGCTAATAACAAGGGGTGGACATTTTTTCGGTTTCTAGATTCGTGAAATAGGTTTTGAGATCGAATGCGACGCGATCGCTCAAAAGATAACAACCGAGTAAATTGGGAATGGCCATCAAAACCAGCATAATATCGCTGAAGTCTACCACTGCGCTCAAATCTACAACCGAACCAATGGCTAAAGCTACCAGAAATAAAAGTTTAAACACAAAAGTGAATTGAGTTCCCAACAGATAAACCCAACATTGTTCGCCGTAGTAACTCCAAGAAATAATCGTCGAAAAGGCGAATAAAAACACCACAATCGCTAAAACCGCCGGAAACCAGGATACTGTATTCCCGAAAGCTTGGGCGGTAAGTTCGATCCCACTGAGATTTTCCCCGGTAACTTGAGAAGTCGCGATCGCGAGGGCGGTTAGATTACAGATTAACACCGTATCGATAAACGGCTCTAGTAGCGCGAGGATGCCCTGACGCACGGGTTCGGGGGTTTTGGCGGCGGCATGGGCGATCGCGGCCGAACCCGTCCCGGCGGCGTTAGAAAAGACGCTACGGCGCACTCCCTGGACGATCGCCCCGACTAAGCCGCCTTCGAGGGCATTGGGACTAAACGCATCGTGGCAAATCGTCGCGATCGCGCTAGGGAGATTAGCCGCGTGTTGGCCGATAACCCAAAAACACAGCCCAATATAAATAAATAGCATGGCCGGGACTAAATTACTCGCGACTCTGCCAATGCGACTAATGCCCCCTAGAATCACCAAACCGACGAAAAAGGCTAAACCTACGCCATACCAGCCTTGCCACCGTTCTAAGCCCGTAAATACGGCACTCAACGCGGCCAAAGATTGATTGGCTTGAAACATATTTCCCGCGCCAAAACTCGACCCCACGCACAATAAAGCGAAACTTCCCGCGAGAAATTGACCGAAACGGGGTTGGCCGCGATCGCGAAAGCCTTGAGAGAGATAATACATCGGGCCCCCCGCGATCGTACCATCGGGCTTAACTTCTCGATATTTTTGGCCGAGGGTACATTCAACAAACTTGGTAGCCATCCCCAATAAGCCCACCATTGTCATCCAAAATACTGCCCCTAAGCCGCCGAGATCGATCGCGATCGCAACTCCGGCAATATTCCCCAATCCTACCGTTGCTGATAACGCCGTCGCCATGGCTTGGAAGTGGGACACCTCCCCCGGATCGTCGTCGTTGTCGTATTTGCCGAGTAATACCGCGATCGCGTGACGAAATCCGCGAATATTGATAAATTTTAGCCGCAGGGTAAAGAATATACTAGCAATGACAATCCACGCGATCGCGATCTGTATCCCCCCAATCTCAAAAAATACCAGGTGATGCAGCGTCGTCACCAGTTGCGAAAAGTAGGTGTTGATATCAGGCATGGATTAGGGAATGAAGGAGACCAAAGGCAGTATATTTTACTGCGACTGGCATTCAGAGCTTATATTTCTATATCTTAAGTTCCAATGATTGAATTTCCCCGGTCTGCGGTTCAAAAGAGATAAGATCGAATGAATTTATGAGATAGCCTGCAATGTATGCCGTCATTTCTCCAGTTGAAATTCAACTGCCCGTTGGCTGTGTGGTGCGGTTGTTGGGAACGTGGCAAGATTATTGTAGCCTCAGAGAAAGTCGAGGCGATCGCGCCACACCCCGCATCAAGTATAGTAAGGGTGAAATCTTACTCATGAGTCCTTTGCCCAAACACGGACGGGAAGCTCATTTGTTAGCGAGAGTGGTTGAAGTTCTATTAGACAGCCAAAATCGCAACTACGAGGCGTTTACACCGATTACTATAGAGTTGCCAGAGCAAGGCGGTATTGAACCGGATTATTGTTTTTATTTGGATAATTGGCAAGCTGTTGTGGGTCAAGAACGTATCGATTGGCGCAACAGTCCACCACCCGATTTGGTCATAGAAGTGGATGTTACCAGTTATACCGCAGTCGAGGATTATCTACCCTACCAAATCCCTGAAGTTTGGTTATATCGAGATACAGGTTTGCAAATTTATAATCTCGCAACGGATGGCTATCAATTACGAGATTTTAGTCGCTATTTTCCCGATTTAGAGTTGTCGGGATTGGTCGAACAGGTGTTGCAAGTGGCTTTAACCCAGGGTACAGGAACAGCTATTCGCGATTTACGCTGTAGATTGGGTGCTTAATCAATTACTAATTACCAATGACCAATTACCAATTTTTTCGGACAGAGGAGCAACAAACAACAAACAACCAATAACAAAAAACCAGTCAATTCTCGGAAAAACGTCCCACTCATCTAAACAAAAGAACAAATTTTGCGAAATTTCGTCTGTGGCCACCTAGAACTTTATAAAGAGTATGGGTTAATAATATGTTGTGGAAAGCAGGTACTTCAGTGGTTTTGACGTTGGCGTTAGGGATGAGTGCGATCGCGCCGATTTTAACCCCAGGACAAGCGAAGGCGCAATTATTCCCTTCGGAGTCTCAACAACAGCGTCGTCCGTTGTTATTTAACGATCGCGTGGCGATTCCCATTAATACGGTGATTCCGGTCGAATATGCCGAAAAAGATAAGATTTTAGTCACGAAAGAAGAAACGATGCCGTTAACTTTAACAGTAGCGGCGAATGTAAGGGATACGCGCGATCGCTTATTAATTCCCAGAGGTAGCGAGATTATCGGTGAATTGCGACCGGATGGAGAGGGTCAGCGCTTTTTTGCTCAATCTCTGAAAGTAGGGGAAAATGAGCAGTATGATTTTAATGGTAGTTCGGAGATTGTCACCCGTACCGAAACCATCGACCAAGGGGCAGATACCGGGGCAATTCTGCAAAATGCGGCGATTGGGGCTGCGGCTTCGGCGTTACTTTCAACGATTTTCGGAGATGGGCCGGGCATTGGTCAAGTCCTCGGAGGCGCAGGAATTGGGGCGTTAGGGGGCTTGATTTTCGGTCGCAAGCAAGCGGAATTAATCTCGATTGACCCCGACCAAGATTTAGATACGGTAATTCGTTCTGAGTTAATTGTAAAAGTTCAAAATCCAGGGGATTTACAAGCGCGGTAATAATGCCGGGAGTAATTGACCGGGAACGAGAGACAAGGCACGATTTTGACCGGGAATGCCCCCTTCTTGATAAAACCACCGTAAAATGCGAGCAATGTATTTTAGGGTGGTTTCATAAGTTTCGCCGTTGGAAGTAATGGTTTGAATGGCGCGAATATGGGCTTTGAGGCCGATTTCGAGGTAATCGGTGCGATCGTCGTTGTTGAGGTTAAAGTCGTTGGTGGTGGCCAGTTGATAGCAGACCAAGCCTAAGTTATTATCGGTAGCGGCAAGGTCAAAGTTGACGGGGATGGGGGGTTGTTGTCCTCGGAGATCGCGCCCAATTTCTAAGGCGATTTCGTAAGCAGCGATCGCCTCAGTCAGATATTTTTGCCGTTGTGCATCGCTAAACATCTCTTTTGACCCCAAGTGCCAATACGCCGTTCCCAGGTTGTTGTAGGTGGCAGCACAGGCGGCTGGTGCGTTGTCGCGGGTGCGATATTGTAAGCTAGAACGATAGCATTGGATGGCTTCTTGCAGCCAGCTTTCGGAGTCTTCGTATTGGGCGAGATTCCAGTAAGCGGTTCCCAGGTTATTATGAATCATGGCCCATTGCATCGATGCAGTTTGGGGGGAATATTGAGCGACGGCTTCTTCGTAAGCAGCGATCGCGGCTTTGAGATTATTGGCCGGGTTTTGGTATTGCGCGAGATGCCAATAAGCCGTCCCTAAGTTGTTTTGAGTTGAGCCATATTTCAGGGGATCGACGTTGGCGCTACGATAGCGTAGGGCTTCTTCATAGGCTTGAATGGATAGTTGCAAACGATCGGCAGGTTCCCCATAGCGGGCTAAGTCCCCATAAGCTGCCCCCAGATTATTCTGGATCATGGCGTAGTGTTGGGGGGCGTTTTCGGGGTTGCCGAGTTTTTCGAGGGCGAGGTTATAGTATTGGATGGCTTGTTCGAGGTCGCTTAAAGCGTCGGTCAGGTTGTTGCCACTTTGGGCATTATTGCGCGATCGCATCCAGTAGAAGTTGCCCAAATCGTTGAAAATATTGGACAAGGTGGCAACATTATCATCAAGCCATTGTAAGCCTCTTTCGTAGGCAGAGATCGCGGTGCTGAGGGTAGTATAACTGCTTTCACCACTGGCAATGCGATCGCGATAACGATCTCCAATCGCAATAAAGGTTTGCGCGAGGACTTCGGGGGGTTCGTTTTCGGTTTCGAGGCGATCGAGGTCTTCTAAACTGGGTAAAGTCACCCCAGGAGGCGGTTCGGGTTTGACCGGAATCGGTGGCGCTTGCCGCGAAGCGGATCCCTGCGGGATTGCGGGGGGTGGTGTTTCCGGGGCTTTTTGAGGGTCGGGTTGCTTATCTGGCGTTTCTGAGGCTTGGGCTGCTGGTTGAGTCGGGGGTTTGGGATTGGGGGGATGACCGGGAAAGCTCAATTGACGCACTAAGGGAAATTCCCCTAATGTTCTGGCCGCCCGTAAACGCCGACCGCGATCGCTATCTTCGGTTAATGCAGCTTCCGGTTGAGGAGAGGAGTTACCGTTTAACTCAACCGGATTCGCGGTTGTATCTAAGCTTTTTTTCAGCACATCCACCGCCGATTGCACCGATACGGAAGTGGGGTTTAATTCTCCTTGAAATTCAAATACCCCAGTACGCCACTGCCAAAACTCCGGTACAGTTTGCTTAATGTTGTGATACCACGGACGAGGCAGCCACAGCAATAAATTAATATTAACTTGGGGTAAATGGCGCGAAATTGCGCTTAAATGTTTAATAAAGCGACATTGAACATCTTTATGTTGTCGCGTTAACCCTTCAATGCCGACAATCTGAAAAGTGGGCGTACAGGGGGCGGTTTGCGTGTCGGGATTTTGCTTTAACCAGCGATCGATTTGTTTGAGAAAAGTCGGATTTTCCAAGTTTAAATCAATCGTCACCAACTGGGGCGGACGACTGGATTTATTAATTTCTTGTTCGAGTTGTACCACAAGGCGATCGCGCAATTCTAGATTGTCACACACTGCAATAGAAATCTGGCGGCGCAATCCCAGAATCAAGGTCAGTTGCAGGCGTTGATACGCTTGCAAGTTAGAGCATACACTTTCGGGAATGTCGGTCAGGGTTGTAGTATTCACTTTGGATGCACGTTAAGGGGTGAGTAAAATTGATGGTCGGCCTGGTTTTTTTCTTTTTTCGCATCCCTAGCTTCTGAGTCAGGATAAATTGGTTATTGGTTATTGGTTGTTGGTTATTGGTTGTTGGTTGTTGGTTGTTGGTTATTGGTTATTGGTTGTT
>JBKHDX010000027.1:0-30896 GCA_046541115.1 Spirulinaceae cyanobacterium | reverse complement strand
TCGCTCATCGTCTTTGTGATGGTGTTGGAATGTTGTTTGTTGAAGATATTAACTTTGTTTCGTGGCAAAGGGGAATATTGTCAAAACAAAGTGCTGATGCTGGTTTTGGTCGGTTTCTAAATATCTTAGAGTGGGTTTGTTTTCGCCGCGATGTGTATTTTGCTAAAGTCAATAAGGATGGCACAAGTCAAACTTGTCCCAACTGCGGCACACACACGGGTAAGAAGTCCCTAGATGTTCGAGTTCACCATTGCCATGAATGCGGATATCTGACTTCGAGAGATGTCGCGGCGGCTCAAGAAATTAGAAATCGTGGAATTACAGCCGTCGGGCAGACGGTGGTGGAAAATGTCTGTGGACTGGATGCGACGGGGAGTGTCGGTTTTGACATTCGCTTTTGGCACGGGATAAAGCAGAAAACTAACATTGTGAGGTGTTAGAATCCCTCGTCTCCGACGACGGGAGTATGTCAAACGAAATCCAACATATATAGCGCTACAGCAAAGCGTCGGTACACTTCGTTTTACTCGTAAAAACAAGCCCTTCTCCCGTGGAAGAGGGGTTTGGGGTGAGGGCTGATGACAAGCTAAATGTCCTAACCCAAAAATGTACTGCTATAAATTGGATTACACAAACCAGGAAAACCCAAAAAAAAGGCTCGAAGACTGTTCTCCGAACCCAATTATTTGACTTATGAAATGGCTTTACTCGGCTTTTTTGCCGAAGCGGTCAAGCAACTTACGCTTTGGCTTGGCTTTTTCCTCTAACGGCGTTGCTTCGCTAGTCGGCGTTACGACTTCCTCCTTGGGTAACGTCTCAACCACATTAGGAACTTCTCCCCCTTGGGATGCAGAAGTTTCGGGTGCTAATTCTTCCACTTGGGGCATAATTTCGACACTTTCTTCCGGTTTAAGAGGTGTTTCAATGGTTTGCGACTCTGAAGGCGAATTGTCTTCAACTTCCGCATCGGGTTGGGTGGGTTCGACTTCTACCTCTGGCGTTTCCGATTCGGTTACGGCTTGAGAATCGAAAGGCGTTTCTAACTCGCTTTCATCCTCCACTTCCGGGGGTTCGGACTCAAGAACTTCTGGTTTCTCAACTTCTTCGGTGACGGTTTGCGATTTAGAGGTCACTTCTTCAGAAGTTGGAGGAGTGGTGAGTTCCGGATTTTCTTCTTGGAGTTCTAAAGCTTCCGATTCTGGAATTTCCTCAACTTCCGGGGTTTCTGATTCGGTGACTTCTGAAGGAACAGGTGGAACGGGGGCTTCAATTACTTCTGATTCTGGTTCTGCTTCAACTTCCGGGGTTTCCGATTCGGTAACTTCTGAAGGAACAGGTGGAACGGGGGCTTCAATTACTTCTGATTCTGGTTCTGCTTCAACTTCCGGGGTTTCCGATTCGGTAACTTCTGAAGGAATGGGTGGAACAGGGGCTTCAATTACTTCTGATTCTGGTTCTGATTCGACTTCTGGGGTTTCCTCGACTTCTGTAACAGGAGTAACAGGCTTAACATAATCGGGATCGATCATCGCGAGGGCTTCAGTATAAGGCAACTCATCGCGGCTTAATCGAGCGAGAGTATCCTGTTTTTCGGGATCGTAGGTAATAAGTTTAACGGTGGTGTCAAAGGCATTATTGCTGACCACATTGCCTTCTTCGTCCAGTAGTTCTAATTTGAGCCAGTTTTGGCCTTTTTTGAATCCTTCGAGAAATAAAGCTTGCCATGTATCGATAATAAAGCTGCGGCCATTGGCAGTAACGCGAATCCGCCAATCTGTCACATCGGGGTCTTCTTGCGCGACCAGGTGTAATGGAGCATTAGTCAGATAAAAATCCAGTAAGATCGGTTCGGCTCCATAAGTGCCTTGAGGACTGTTGTAGGTCAACAAGGGTTGATTGGGATCGGGGGTATTGTCCCCGCTTGGTGAAAATAAATGAAAGGTGGTTTGAGCATAAGCCCCTTCATTTTTAAAGCTTTCGTCCCAAGGCCGTGAGGCAAAAACTTGTAGGGTATGGGTTCCGGGTTCTAAGTCCTCAAAAATAATTGTTTCGTCTAGATCGTAGGCTTCCCGGTAAAGGCTGTGGTCGAGAATCACTTCTAAATGGGGGCCGAGACCCAGGGTTTCGTCTTTGAAAATGGGTAGGTCTTGGACTTGGAGTTTGACTTCTACCGTGGTGCTGTCGAGGATTTCGTCGGCTTGAGGCGACAAAATCGTGACTTGCGGTTGATATGCGTCTAGATTTTGACGAAGGCGTTGCAGGGTAGCTGGAGGTGCAACTTCAGAAAGTTGAACGCTCGGTTGCGATCGCGATGGTGCTGTTTCTGGGCTTTGGGCTTCGATGCGATCGCTACAGCCACTTAAACTTCCTGATATCGAGATCGCGATCGCGACCAAAGCGATCCAAATTTTTTGCGCGATCGTCCTTTTTTGCTGGTGTTTCAATGGTGTTTCCCCTCCTCGGCAACTTGCATTTCTAGTTGTATCAGAATCAGCGCCCTTGGGGGAGTCAACCGACAAATCCGTTCTTCCTAGAAGGCTATCTATCTTTTTCCTAGATTTTTATCTATATATCTATGGCCATAGCGGTCGCTAATATTACAAATATGCAGCGATTTGTGTCGTTATGTTAAAAAATCGCGGCTATCCTTGACTTTTGAATCAGAATTTTGAAGCTAAAACCTTGGCCCATCAACCCCTGAGAAAATGCTAACAATTGTTAAGTACCCTCCAAATTAAACGGGCAGACCCTTTATCATCGACAGATAAGGTATTCCCAGTAAGTCCCCTAACCGGGGTATCCTACTGAAAACCCGAAAGGTCGAACTTATAACACTCACCTTTCCATTACATTTGAAAAACATTTAATTCCCGCATGGGAATGTTCCATTTTTTGTTGTCTAGGGAGGAGAGCCCTCATGACAATTAGTCCTCCAGAGAGAGAGGCAAAAGCAAAAGTTACGGTTGACGAAAATCCCGTCCCTACTTCCTTTGAGAAATGGGGTAAACCGGGTCACTTTGACCGCACTCTGTCTAGAGGTCCGAAGACCACAACCTGGATTTGGAACCTCCATGCAGATGCCCACGATTTCGATAGTCAAACCAGCGATCTAGAAGATATTTCGCGCAAAATTTTTAGCGCCCATTTCGGTCACCTGGCCGTTGTCTTTGTTTGGTTAAGTGGAATGTACTTCCACGGCGCACGGTTTTCCAACTACGAAGCTTGGTTAACCGATCCCACCAACATCAAACCCAGCGCTCAAGTTGTTTGGCCCATTGTCGGTCAAGACATCTTAAACGCCGATGTTGGCGGTGGTTTCCACGGCATTCAAATCACTTCTGGTTTCTTCCAGTTGTGGCGTGCTTCGGGATTCACCAACAGCTTCCAACTGTACTGCACAGCCATTGGCGGTCTCGTCATGGCAGCCCTTTGTCTTTTTGCGGGTTGGTTCCACTATCACAAACGCGCTCCGAAACTGGAATGGTTTCAGAACGTCGAGTCGATGATGAACCACCACTTATCCGTACTCTTGGGTTGCGGTTCTTTAGGTTGGGCGGGTCACCAAATCCACGTTTCTCTGCCTATCAACAAGTTGCTCGATTCCGGGGTTGCTCCGCAAGACATCCCCTTACCTCATGAGTTCATTCTCAATCGCGACTTGATGGCTGAGTTGTATCCCAGCTTCTCCGAAGGCTTAAAACCCTTCTTCACCCTGAACTGGGCAACCTACGCGGATTTCTTGACCTTCAAAGGTGGCTTGAATCCAGTTACAGGTGGTTTGTGGTTGTCTGATACAGCCCACCACCACCTCGCGATCGCAGTTTTATTCCTCATCGCGGGTCACATGTACCGAACCAACTGGGGTATCGGTCACAGCATGAAAGAAATTCTAGAGGCACACCGCGGCCCCTTCACGGGCGAAGGTCACAAAGGTCTCTACGAAATTCTGACTACCTCTTGGCATGCACAACTGTCCCTTAACCTGGCCATGTTGGGTTCCTTGACCATTATTGTCGCCCAACACATGTATGCCATGCCCCCTTATCCGTACCTCGCGACGGATTACGGCACCCAGTTATCCATCTTTACCCATCACATGTGGATTGGTGGTTTCCTCATCGTTGGCGCTGGCGCTCATGGCGCAATCTTTATGGTGCGCGACTATGACCCCGCCAAAAATGTGAACAATCTGCTAGACCGCGTGATTCGTCACCGGGATGCAATTATTTCCCACCTCAACTGGGTTTGTATCTTCCTCGGCTTCCACAGCTTCGGTTTGTACGTCCACAACGACACCATGCGTGCGTTTGGTCGTCCTCAAGATATGTTCTCGGATACAGGCATTCAACTCCAGCCCGTATTCGCTCAGTGGGTTCAAAACCTACACACCCTCGCTCCTGGCGGTACAGCGCCGAACGCGATTGAG
Source organism: Spirulinaceae cyanobacterium (assembly GCA_046541115.1). Classification (GTDB taxonomy): domain Bacteria; phylum Cyanobacteriota; class Cyanobacteriia; order Cyanobacteriales; family Spirulinaceae; genus Jaaginema. Next base: position 26,470 of record JBKHDX010000027.1, on the reverse strand, counting down.
CCAGTGAGCTATGCCTTCGGTGGCGGTGTGGTAGCCGTGGGTGGCAAAGTCGCGATGATGCCCATCGAACTCGGTACCGCCGACTTCATGGTTCATCACATTCACGCTTTTACCATTCACGTTACTGTCTTAATTCTGCTCAAAGGCGTACTCTACGCCCGTAGCTCCCGCTTAGTCCCTGACAAAGGCGAATTAGGCTTCCGCTTCCCCTGTGACGGTCCGGGTCGCGGCGGTACCTGCCAAGTTTCTGGTTGGGATCACGTTTTCCTCGGTCTGTTCTGGATGTACAACTCCCTATCGATTGCGATCTTCCACTTCAGTTGGAAAATGCAGTCGGATGTTTGGGGAACGGTATCTCCCGATGGTACGGTGTCTCATATCACCAACGGCAACTTTGCCCAAAGTGCCATCACCATCAACGGCTGGCTGCGGGACTTCTTGTGGGCGCAGTCTGCACAAGTGATCACCTCCTACGGTTCAGCGCTCTCGGCTTACGGCATTATGTTCTTAGCCGGTCACTTTGTCTTCGCCTTTAGCTTGATGTTCCTGTTTAGCGGACGCGGTTACTGGCAAGAATTGATTGAGTCTATTGTTTGGGCGCACAACAAACTCCGTGTTGCTCCGGCAATCCAACCCCGCGCTTTGAGCATCGTTCAAGGTCGCGCTGTAGGGGTGGCTCATTACCTGTTAGGCGGCATTGTCACAACTTGGGCATTCTTCCTTGCCCGGATTTTGGCAGTCGGCTAGAAAACGGTAAAATTAGACAGGTTTGAACCCAATTCCTGCAAAATCGTTTTAATGGAAACCGTCACCGGATTTAAAATAAAATCATCATCGTTTTGATTCGGTGACGGCCATCAAATAAAGAAAAGATGAGCAGCTCAATTGCATAAGCCTCATTTGTACGAGAGGAGAATTTCCTAAAGGATTTATGGCAACCAAATTTCCAAAATTTAGCCAGGATCTTGCCCAGGACCCGACAACCCGTCGAATCTGGTACGGAATTGCCACAGCTCACGATTTTGAACTGCATGATGGCATGACCGAAGAAAATCTTTATCAAAAGATTTTCGCTTCCCACTTCGGTCACATCGCCATTATCTTTTTGTGGACTTCTGGCACTCTGTTCCACGTCGCCTGGCAAGGTAACTTTGAACAATGGATTAAAGATCCCCTAAATGTTCGTCCGATTGCTCACGCAATTTGGGATCCCCAGTTTGGTCAAGGGGCAGTCGATGCCTTTACCCAAGCGGGTGCAGCAAACCCTGTTAATATCTGTTATTCCGGGGTGTACCACTGGTTCTACACCATCGGCATGAGAACCAACAGCGAACTCTATACAGGCTCGATGTTCCTGTTGCTGTTGTCTTCTGTCTTCTTATTTGCCGGCTGGTTGCACCTCCAACCCAAGTTCCGTCCGAGCTTGTCTTGGTTCAAAAACGCTGAATCTCGCCTCAACCACCACTTGGCTGGCTTGTTTGGTGTAAGTTCCTTGGCTTGGGCGGGTCACTTGATTCACGTTGCAATTCCTGAATCTCGTGGCGTTCATGTGGGTTGGGATAACTTCTTATCCGTCAAACCGCACCCCGCAGGCTTAGGGCCGTTCTTCACCGGGAACTGGGGCGTTTACGCTCAGAACCCCGACACCGCCAATCATATCTTCAACACCTCTGAAGGGGCGGGAACGGCAATCTTAACCTTCTTGGGCGGCTTCCATCCTCAAACCGAGTCTCTGTGGCTCACCGACATGGCGCATCACCACTTGGCGATCGCGGTAATCTTTATTATCGCCGGTCACATGTACCGCACCAACTTCGGTATCGGTCACAGCATCGAAGCCATCCTCGAAGCCCACAAGCCCCCCAGTGGCAACTTGGGTGAAGGTCATAAAGGTCTGTACGATACGCTGAACAACTCCTTACACTTCCAGTTGGCGTTAGCTCTGGCAAGCTTAGGTGTTGTCACCTCCTTGGTGGCGCAGCACATGTACTCCTTACCGCCTTACGCCTTTATTGCGCGGGATTACACCACTCAAGCGGCGTTATACACGCACCACCAATACATTGCTGGCTTCATCATGGTGGGCGCATTTGCTCACGGTGCGATCTTCTTGATTCGGGACTACGATCCTGAAGCCAACAAAAACAACGTGCTGTATCGTTCTTTAGAACACAAAGAAGCGATCATCTCCCACTTAAGCTGGGTGTCCTTGTTCCTCGGCTTCCACACCTTGGGCTTGTACGTTCACAACGACGTTGTAGTTGCTTTCGGGACTCCTGAAAAGCAAATCTTAATTGAGCCGGTCTTCGCTCAGTGGATTCAAGCGTCTCATGGTAAAGCCCTCTACGGCTTCGATGTCTTACTGTCGAACCCCGATAGCTTGGCTTCTACTGCTTATCCCAACTACGGCAACGTTTGGTTACCCGGTTGGTTAGATGCCATCAACAGTGGCGCGAACTCCTTGTTCTTGACCATTGGCCCTGGCGACTTCTTAGTTCACCACGCGATCGCCCTCGGCTTGCATACCACCACCTTGATTCTCGTCAAAGGTGCGTTAGATGCCCGTGGTTCTAAGTTAATGCCCGACAAAAAAGACTTCGGCTATTCCTTCCCCTGTGATGGTCCTGGCCGTGGCGGTACTTGCGACATCTCCGCTTGGGATGCCTTCTACCTCGCCATGTTCTGGATGCTGAACACCTTAGGTTGGGTGACCTTCTACTGGCACTGGAAACACCTAGGGGTGTGGCAAGGCAACGTTGCCCAATTCAACGAGAACTCGACCTACTTGATGGGTTGGTTCCGCGATTACCTCTGGGCAAACTCCGCTCAATTGATCAACGGTTACAACCCCTATGGCACGAACAACCTCTCGGTCTGGGCTTGGATGTTCTTATTCGGACACCTCGTTTGGGCGACAGGCTTCATGTTCTTGATCTCTTGGCGCGGTTACTGGCAAGAGTTGATCGAAACCATTGTTTGGGCCCACGAACGCACTCCTTTGGCGAACCTGGTTCGCTGGAAAGACAAGCCCGTGGCTCTGTCTATCGTTCAAGCTCGCTTGGTGGGTTTAGCTCACTTCACCGTTGGCTATGTGCTAACCTATGCGGCCTTCCTCATTGCCTCGACTGCCGGAAAATTCGGTTAACCTGAACTTTCGGTTAAGTCGTTAAAATTAATCCCCTACCTTTTGAGGTGGGGGATTTTTGCATCTTAAGGAAGGTTTTGACCCCTCGCGATCGCTGTTATACTCGATCGTTAACTATAGCAACCGCCCAGCGACCTTACTAAAATTTAACAGTAAAATCAAGCATAATGACAAAAACCGTTAATTTTCAAAACTTCCCCCCAAACTCAACCCTGTCTTATCCCAAAACTTTTGTGATTGGAGCCGCTAAAAGTGGCACGACTAGCTTATGTAATTGGCTGAGGGATCATCCCCAAGTGTTTCTACCGAGGAATAAAGAACCCGCTTTTTTTGCTTGGGATGAGCGTTATCAAAAAGGGTTAGAATATTTCGCCTCATTGTATCAACAAGCCAGCGAGAATCAAATCTTATTGGATGGCTCAACCCCCTATTCTCGCTGCACCGTCTATCCCGAAACCGCCAAACGAATTTTTGCGGCGGCTCCCGAAGCCAAATTCGTCTATATTATGCGTCATCCGGTGGATCGGGCGTTTTCCCATTACTGCCATCGTTGGTTGAAAGAAGTCCACAAAGGGGAACCGTTTACAGAATCTTTTGAGGAGTATGTTCCCACCGATCCCATGTGCGTTGATGATAGTTTGTATAAATTACAAGTTGAGCAATATTTAAAATATTTCCCGATTGAGCGCTTTCGCTTCTTTTTAACTGAAGATTTACACAAAAAGAAAGTCGAAATTTTGCAAGAAGTGTGTCGTCATTTTGAAATTGATGACGGTTTAGAAAATTTCAACCTTGAAAAACCGAGTTCTAACGTTTCATCGGAATTTCGCGAAATTCTGATGAAGCGCAAGCTGCGGAAGTTTCCTGGGGTTAAATCCGTTTTACCGTTAATTCCTAGCGGCACGAAAGAGTGGGTTTATACCAATATTTTACGAAAAACAAGTGTAGTTGAGAATATCGTAGAAGCATTTAAACCTATCCCCATGAAGCCAGAAACCCGCCAGGAGTTGATCGAGCATTATCGAGAAACTATCGAATGGGTGGAAGATTTGATGGGCCGAAAATTACCCCATTGGTACGAATAAACGTTAAAACGTCCGCGATCGCAACCCTTGAAGACAGGCTAAAATCGCGGACGTTGTTGGTGAAAGGTTCGGTTTAGAACAAGCCTAAAGTCAAAGACTCATCAATCGGCAGAGTAGCACCGATACCCAACCAAATCGTGAACAGAGTACCGAACAAGAAAACCGCAGTCGCAACGGGACGACGGAAAGGGTTTTGGAACTTGTTGATGTTTTCGATGAAAGGCACCAACATTAAACCCAAAGGAATTGCGCCCATGCAAGCGATACCGAGGAGTTTATTCGGCAGAATCCGCAGAATTTGGAAAACAGGATAAAGATACCATTCCGGCAGAATTTCCAACGGAGTTGCGAAGGGGTCGGCGGGTTCCCCAACCAATGCCGGGTCGAGAACGGCTAAACCAATACACAAGGCAATAGTTCCCATGATCACAATCGGGAACGTATACAACAAGTCATTGGGCCAAGCCGGTTCGCCGTAGTAGTTGTGACCCATACCTTGGGCCAGTTTAGCCCGCAGTTTTGGATCGGTTAAGTCGGGTTTCTTTAAGACAGACATAATGAAATAAGTTCTCCTTGATCGTATTTGTCGAATCGACAAGCGGTTAATTTTAGCGTACTAGCTTCTAGATAAATTGGAGTGAGATCGCGCCGCTAACTGTAGGGTTTGGGCGCGAATCAACTCCCAAAACTTGGCGACCTTAAAGGGGACCAGAAATCCCTTGTTTGCGGATCATCAAGAAGTGCAACAACATAAAGACCGCAATAAACCAAGGTAAAACAAAGGTGTGTAGGCTGTAGTAACGAGTTAAAGTCCCTTGACCCACACTCGCACCACCGCGCAATAATTCAACAATCAGATCGCCCACCACCGGGATGGCAGAAGGCACACCAGAAACGATTTTCACCGCCCAGTAGCCCACTTGATCCCAAGGTAAGGAGTAGCCCGTTACACCGAAAGAAACGGTGATAACCGCTAACACAACCCCAGTCACCCAAGTTAACTCCCGGGGCTTTTTAAAACCGCCAGTGAGGTAAACCCGGAAGACGTGCAAAATCATCATTAACACCATCATGCTGGCAGACCAGCGATGAATGGAGCGAATTAACCAACCGAAATTGACATCGGTCATGATGTACTGAACAGAAGCAAATGCCTCAGTGACCGTCGGTTTGTAATAGAAGGTCATGGCAAATCCAGTGGCAAACTGGATCAAGAAGCATACGAGGGTAATCCCTCCTAAGCAGTAGAAAATGTTGACGTGGGGAGGAACGTACTTGCTGGTGACATCATCAGCAAGGGCTTGAATTTCGAGGCGTTCCTCAAACCACTGAAAAGTTTTTGAATCGGTTACTTGCTTGGAAAACATGAAGCCAGGTTTCGCGACATTAATTAAGTCAGTGTTTAATATTTTGACACAATCCTCGGCTGAAAAGCACGGGGATTCTCCTTCCCTTGCGGTTTGGATTCCTAGTTCGACGAGTTCCCGAACTGGATTGGCGTTTGATTCACCGCCAACTCGGAGGCTCTCCCCAGGCGTTTACCCCATAACAGAGGTCTGTTTTCGTATGCCCGACGATACAGTTCAAATTCTGAAATTTTGAATTTTTTAGAAGACTAGACACGAACGAGCTTTTGCCCGTACAGATTGTATTATACAAAACCCGTGGCGTTCTGGTGTTGAAAGGGGTTTTGTCCTTGAAGTCCGAGACTGCAACTATTGCGGAAATCTTCTTTGCTGATTTTAGAGTCAAGCAGGAACCTGTTAGGGAAAGTAACGTTCATCCACCCAACGCGATCGCCCCCGTCAAAAACCACACTCCCTTGCAAGCCCTGAGTAACATAAAATTCTAAGCTTAATTTTTACCGAAAAATTTGGGTTATTAGCCCCGTCCTGAGAGGACGGCTTTGTGTTAAAGTTTAAACTAAGTTAAGTACCGTAGGGCATACGGGAACAATGCTCGTAGAGGGTAAAGAGGAAGGGCTGTGTCGGAAATTCATTTCCGCACCTTGTAAGCCCCGTTTCGGGGTTAATACTGCGGTATAAGCGCTTACTCTCCCGATGAAACGATAATCCTCTGTCCTTTAGGCAAAGGAGTTGTCAAGAGTTGAATTTCATGGGCAAACGCCGTTTCTTTAAACCTTTTTTAATTTTTATCATCGCGGTAATGACTTGGGTGGGATGGACTGCTCCCGCCGCCGCCTTTAGTGAAGAACAAAAACTCATACTACAATCTTGGCGAATTGTCAACCAATCTTATTTAGACACAACCTTTAATCATCAAAACTGGTGGTCTTTGCGCCAAAAATATTTGCGTCGCCGCCTCGACAATCGCGATCAAACCTACGAAGCAATTCGCGAAATGCTGGCCACCCTGGACGATCCCTTTACCCGTTTGCTCGAACCGGAACAATATCGCAGCTTGCAGGTCAATACTTCCGGGGAACTCTCCGGGGTGGGCTTGCAGATCAATATCGGCGACGAATCCGGTCAACTCGAAGTCGTCACGCCCATTTCCGGTTCTCCTGCCGACGCCGCCGGAATCAAGCCCCGCGATCGCATCCTCGAAATTGACGGTCAAGACACCACGAACTTAAGTCTCGAAGAAGCCGCCAGCGAAATGCGCGGTCGCACCGGCACCGAAGTCACCCTCACCATTTTACGTCCGGCCACCCAAGAACAAAAACGCTATACCTTAGTCCGCGATCGCATCGCCCTCAATCCCGTTTACGCCCACCTCGACACCACTAGCGCCCCCGATCCCATTGGTTACGTCCGATTAGCGCAGTTTAGCGCCAACGCGACAACGGAAATGCACGACGCGATCGCCGATCTGCAAAATCAAGGGGCAAAAGCCTTTATCCTCGATCTCCGCAATAATCCCGGCGGCCTCCTCCAAGCCGGAGTCGAAATCGCCCGACTCTGGCTCAACGACAGCACCATCGTCTACACCGTCAACCGTCAAGGGGTATTAGGTAACTTTGATGCCAAACATCAAGCCCTTACCGAAGCCCCCCTCGTCGTCCTGGTCAATCAAGGCACCGCCAGCGCTAGTGAAATCCTGGCCGGCGCACTACAAGATAATGGTAGGGCGCAACTCATTGGCGATCGCACCTTTGGCAAGGGCCTGATTCAATCTTTATTTGAACTCCCCGACGATGCCGGATTAGCCGTCACCGTCGCTAAATACGAAACCCCCAATCACCACGACATCAATAAACAAGGCATTGCCCCCGACTACGCCGTCGAACAAGAACCCATTCCCGTTTCTAAAATCGGAACAGACCTCGATTCCCAATACCAAAAAGCCATCAAAGTGCTGACCCAGAACATTGTCGTTGCTCAAAATGATGCAGCTTAGTTTTGTCCTTTGTTATTGGTTGTTGGTAGGGAACAGGGAACAGATTTTGAGTAATTTCTAATCTCCTCCCCCGATTGCCGATTGCCGAAAAAACTGATGACGGTTGACTCTCTTTGAAACGTTAAATTTACTTTTTGAGGCTGTAACGCTTATAAGCGTCTAGCTTTGAGCCTTTTTATAGAGTCTACCCCGTAGCAAGAAGTTTCTGACTCCTTTGGAGAGGCTTGCATCCCCACTCCCCCTACTGCCTACTGCCCACTGCCTACTGCCCCTTAAATGCTGATAACTGAACCATGCAGCTTTCCCAAAAACCCCAAGCCCCTCAAATCGAGAAAGACCTCGAAACCATCGCCTTTGATGTCAAAGGCATGAAATGTGCTGGATGCGTCAAATCCGTCGAGGGTCAATTATTACAAAATCCCGGTGTCATCTCAGCCCGCGTCAACCTCATCACCGAAGTTGCCGTGGTACAGTACGAAACCGACAAAGTGAAGCCAGAAACCTTAGTACAAACCCTGAGCGATCGCGGCTTTCCCAGTCAACTCCGTAACCCAGAAACCGCCACCACTGCCCAAAGCCTAGAAGCCGATGAATCCGAACAAAAATCGGCTCAAACCCAACTCGCGATCGCGACCATTTTATTACTATTCTCTGGGTTGGGTCATTGGCAGCATTGGGGCGGCCCGGCCATCCCGATTGTGAGTAATATCTGGTTTCACTGGGGCTTGGCTACCCTGGCCCTCTTACTCCCCGGACGAGAAATTATTATCGATGGGGCCAGAGGACTGCGCTACGGAATGCCCAACATGAACACCCTAATCGGCTTGGGAACCACCAGCGCTTATATTGCCAGTTGTATTGCCTTGTGGTGGCCGCAGTTAGGGTGGGAGTGCTTTTTTGACGAACCTGTCATGTTACTGGGGTTTATCCTGCTCGGACGCACCCTGGAAAAACGCGCCAGACACCAAGCCACTGGAGCCTTTAAAAAATTACTCGCTTTACAACCCACCGCCGTCCGCTTGATTGGTTCGGGGGATCGCCAAGCCGAAGCAGGCATCGAAATTCCGGTAAATCAAGCTCGATCGGGAGAATGGGCGCAAGTGTTACCCGGAGAGCGCATTCCCATCGACGGCGAAATTGTATCCGGGGAAACCTCGGTCGAGGAATCCATGTTGACCGGAGAATCAATGCCCGTTTTTAAAAAGGTGGGGGATACAGTGGCCGCCGGGACATTGAATCAAGGGGGCGCGATCGCAATTCGCATTCAACGCTCTGGCGGCAATACCACCCTAGCTAGAGCCATTGCTTTAGTCGAAGAAGCCCAAACCCGCAAAGCCCCCGTACAACAATTAGCCGATACCGTCGCGGGATTTTTCGCTTATGGCGTGATGGCGATCGCGACCTTAACTTTCCTATTTTGGTACTTTATCGGCATTGAAATTTGGCCGCAAGTCCTGATGCCAACGGGGATGGAAGGCATGGCCATGGGTTCGACCTCCGGCATTTTATTAAGCCTAAAACTGGCGATCGCCGTGTTGGTGGTAGCTTGTCCCTGCGCCCTGGGTTTAGCCACGCCCACCGCGATTTTAGTGGGAACCAGCTTAGGGGCAGAACGAGGCATCTTAATCAAAGGCGGCGACATCCTCGAACAAGTCCGCGATTTAGAAGCCATTGTTTTTGACAAAACCGGAACCCTCACCCTCGGTCAAATGCAGGTAACCGGCTGTTTTCCCGAAAATAACTACACCGCCGATACCCTGTTGCAATACGCCGCGTCTGCCGAAAGCGGCACGAATCATCCCCTGGCTAAAGCCATGCTCAATTGCCTACAAGAACTCGATTTGCCCCTACTCGCAGCCACAGATTTTGAGACGCAGTTGGGCTTAGGAATTGCCGCCCAAGTGAATCAAAAGTCCGTATTTGTGGGCAATCAAGCTTGGTTAGGGCAACAAGGCATTGCCCCTGAAACTTTAGACTCCCTTGCCCAAAAAGTAGAGGGTCATCAAACCCTAGTATATGTTGCCGTAGACGGGGCATTGGGGGGCGCGATCGCCTTAGAAGATAAACTGCGCCCCGATGCCAAAACCACCGTGACGCAACTCCAAAAAATGGGCTTAGAGGTCATGTTACTCACTGGGGATCGTTGGTCTGTGGCCAACGCGATCGCCTCTCAACTCGGCATCGAGCGAGTTTGGGCCGAAGTGCGTCCCGATCGCAAAGTCGAGGTAATTCAAGACTTACAAAAACAGCAACAAGTAGGTATGATTGGCGATGGCGTTAACGACGCTCCCGCCTTAGCCCAAGCCCATATCGGCATTTCCGTTCACGACGGTACCGATATTGCCATGGAAGCGGCGGGAATTGTCTTGATGGGGGGCAATCGTCGCGAACCCACCTCCCTGCTCAAAGTCGTCGAAGCCCTGCGTTTGAGCGAAGCCACCTTTAATAAAATTCGCCAAAACCTCTTTTGGGCCCTAGGCTACAACGCGATCGCGATCCCGATTGCCGCCGGCTTATTGTTACCTCAGTTTGGCGTGGTTTTGAGTCCCGCGATCGCCGGGGCTTTTATGGCTTTTAGTTCCGTGATGGTGGTTACCAATTCCTTGTTGTTGCGGCGACAATTTTGACCGTCTTTGCCCCAGTCTTAAAGAAGAGTAAAATAAAGATAGCCTAAGTTTAAACTCAACCCCAATGAATAACTTTACCTTGAGTGAAATCAAGTTAAAATATAAAAATTGACAGTTTCTATTTTTGATTTAAGCTTAGGTAAGTTTATTGCACAAGCGATCGCCAATGGCTGCAAAATCAGCACAACCCTATCAAGAACATTTATTAATTATCGAAGACGATAAAGGCAGAAAAGGCATTTCTTTAAAGGAAGCCTCCTATTCCATCGGTAGAGATCAAAACAGCGATATTCGTCTTTCTTCTCAATTTGTGTCTCGCCGCCACGCCACGCTTTTTCGACGACTCCGCGAAGATGGTAGTTCCTTTTATCGCATTGTCGATGGGGATGGCCAAGGCAAAACCAGCGTCAACGGATTACTGATCAATGGCCGTAAACTCGAAGCCCATGACCTCAAGCATGGCGATGAAGTGGTATTTGGTCCCCAGGTTTTTGCAATTTATCAATTGCGGGAACGAGACGTATTTCCCACCATTCCCCCCGACGATCCCTACGACATCACCTTAATCGATCCTGCCATGATGTTCGGAGAAGATGGAGATATGCCCACTGAAGGGTCGTAAAAAAACAGGATTTTCCATCACATCGCCATCGTTATTGCGATGAAGTACAAGTTAAGCCCGAACATCACTCACCCTTGAGAGTTCGGGCTTAACTTATGAACTGGCGCTTTCGAGTAACTGCCACTGACCGCTATCAACAATAGCTTGTTGAAGATTGTCAAACATGTGACGACAGTGGTTATCGTGCTGAAGGGGTAATTCTTCATTTTTAATGACTAAATTGAGACGTACCCCTTCAGTGGTGGCCGTCGTTCGGTCAATTAAGACTTCGGCGGTAACTAACTTAGAGAAAGAAACCTGACCTGGAACTTCACGACCCATCAAGTAATCGCCTGTATCATAGATAACTTCAAAGTTACACGCCCTTAAAACTTCGCTCAAGGACGGCAAAAGATTGTCAAGAGAAACTGCAACTGTAAATGAACAGATATAGCGAGCCATATCAATAAATCAACCCTATGGATTAGGTAGACTATCCTATAATATCGAACCAGAGTTACTGTTATCGGCGTAGTTGAGTCAACGACCAAATCTTTGGTTGGGCCGAACTGCGGGTTACGGCGCTTGACTCGAACCTAAGCAAATATCTTAAATTCAGCAAAACCTTTCTACTTTCTATCTATAATTACGAACTTTCTCCAGAGCGACAAGGACAGAATGAAATTTTTAGGGAAATTCCCAAAACGCGAATCCAACCCATGAACGGTAAATTGATTGTCTTTGAGGGGGGAGAAGGAGCCGGAAAAAGCACTCAAATTGAAAGTGTATACCGTTGGCTCAAAGCGTCTCTTCAGTCTTCCTATACGGTCAAGATAACGCGAGAACCGGGAGGAACTGACCTCGGTCAAGAAATCCGCAACTTACTTTTGGGGAAATATGCACCGAGCGATCGCGCTGAATTATTATTATATGCCGCCGATCGCGCCCAACACGTCGAACAAGATTTAAAACCCGCCCTAGCCCAAGGTATGATTGTGCTGTGCGATCGCTATACAGATTCCACTGTTGCTTATCAAGGTTACGGTCGAGGTATTGACCTAGAACTTATCGCTCAGTTGAACGAAATCGCCACCCAAGGCTTAGAAAGTGACCTAACCTTGTGGTTAGATGTTCCCGCCGAAATTGGGTTGTTACGCGCAAAAAATCGCGGCAAACGCGATCGCATCGAACAAGCCGACCTCGCTTTTCACCAACGAGTGCGTCACGGCTTTACGATTCTCGCGCAACAACATCCCCAACGCATTGTGCGTATTGACGCTCAACCCTCTGAAAGCCAAGTCCATCAACAGATTCGCTCTGTTTTACAACCTGTTTTACAACCTTATTTGAAATAGTTGTTGGTCCTTTGTTATTGGTTGTTGGTTATTGGTATCGTTCCCCAAATCCCTCAATTGGTCATTGGTAACTGGTCATTGATAATTTCTCCCCACTCCTTCCCTTCTTGGGCGGGGAAACCCCGCCCCTACACAACCACTGCCGACTCCCTCTAAAACTGATAACTGATGACTGATAACTGATAACTGAAAAAATGAGTGCCTTTAACGAACTAATCGGCCAACCTCAAGCCGTCGAACTCCTCGAACAAGCCGTACAGCAAAATCGTGTTGCCCCTGCTTACCTATTCGCAGGAGTAGCAGGAATTGGCAAGCAGTTAGCGGCACAATGTTTTAGCGCCCTGCTTTTATCGTCCCATAACCCGAATATTTCCCTAGAAACAACCAAAAAGCGAGTAATTTCAGGCAATCACCCCGATTTTCTCAAAGTCGAGCCGACTTATCTCCATCAAGGAAAACGGTTAACTGCCGCCGAAGCTGCCGAAACGGGTTTGAAACGACGCGCAAAACCTCAAATTCGTGTCGAGCAGATTCGCGAAATTGTCACCTTCCTCAGTCGTCCCCCTTTAGAAGCCAAGCGAGCAGTTGTCATTATTGAAGAAGCCCAAGCAATGCCCGAAGCGGCGGCCAACGCCCTGTTAAAAACCTTAGAAGAACCAGGACGGGCAACCATTATCTTACTCGCTCCCAAAGCAGAAGCCTTACTATCTACCTTGGTCTCTCGGTGTCAGCGCCTTCCCTTTTACCCCTTGAGTCACGAACACCTCCAAGCGGTATTACAACAAAAAAGTTATCCTGAAGTGGCGCGACATTCTAAAATTTTAGCGATCGCCCAAGGCAGTCCCGGTCAAGCTATTCAAGCGTGGCAGCAGTTACAAGCCATTCCCGGAGAATTATTAGACCGCCTTGAAAAGCCTTCTCCAGACCTCGCGAAACGCCTAGCCCTAGCGCCAGAAATCGACAAAACCTTAGATGTCGAAACCCAGTTGTGGTTGCTTGATTATCTCCAGCATCAATATTGGCAATGGCATGATTTTGGCACATCAGAACGAGTCCTAAAAATTCTAGAGCGATCGCGCAGAGCATTACAAGGTTATGCCAGTCCCCGCTTAGTGTGGGAAGTCATGCTCTTGGAGTTGAACCCCACTCGTTAACCTTAAGATGGAAAAAGAGAATCCATCAGGGCGCATCACACCCAAACGATTACTTTGTGTGGAAGGGTTAGCTCCCGCGAGCTAACTAGGAGCAAAAAACCTATGAAAGTTGTGATTATAGACGATCGAGCTTCTGCTGAATCGTTATTGACTTCGCTCCTGCGATCGCGAGGTCATCAAGTCGAAATTTGGATAAATCCGGGGCAATTCGAGCAAAATCAGGCTTACGATCTAATCTTTCTCAATGTTTTAACCCTTGGGACGGAGAGTTTATCGTTCTATCAAAGATTGCGCCAAAATACAAAGCCACCTTATCCCCTCTGGGTGGCCTTGGCATCTCGCGATCGCACCCCTGCCTTAGAAACCCTTTTAAACGCCGGGATCGATGATTTTTTCTTGATCCCCTTTGAGGCGGAAACCCTGTCCTGGCGACTGACTCTCCTGGAAAAACGCGCTCAAGAGCGCAAAATTCCGCGCGATCGCTTGTTGCGTCATTCTCCTTATACCCAAGCCGCCGCCATTAAGCAGTTTCCCTACATTACCAGCCATCATCTCCGCCAAACCTTCGTCCAAGTTAAAAAACAACTCGCGGATTTAGCTAATCCCCCCAATCCCATTCATCTCGACCCCAAAACCACCCAATGGCTCGATGATATTTTCGATCGCGCTGGAGTCATGCAGCAACTGATTGGCGATTTATTGCTCGACACTTGGCCCAATCACGACAGCAGCAGCACCCCCACGGCTCGCCAAAATTATCTCATTGTCGATCCCAACTTAACCATTCTCGAAACCTCCAGCGATGCCGATCGCTTCGCCAACACTCCCAAAACTGCTGTAGAAGGACAAGATGTGCGTTTGGGCTTTCCCGAACTCATCGGCACAGAAGACACCTTAGCGGCGATTTTAGAGGGTAGACAGATCGGTTTTGAGATCGACGAAGTGGCGCGTTTAGGAGAAGGCGATCGCCCCCTATATTTTGATTTATACGTCAGTCGTCCCTACCACACCCTCAACAACGAATCTCGCCTGATTATCCTGCTCAACGATGCCACCGAACGCTTGATTTTTCAGCGCAAACTGCTCCACAGTGTCAACGAAGCCGAAACCCTGCTCAAAAAGCTCACCATCACCAAAGATTACATCGCCAAAATTATCGCTTCGATGGCAGATGCTTTGATTGTCGCAACTCCTACCGGAATTATTAAAACAACCAATCCTGCCACAGCCTCATTATTTGGCTATAGTACCGCCGAGTTAATCGGCCAGCCCATTTCCCATCTGATTACCGATGAGAAGTTTCTGCACTACGCGATGCTGGGTCAACCCCAAGCCCAAGCGGAAGTGAATTGTCAGCGCAAAACCGGAGAAGCTATTTCTGTGTCTTTTTCTTGTGCGGCCATTGAAACTGAAGATAATGCGCGAGATTTTGTTTATATTGGTCGCGACATTACCGAACGCAAACAAGCCGAGTTACAAATTCAGCAGTTAAACGCTTCGTTGCAGCAGCGTACCACGGCCCTAGAACTGGCCAACCAAGACCTCGAAGCCTTTTCTCGCAACGTTTCCCACGATTTGCGAACCCCCTTGTCCCACATTAACTTTTTTGTGGAATCCCTGGTCGAAGAATATGGGGAACATTTTGATGACATTGCGCGGGATTATGTCTTACAAATTCAAAAGTCTTCCCAACGTATGGAAGCCCTCATTCGGGATTTGCTGCAATTGTCGCAAGTGCATCGCAGCGATTTAGAATTGAGCGAGGTAGACTTGAGCGCGATCGCCTCGAATATTCTCACGGAACTTCAGCGCAATCAGCCCGGACGTTCGGTCGAATCTAAAATTACCCACGGCGCGATCGCCCTAGGTAATGAAGGCTTAATTAAAATCCTCCTAGAAAACTTAATCGGTAATTCTTGGAAATACACCAGCAAAAAAAAACACACCAAAATTGAATTTGGTTACGACCAAAACCTAGATAACGAACGGGTTTACTTTGTCCGCGACAACGGCGCAGGCTTTGACATGAGCCACGCCGACAAACTCTTTAGTGCCTTTGGTCGCTTGCATTCTAAAAGCGAATTTGAAGGGACAGGAGTCGGTTTGGCTATTGTTCACCGCATTATCGAACGCCACCAAGGCCGCATTTGGGCAGAGTCTCAAGTGAACTGTGGCACGACGTTTTATTTTACCCTCGCGATTTAGTTATTGGTTATTGGTTATTGGTTATTGGTTGTTTGTTGTTGGTTGTTGGTTAGCCGACTGCCCAAAACACTGATGACTGATGACTGATGACTGATAACTGAACTCCCCCCCTTTACAAATCGAAGTCATAACGAGTATGATTTAGAGGAAGGGAAAAGAAAACCACGATGATTGTAAAGGACATACCCCTTAATCAAATTCGTCGCCCTCTACCGCGACAAACCGATCCCAAAAAGGTGCAAGCCTTGATGGAATCCATTGCTCAAGAGGGATTGCGAGAGCCGATTGACGTTCTCGAAGTGGACGGACAATATTACGGCTTTTCTGGGTGTCATCGCTATGAAGCCCACCAACGCCTGAATAAAGAAACGATCGCTTGTCGCGTCCGCCGCGCTCCCAAATCGGTGTTACAACGCCACCTCGCGTAAATTACTTTATAGTTCAATAGTAGAGACAACCATTATTTTTGATAGCAACTCAAGGAGAATCAACCATGCAAGCACCTGTTAATATTGGCATTCCCGAAGGCGATCGCAAAACGATTGTCGAAGGCTTATCGAAGTTATTAGCCGATACCTATACCCTGTATCTCAAAACCCATAACTTCCACTGGAACGTTACCGGGCCCATGTTCCAATCGTTGCACACCTTATTCGAGGAACAGTACATGGAATTAGCCCTGGCGGTAGACGCGATCGCCGAACGTATCCGTACCCTAGGATATCCGGCACCAGGGAGTTACAGCGAATATGGCGAACTCAGTTCCATTGAAGAAACTCGCGGTGTTCCGGAAGCCACCGACATGATCCGCTTACTCGTCGAAGCCAACGAAGCCGTCGTGCGTACTGCCCGCGCTGCTTTTCCGGCGGCGGAAAAAGCCAGTGACGAGTCTACCGTAGACCTTTTAGCCGAACGCATGAGCATCCACGAAAAAGCCGCTTGGATGCTGCGTAGTATGTTGTAGACTACAGCAAATTTTCTTCTAGAATAACTTTGACCCGCATCGTCTGGCGGGTTTTTTCGTATTGGTCTATCGGATTATGACTTCACCAGATCGCGATCGCCTCACCTCTGTTTTACAACAACGCCTGCAACACCTGGGTTTTACCAGTTTGCGGCAGTTTCGCGAAACCATTGCCGTATCTGAATGGCAGTTACGACAACTGCGAAACGGTAAAATCCAGCAAATGCGCTTAGAAGTCTTGCTAAAACTAGCTCAAGGGCTGCAATGGTCGTTAGAAGACGTAATGAGTGCTTTTTCGCCCCAGTCTCTCTCCCAGTCTGACAATACACTCGCGGCGTTACAACAACTACAACAACAACAAGACCAACTCAAACAAGCCTTTGAAACATCCAGTTTACAAACTTTAGAAAGCTGGTTAATTCAATGGTCTGCGGTGACCAACGCCGTGAGAAACAACCCCGACTTACCCGCAAGTCGCTTATTGCCGTTAATGAAGCCCATCGAACAATTATTACAAGAATGGGGCGTTGAAGCGATCGCCACCGTGGGGGAAGAAATCGACTACGATCCCCAATGGCATCAACTCATGCAGGGGGTAGCGCAACCCGGTCAAAAAGTGCGAGTGCGTTATGCCGGGTATCTGCATCGCGGTAAACTGCTACACCGCGCCCAAGTCAGCATCATTGCTTAAAAATGGGCGAGATCGCCACCAAAAAATCAGAGGCTTAACATCTCGAAAAGAATATCCGAACTTAACCTCTGATTGGCGATCGCTACCAAGGATCGAATTAGCTAGAGCGATTGTCCCAACGCTTGTCAGCGTTACGAGGACGAGCTTTGTTCACGCGCAATGTCCGCCCCATCCATTCAGCCCCGTCAAGTTCTTCAATGGCAGAATCTTCGTTTTCGCTACTTTTGAGGTCTACGAAGCCAAAACCTCTGATTCGGTCTGCGTCAGCTTCACGGGGTAAGCTAACGCGAGTGACTTCTCCGTATTCGGCAAAAACTTCTTTAACGTCATCTTCTGTGACATCATAGGACAAATTGCCAACATAAATCGTCATTTCTTCTATACTCCGGCACCAGCACAATTTCTAGTGTAATATAATACTTGCCGCTTTCTGGGGATAAACCCACCCTTCAGGGCTAAGACTTTCCCCCTAGAAGCCCAAAGTTGGATTGAGCCAACGCAGAACTTCCTGTTTAAGTTTATTCAAATCGCGAGTTGATTCTTGTTTAAACCATTGCGCGATCGCGTCGATGGGCGAAAATACCTCTCCAGTTTGCCATTTGACTTCTTGACTCAAGGGCGTGAGATGATTACCCGGTAAAGTTCTTACCGCCGTCAAACTGGGAAAACGCTGTTGTAAAATTGCCTTCAAGCTCGGCGTTTGATCGATATCGTCATTGCTAAACTGAATCAAGAGGTTGCGGCGAATTTCATATTCTTTCGCAATAATCGCTTGGGTTTCGTCAGGAGACGGCACAAACTCTACATTAAACGCTGGATTCCCTTGAAACGCCGGATTACCCTGTATTTGGTCGAGAAACGGCACCGCTCGCATCGCCGGATAATTATTGTACGCCATAAAAATATTACCCGCTCGTTGCACTTGAAAAGCACTGCCAATCAGCAAGTGCAGCTTACAGCCCATACTGTGACCCATGCCGTAAATAGGTAAATAAGAGCCACCGAGACGGTTTTGGGCTTGCAAGCGATCCACAACGGACTCAAACTGATTGAGAACCTCGCGGGCGATCGCGCCATGATCGAAAGTATTAATAAAGGGAGTCGCGATCGCCACATACCCTTTTTGAGCCAGCCATTCAAGCAACGACCGATAACTCACCTGAGGAGCCGTTCCCACAAACGCCCCTCCCAAAAAATGAATAATACCGTAGGGCTGTCGGGGCAGCAACACCCAGTTACCCGAAATTGAAATTTCTTGCCAAGTCATGGGAGGAATGATGAATGATGAATGATGAATGATGAAAGGTTTGGGATTTGACGAGCTAGGGTGATGGGTAATCTGCGTGATTACAACTTTCTTCTCCTCCCCCTCTCAATCTTTGAAAACAGATCAAAGCGAAAAAATTTCCCCCCTCAAAATCTAACGAAAATGAAGACGCGCATCCATGCCATTAGAGCGTAAGCGAGTATTCCAAACTGCGGCTTCAGAACGAGAAGCAAACGGGCCCACTGCTAAATGTAAACCCAAAGGCTCAGAATGTTCTTGAATAATATTCGGTTGTACCCCCAACGCCAAAGCTTGTTGCATCATCCGGTCTAACTGATTGGTATCTCCCCCTGGAATCACCACAAAAAAGCGGCCTGAATTCATCGTATTCCGTTGAGTCGGACTGATAAAATTCGGCGGCATTTTACTAGCCAGACTGGTGTTGAAAGGAGTCCCTAAATCTTGAGAATTGCTGCCGTACACATCCACATTCGCCGTCACCACATTAGCGCGAATCCCCAAACTGGCCAGAGTATCCACTTGACTTTGGGCATTGTAGCGCTCAGTAAATGACCCCACCTGAATTTTGCCATCCCTTTGTCGCGCAAAAGCATCTGGGGCGATACTTTGGACTTGAGACAACAAAAACGGATCGTCACCCATGATTTCGACGCGATAAACCTGTTGGGGAAAAGCCGTAGCGGGAGGTGGCGTGAGAGCCGGAATCGTACTAGGGGTGAAATCTTCTGAGGGAATAATTGAAGGGTTCGGCGGCAGGGACATACTGTTATCGCGGGACGGATAAGACATCACAGACCCACTCGAAGGAGTCGCCGGGGGAAAAGTGACCTGAGCCGCAGCAACCGTGGCACTCAAGCCCAAAATCGCGATCGCCCCCAGAGAAGTTTTTGGTAACATCATGTTCTCCAAATTTCAAATAATCGTAAACTAACGGGAAAACCCCACCTTAAGACAAAACTTTAATCGTCAATCTATCATAGGAAATTAGAACGAAAAGCTTGTCGTTTTTTAAAGTAACAATATTCGCCTTTAGGCTCATGAACAAAGTCGTTGTCGGACTCTCAGGGGGCGTAGACAGTTCCGTTACTGCGGCCACCCTACACCATCAAGGATATGAAGTCATTGGTCTTACCCTGTGGCTAATGAAGGGTAAGGGTCAATGCTGCTCGGAAGGGATGGTTGACGCGGCTAAAATCTGCGAACAACTCGGCATCCCTCATCATATTGTCGATACGCGGGAGTTGTTCCAAACCAATATCATCGATTATCTGGTTTCAGGATATGAAGCGGGGGTGACTCCCTTGCCTTGTTCTCAATGTAATCGGGCCGTGAAGTTTGGCCCGATGCTGCGGTATGCCCAAGAAAACTTAGGCACCGATAAGATCGCCACAGGGCATTATGCGCGGATTCGGTACGATGAAGGGCGCGATCGCTACCAATTATTAAAAGCGATCGACCCCCGCAAAGATCAATCTTATTTCCTTTATGACCTGCCACAAGATTTACTCGCGGGAACAATCTTTCCGTTAGGGGAAATCACCAAAGACGAAACCCGACGCATTGCCGCCCAATATGACCTCACAACCGCCGATAAACCCGAAAGCCAGGATTTATGCCTGATTGAAGCTCACGGCTCGATGCAGTCGTTTTTGGATAAATATATCAACACCAAAGAAGGCGACATTGTAGACGCAACCGGAAAAGTCCTCGGTCAACACACCGGAATCCATCACTACACCATTGGTCAGCGCAAAGGCTTGGGGGTTTCTGCCCCTGACCCGTTGTATGTGATGAAGCTCGACCCGGTAATGAATCGGGTGGTGGTAGGTCGTCGCGAAGAGGCTACGCAACCTGACTGCACCGTGAATCGGGTGAACTGGGTGTCGATCCCGGAACCCCAAGCCCCCATTCAAGCCGAAGTCCGGGTGCGTTATCGTTCCCGTCCGGTTCCGACTCAGGTTATTCCTTTAGAAAAGGGCCGCATCAAGCTCATTTTTGACGAACCCCAGTTTGGCATTACTCCCGGTCAAGCGGCGGTTTTATATGACGGTGATGTGGTGCTGGGGGGCGGCATTATTGAGAGTTATGAGTAAATCTTCCCTCAAGGGGGCCATCGTCTTCGTCATCGTTTGTTGATGATGATCGAGCAATAATCCCCCCGTTAATACCACCGCGATCGCGACTCCCAAGACAAAGAGCAAAATGACAAACCCACTCAAAAAAAGTCTGAAAAACTTCAAAGGCCCGATCGGTCGGTGCATTGCTCGATCCTTCACGACCCGACATAATTTCAGCAAGGTCACTTCCAGGCAATGGTTTATGGGTCGATGAGCGCTTTAGCATCCAGAAAAATGTACCCACTGTTACAAAATTTCTTAATTTCGGGTGCTAAAAAGTGACAGGCTCGCTTTATAAATAGATAACGAATAGAAGATTTAGTTGAGGAGTTGAACCCTTGAAAAAGGTAGAAGCTATTATCCGTCCGTTTAAACTCGATGAAGTTAAAATTGCTTTGGTGAATGCTGGAATTGTCGGTATGACTGTTTCAGAAGTACGAGGTTTTGGTCGTCAAAAAGGTCAAACTGAGCGATATCGTGGTTCTGAGTACACTGTCGAGTTTCTGCAAAAACTGAAAATAGAAATTGTAATCGAAGATAACCAAGTTGATATGGTGGTCGAAAAAATTATCGCCGCCGCTCGTACCGGAGAAATTGGCGATGGTAAAATTTTCATCAATCCGGTTGATAAAATCATCAGAATCCGCACGGGCGAGCAAGATATGGAAGCAGTTTAGTGCAGTTAACAGTTATTAGTACTGCTATAGGCAGTGGACAATAGGCTTGTAGGGGCGGGGAAACCCTGCCCCATTTCAATTCTGAGGGATGAAAACCCAATTAGCCAGGAAACCCCGGCCCCTAGGGAGGACTTGACCCGAAGACCACAACTTGAACGAATCCAGAATTTCCTCCCCTTCCCCCTCTCAATCGAATCTCAGCAGAAATACTATAGTCATTCTAAGTAAGAACCGACAGCCCGCCCTCGGATTATCAATCCGGGGAACCAATGCAGCAAAGTCCGCTTTCACGGACTCAAACCATTAAGTTAATGTGCGGAACTTAATTGTAATGACTATATAACTGGGGTAACAAGGCCGCAAAAGCCCGCCCGCGATGGCTGATCTCATGTTTGAGTTGGGGGGACATTTGGGCGAAGGTTTGTTGATATTCCCGGACGTAGAAAATCGGATCGTAGCCAAAACCCCCTTCCCCTTGGGGGGCGGTGAGAATTTCCCCCGGACAGATTCCTTCAGCTTCATAAGCGATCGCGCCCCCCGGAGATGCGATCGCGAGAGCGCAAACAAACTGGGCATTGCGCTCAGAGGCATCTCCGAGTTCGGTTAACAGCCGTTCGATCCGTTCGCGGTCTGTTTTACCATAACGAGCCGAATAAAGCCCTGGAGCGCCATTTAAGGCTGCCACCGCTAAACCAGAATCATCCGCGATCGCCCATTCCCCAGTTAATTGGGCGACCTGAGAGGCTTTCAAGCCAGCATTTTCGAGAAAGGTTGTCCCCGTTTCCTCGATTTCAATTTCTGGGGGTTTGAGTTCTAGCTGGATATCATAATTGGCTAGATAGCCTTGCATTTCTTGGAGTTTGCCAGGATTTCCGGTGGCGACAATCAACTTTTTCATTTTCACTTTGAGATTAGACTGAGTTCGCCCAATTGCGCGCCCATTCTAAGGTTTCTTGGACGCGATCGCCAGTAGCAGCTTCACAATACAAGCGCAACACCGGTTCAGTGCCACTAAAGCGAATCAATAACCAGCGATTGTCCGCTAACCGGAATTTATACCCGTCTACCGTTAAACAATCGACCACCCCTTGACCCGCCACTTCTTGAATGGGATTTTGCGTGAGGGAATCCAACAACTTCTGACGAGCTTGCATATTCGGTAACGGTAAATCGATGCGGTCGTATTCCGAATAAAAGTTGGTGCGTTTTTGCAGGGATTGATAAAGCTGGCTCAAATCTTGACCGGACTCAATGACCGCTTCGAGGACATACAACGCCGACAGCAGGGCATCCCGTTCGGGAATATGATGACCGTAGCCAATACCACCTGATTCTTCTCCCCCCAAAAGCACCTTCGTTTTCAACATCCGATCGCCAATATATTTATAACCAATGGGGGTTTGATGGATGCTCAACCCGTACAAATCAGCCACTTTCGGAATTAAGTCCGAACCACTCACAGTTTTGACCACTTCCCCGGTTTTGCCGTGACGTTGGGCAAGATGTTCGATCAAAATCGGGATTAAAATTTGAGAACTTAAGAAATTTCCTTGGCCGTCCGCGGCCGCAATGCGATCGCAATCCCCATCAAACACCAAACCCATGCGTAACTGTTCGGGATTTTCCTGGGCCGCTTGCTGCATCGTCGCCAGAAACTCTCCCACATTCTTTTCTAACGGTTCCGGTGCGCCGCCATTAAACAATGGGTCGCGATCGCTATTGAGTTCTTCGATTTTAATACCTAACAGCCGTTCTAAACCCGTGGCGGCCGCTCCGTGCATTGCATCAGCAAACACTCTAGCTTTCCCAGACGCGATCGCCTCGCGAATCTTCGCCACATCCACTTGCGGTTGCAACCCCTGACAATAAGACTCCCAAGGATCGAATAATTCTAAGGTACCGGGAGTCGTTGGCGCGATCGGGCCTTGGGGAATCATCGCTTCAATTTGTTGGGTAATTTCAGGAGCCACCGACCCCCCAAACGCCCCTTTCACCTTTAACCCCAGATATCGCGCCGGGTTGTGACTGGCGGTCAACACAATCGCCCCCACCGCATTATGGGCCTTAGCCGCCCAACTAAACGCCGGAGTCGGGGCATAACTTTGGGACAACAACACATCAAAGCCAACCCCTTGAATCGCTTCTGCGGCCGCTTGGGCAAAATCTTCGGCCATAAAGCGGCGGTCGTAACCCACAATCACCAAAGATTTTGTCTCAGGCTGACCGTAATTAGCTTCTAAAACCTTTGCGGCCCAAGGAGCCAGCAAAACCACCCGTTCAAAGGTAAAATCCGCACCAATGACACCCCGCCAACCATCCGTACCAAACTTAATTGGAGCTACGGCAAATCCCATCACACACCATCCTTAAAATCGTTAATCTTTGCGATCGCACA
Organism: Spirulinaceae cyanobacterium; assembly: GCA_046541115.1. Taxonomy (GTDB): domain Bacteria; phylum Cyanobacteriota; class Cyanobacteriia; order Cyanobacteriales; family Spirulinaceae; genus Jaaginema. The sequence continues at coordinate 2,806 of JBKHDX010000027.1, read as the reverse complement.
GAGAATCTTAGGCCAAATTAGCATAATCCCTGGGACAGTTTAGCTCTCGTTGCTTTCTTCGACTTGCCAGCGTTCGAGCAAAGCTCGTAAGCGCATCCGTTCGATATAGGGCCAGCCTCCGGTTTCTTCGATATCCCGCAACAGATTGTAAAGTTCGTGGCGGGTATTCGGCAAAGATTCTTGGAAAATTTCTGATTGAATGGCTCGATGCAAGCCTTCGATGGCGCGGAGTAATACCAATAGGGCAAGACTATCGTCTCGATGATGTTCGGCTAGGGCCAATACAGAGTAATGAACCTCTTGCATTTTTTGCCGTAGCTGGTCGAGATCGGCCCCTTGATGTTCTGTCATAACGTTTTTGCGTAAATTTTCAAAGGGAAATTACGTTTAATTGTCCTTTGTCCTTTGTTCTTTGTCATTTGTTGTGGCGTTATTTGTTGTTGGTTGTTGGTTGTTGGTTGTTGGTTGTTGGCAAAATCCCCTAATTGGTAATTGGTAATTGGTCATTGGTCATTGGTAATTTCTTCCCCCTCTCCCAACCACTGCCCAAGAAAGCCCATTACCTCTAATGACCCGCCTCCAAAATTCCCTCTAACCCCTATACAGTCTGGATTTCTTGCTGCTGAGGGAGACGATCGGTTCCCGTTTCTCGATCAAAAGCGCGATAGATTGGCGACGCGCCCGTGTACAATGCTCTATGAAAGCTTGACCGATCCCCTAGAACAGCAAATTGATTGCTTCGATAGGGTCGGCATTTCTTCAAACCCAGTTATTGACGCCTAAACCGTGAGGCTGTCGCGACCCAAACTATAGCATGGGAAGCTGTGGCATGGGTTAAAGGACAATTGCCCTGATACTCGAAGACGCGATCGCAGCCTTTTCGGTTCAAGTAGAATCAGTGACTGTCTGAAACACTTTTTTAAAGATGAGATTGACAAACAAGAGGTTGACCATGAGGTATCGTGCTGTACTCGTTGCCTTCCTTGCCCTATGCTTAAGTTTTTTAACGGCTTGCAGTGATGGGACGGCTAATGCAACCAGTCCAGAAGGACTGACTTACAAACAAGTTGTAAACACGGGCTTGGCGAATATCTGCCCGCAGTTATCCGAAACAACACGGGGTTCAATTCCCGTTGAACCCGGTAAAAAATATCTTCTGACAGACTTGTGTATTGAACCCAAGGAATATTTTGTCAAAGAAGAATCGCCAAACAAGCGCCGAGAAGCTGAATTTATCAAAGGCCGGGTTTTAACTCGTTCGACAACGACCCTTGACCAAATTCGCGGCACAATTGCTGTCGGAGAAGATGGGACCTTAACGTTTACCGAAGAAGATGGTATCGATTTCCAACCGATTACGGTTCAAGTTCCAGGAGGCGAACAGTTTCCTTTCTTGTTCACGGTTAAAAACTTAGTGGCTTCGACCGAATCCGGTGCAGATTCGATTAATGCGTCGGTGGATTTTGAAGGGCAGTTTACAGTTCCTTCTTATCGCGGTGCGGTTTTCCTCGATCCCAAAGGCCGGGGTACAGCCAGCGGTTATGATAGTGCTGTCGCTTTGCCCTCTCAAGCGGATCGTGAAGAATTTTTACGGGCGAACACGAAGCGGATTATGTCCGGAGAAGGTGAAATTTCTTTGCAAGTCACCAAAGTTGATGGTGCTACAGGGGAAATTGCCGGGGTTTTTGAAAGTATTCAGCCCTCTGATACGGATTTAGGAGCAGATGAGCCGGAAGATATTAAAATTCGCGGTATTTTCTACGGAATTGTGGACCCTGAAGCGCTATAGGTCGTTTTTCCTTTAAAAATTAATAATTGAATTCAGGGGCGATCTTCGCCCCTTTTTTCGGTAAGATTAGCGATCGCGACGGCATTTATGTCTTCTGTGTTCCCATGCTGCGGAAATCTCGGATGTTCTGTGACTCGGATCGCAGTAAGATTGAGAAGCAATCGCTAGGATCGTAACTATAAAGCTGACCGCTTCCCATCAGGTTAATAGTCATTATGTCTAACACGTTTACGCCTGACCTCAAGCAAAAAAACCTGGTTTTACTCCAGCAATATCAACAAACCCAAGAAGCAACCCTGCGAAATCAACTGGTACAGCTTAATATTGGCTTGGTACGCCAAGAAGCCCATCATTGGGTCAATCAATGTCATGAAAGTTACGATGATTTATTACAAGTGGGTTGTTTGGGGTTGATTCGGGCGATTGAACGGTTTGATTTGAGCAAGGGCTATGCGTTCAGTTCTTTCGCCCTACCTTATATTCGCGGTGAAATTCAACATTATTTACGAGATAAAAGCGTGTCGGTGCGGATTCCCCGCCGTTGGTTAGAATTGCGCCAACAATCGGTGCGAATCGTCCGGGAGTTGCGATCGCAATTGCATCGGCAACCCACTCCCCAAGAAGTTGCCGACGCTTTGAATGTTTCTTTAGCAGAATGGCAAGAAGTCCAACTGGCTTATCAAAACCGCGAACCCCTGAGTTTAGATGTGCCAGTGGGAGATGAAGATAATAGCCAAGTCAGTTTGGGAGAATTAGTTCCCGATGGGAAATATCGCAGCTTTCAGTTAGCCCAAGAAGACCAAATCCGCTTACAACAAGCGCTAGTACAACTTGAAGAACGCACCCGCGATGTTTTAGAGTTTGTCTTTTTACACGATTTGACGCAAAAAGAAGTCGCCGAACGCTTAGACATTAGTGTGATTACCGTGTCTCGGCGTTTGAAAAAAGGAATTAGCTCTTTGAAAAACTTAATGCTCAAAGAATTATAAAATCTAAAATTAAGGCTGTTAAGACAAA
>JBKHDX010000026.1:0-30907 GCA_046541115.1 Spirulinaceae cyanobacterium | reverse complement strand
TTGTTCCGATCTGCCCGACCGTACTTAGTTGACAGTTTAGCACAAAGCCGTCCTTTAAGGACGGGGCTTTAGACCCAAAAATCTTGGTAATCATATCGGCTGCACCTGCGGGGGGTGGGAAGTTAACGCGATTGTATTGAGCGAAGTTTTGAGCGCGTAAAAGGCGGCGAAAATCGCGGAGTTGGTCGCTCGAAACCCACTGAATTAAAGGCTGGTTGACCACATTACCGGGGTTGGTTTGTCGGCGTTCGAGTTTGCCATCTTCCCAGAGAATAACATCTGTGGTAGACCCCATCAGACCGCCAGAGTAGGTGGCGCGAAATACCATGTTATCTGAAAGGAGGGAGGGTTCGCGATCGCCCATGGGGATTGTCCCGGTGGTGTTGTCCCTAATGGTGCTGGCTTCGGCATTAAAGCGGATATCGGAACCGTCGCGGTTAGTATGATACACCAAGCGTTCCCCCTCGCCTTCTAAGACGATTTGCCAGCCCGGAATCGCAATTTTGGTGCAAGCCGTATCGGGGGTGGGATACACGCCGAGACAGCCATCCCAAGTGCGGGGGAAGGCGTTTTTGATTTTGATTTGGTTGCGCGGAATATCAAATTCTCGCGAGGCGGTGTTGAGAATTGTCGCTTGCAGCCGTTCGGGTAAGACATCCTGACCGTTTTCGAGGAAAATGGTGTTACCGTCATTATCGGTACGGAAAACAAGGCGATCGCCCTCACTTTCAACTGTAACTTGCCACCCAGGAACTAAGGCCATCGTACAAGCGCGATCGGGAAATTGAATCCCAAGGCAACCATTAGGCCAGGTTTGTTGTTGGGCTGAAACAATCTCAACAGGCGAGTTTCCAGTAATTTGACGGGCTTCTTGTTGCACCGCTTCGGCAACTTTGTCAGGGAGATTAGAATTGCCGCGATTATCGTCAGGGAGGTTACTGGCTTGTTCGTTGAGGCGAATTTCTGAGCCGTCTGCGTCAGTATGATAAACCAAGCGGGTATTATTCGCTTTGAGGATGATTTCCCAACCTTGAATCGCATCTCGCATACAACTGTCAGCCGGGCCTCCCAAACCGAGACAACTGTCCCAACTGCGAAAAGTCGCTTCACTCACTTCAATTTGATTGCGGGAAATTTCTAATTGAGAAGCTACAACTTCAATCTGGTTCATGGGTTGATTGGTCATCATGGCCGCTTGTTGTTTAACGGCGTTGGCCACATCGTCGGGAAGGGAGGTAGGACGATTTGGCGGTGCGACCATAGGCGGTTCGGGATTGAGGCCGAGACTTTGTAGCTCGCTGAAGGTATTATCATTCCAAGGACGAGTTGAACCAAAAGCCCCATCATACAAGGCTTGCCAACTGCCGATTTCTGCGCCAGGTTCGACGAAAAAAAGATAATCTTGGCCGGGTTTGGTGATAAAATCCGAGCAGGAATGGGTATTAAAACCGGAGACAACGGCGATATTATCCCCTTGGCCTTTGAAATAGCGGTCAATTTGAATGGTTATTGTATCGTCGTTAATTGCCGTGACTGTCCCGGTAAAGACGTAAGGAGCGCTGCTGACTCGTTGGGATAGGGGGGCGGGTCGAGCGCCGGGAATGGGGCTACAAGCGGAAGCAGGAGACGCGATCGCGATTCCCAGGGCCACAACCAAAGGAGACAGCGCGATCGCCCACCGAGAACTTTTACCCTCTAAAAATTTAGAAGTTGTCATAAATGTAACAGTAGTTAATAGCTTTTTAGGCAATAACTCTGTTGACGCAATAAAGGAACTTCAAGTTTCAGTTTTTGATGGAGTAGTTCCCAAAAAACACGCCATACCCCGCAATCTCAACCGTACTGCCATATTTGCGATTGACAAAATCCGATTCATCCGATTCAACACAATGGGGAAATTGGGACAAGTCAATATGCACCGTCATGGGACTGAGATTAAACAAACACAACAGTTTCTGCTCGTCACATTCCCGACTAAAGCCCAATATGGGGTCAGGGGTATCGACTAAGGTTAAATCCCCTCCCCGTAACGCCGGTTGTTTTTTGCGCCAATCAACCAAGCGACGATATTTATTCAGCAAAGAAAACTCGCTTTGCTCTTGTAAATCTATCGCATGGGCGCGATGTTCTTTAGGAAGTGGCAGCCAAGGCTCTTTGGCATCAGAAAAGCCTGCATTTGGCGCGTTTTTTTGCCAAGGCATCGGGGTACGACAGCCATCTCGCCCCAAGACTTGCGGATAGTTTGCTAAACCAAAGGGGTCTTGCATTTTTTCATAAGGAATTTCAGCTTGGGTTAAACCGAGTTCGTCTCCTTGGTAAATGCAGCAACTCCCGCGCAAGCACATCAGCAACGCCGCAAACATGTGGTCGAAGGCTTCGTGGGTAAATTTATCGTCGATCAGATATTTGCGCCAACGGGAGGTTTGTCGGGGAAAGTCATGAGTTCCCCCTGTCCAGCAAATCACCCCATCGCCTAAACTATTTTCCACTTCTGCGATAAGTTCTCGCAATCGCTCCCAAGTTAAGGGTTCGTCGGTCATCAGGGAAGAATTATAAGCCATGTGGAGGCGGTTTTCCCCTTGGACATATTCGCTGGAAACGCCGATGGTGTCTTCTGCCGAACTCACTTCTGCGAGGGTTGTTGTGCCTTCGTAGCGGTCGATAACCTTGCGAATCGGGGTGAGCAATTCGACCGTGGCAGGCTGACAGAAATTATAAGTGTTAATAAAGTCAAAATAAGGATCGGTCGCTCCTGCACCTGCCGGACGGGGTGTATCTTTAGGACGAAGGGGATTATCCCGCAAGAGGGGGTCGTGGGTGTAGAAGTTGACCACATCGAGACGGAAACCATCAACCCCCATATCCAGCCAAAATTCAGCCGTTTCCGCGATCGCGGCCACCACTTTCGGGTTATACCAATTTAAGTCCGGTTGCTGTACCAGGAAGTTATGCAGATAATATTGTTGGCGGGTTTCGTCCCAAGTCCAAGCACTACCGCCAAAGGTAGCCCGCCAGTTGTTCGGTGGGGAACCGTCGGGTTTTGCGTCTGCCCAGACGTACCAATCGGCTTTCGGATTGTCCTTACTGCTACGGCTTTCAACAAACCAAGGATGTTCGTCTGAAGTGTGATTCCATACTTGGTCTATGAGGACTTTCAGGTTTAAATCGTGGGCTTCATTGAGGAGGTGTTGAAAATCCTCTAGAGTGCCAAACATCGGCTCAACGGCACGATAATCGGAAATATCATAGCCAAAATCTCGCATGGGGGATTTGAAAAACGGCGAAATCCACACCGCATCTACCCCCAACGAAGCAATATAATCGAGCTTTTGCCGAATACCGTTGAGATCGCCAATCCCATCCCCGTTACTATCCACAAAGCTGCGGGGATACACTTGATAAATGACAGCACTGCGCCACCAATCAGCATTTTTTGGGGTTAGGGTGACTTGTTTTGGAGTTGAGATTGTGGTCATTTCAGTTATCAGTTATCAGTTATCAGTAAGACTGCCTTCCTCAGCCTTCGAGATTGGTAAAAAAGGCAATATCAAGGAGAGAAATACACGGGCTACACTATCTATTGTGTCGAACATGGGGGGAGGTTTTTACCGCCTTACAGGGGAAATTGAGGTGGGAAAATGGCGGATTGTTCTCTATCTTTGGGCATAAATCCGGCGATCGCGCCGTTGGGAACTTACAAAAAAGGATTTACGTCTTAGGAAACTTGGATTGTTGTCTTTAACCCAGGCAGATTGATTGATTTTGCCTAGGGCAACACCAAAGCAATATTGTGGGTAGTCTCGTCTTTTTGTGTCTGATTCGCTCTTAATCTTGGTTTACTATCCCTGAAACACTCATGCGTAACATTCAGTTGATTCCTCGCAAAGCTTTAACTCTCGCCTTGTCTATGACAATGGCCGTTACAGCAAATTTATTAGGGTCGGCGGCTTGGGCTGGCGATCCCTTTCGTAGTACAAATGCTCGCGACATTGGCGATCGCACCGAAGCGACCATCGAGGCAATGTTTATTGAAGGCAACTACACCAAAGCCGAAAGCCTGGCCCGAGAGGCGATCGCGGCTGAACCCGACGAGCCTCTTGCCCACGCGATCGCGGCGGCTTTGGCTTACAGTAGCGAAGATTGGGAAGCGTTGCGTCCTTATGCTCGCGATACCCTAGCCGCGGCCGAACAACTCATGGCTTCCGATCCCTTGCGGGGTAATATTTATATGGCGGTGGGACATTTTATTGAAGGCAGTCATACCATTAAAACCCAAGGCCCCCTCGGAGCAGTGAGCAAGCTGCAAAAAGTGTTGCAATATATCTCAGCCGCTGAAAAAATCGATGCCAACGACCCCGAATTAAACCTGCTCAAAGGTTATATGGAGTTAATGCTGGCGGTGAATTTGCCCTTTGCGAATCCTGAAAACGCGATCGCCAATTTCCGCGATAATGCCGCCCCCACTTATATGGTGAATCGGGGCATCGCGATCGCCTATCGGGACATGGAAAAATACGACCAAGCCCTCGAATACGTCGAAAAAGCGTTACAAGAAGCCCCTGACAATCCTGAAGTTCATTATTTACACGCGCAAATTTTGTACAAATTGGGCAAAGAACGCAATAATACCGATCTCGTTGAGCAATCCGCGGCTTTATTTGAGTCGGTTATTGCCCGTCAAGACCAACTCCCCGATTATCTCGACACTCCCCTTCAGTTTGAATTGGGATTAGCCCGCACCTGGCTGCAAGAAAACTCGTAAGTTCAATCTAAACTTTCCAAGCCCCGGTTTCGCCAAAAAACTGGGGCTTTGGCTTTTTTCTCCTTCGTTTCGGTTGACATTGAAACAGCCCTGCCTGCGTCAGGGGTTTTAAGAGTAAGTATCGCAAGCAAGATCGCCCTCGGTAACGTTAAATGTCATCATCTCGTTGGTTTTGGCTCAATTTGCTAATATTGTCAGACTTCCAGCTTATGCCGAACTTAGGTTATTTACTAAATCTTTACAATTAATGTGTGTAAGAACACTTACACCAATGTCAGAGAAACGTTATATTTTCTCTGGATTCCGGTAAATTACGGAGAAACAAAAATTTAATATTGTCCTGTGTACTGTTGTCCCAGTGTAGAGAGCGTTTGCTCTCAAAAGCTACATTGCGGCGTACTTACTTGGGATGGTCTTACCTCGAATCAACACAGTTTTGGGCTTGGAGTTGAATTGTCTCGAAGTCAAGGGACATTTGTGTCCAAATTACAGTTTTCGCAATTATTGAACTTAGTTTTTTGGCTGGATTTATGGCAATTTTTCAATTTTTACACGCGGCTGACCAAGAAGCCGGGATTCCGGCTTTAGATGATGCACCCCGGTTTTCGGCGGTATTAAATGCCCTGAAAAATCAGGATGCAGATAATGACGGTAATGCTGACTATGGAAATACTTTGGTGTTGTCTTCGGGAGATGCGTATATTCCCGGTGTGTTCTTTTCAGCCAGCGAAAGCGTATATGGTGCGCCGGGTATTGGCGATATTTTGATTCAAAATGAGTTAGGATTTGACGCGATCGCCCTAGGGAATCATGAGTTTGATTTGGGAACCGATACCGTCCGTAACTTAATTACTGCCGATGGTGATTATCCAGGGACGCAGTTTCCTTATCTCAGCACCAATTTAGATTTTTCGACAGATGCGAACCTGGCGGATTTAGTCGTTCCCGACGGTACTCCCCCCCAAAGCAACAGCATCGCGGGGAGTACCGTCATTAATGTCAATGGTTACTCGGTTGGGGTTGTAGGTGCAACCACACCAACCCTGAGTACGATTTCCTCTCCGGGAGATGTAGGCATTGCGCCAGCGAACTTCGATTCGAGCGATCCGGCGGATATTGCGGCGTTAGCTGCCGAAATCCAAACGGAAGTGGATATTTTAACCGCCCAAGGCATTGATAAGGTGGTTTTGCTGGCGCACATGCAGCAAATCTCCATCGAGGAGCAACTAGCCAGTCAACTTAGTGGCGTTGATATTATTATGGCGGGTGGCTCGAATACAATTTTAGCCGATGCCACCGATCGCCTCAGACCCGGAGATACGGCTCAGGGAGTGTATCCCATTCTCAAGACTTCGGCCACTGGAGAACCCATTGCAGTGGTGAATACCGATGGGAATTACAAATATGTCGGTCGCTTGGTGGTGGAGTTTGACGAGAATGGCGTAATTATTCCCGCTAGCATTGACCCGAATGTAAGTGGGGCTTATGCGACGGACGAGCAAGGCGTGGCTGACCTCAACGCGGCAGGATGGGTTGACCCGGAGATTGTCGAGATTACCAATGCCTTGCGCGAAGCGATTATCGCACAAGATAGCAATTTCTTCGGTGTAACCGATGTGTTTCTCAACGGGACGCGGGGAGATGTTCGCAGTCAAGAAACTAATTTAGGGAATTTAACGGCAGATGCCAACCTCGCGATCGCGCAGCAATTTGACCCAGATACGGTCATTTCGATTAAAAATGGCGGCGGTATTCGCGACAATATCGGGCGTTTGGTCACCCCTCCCGGTGCCGTTGAACCCGAAAAGTTACCCCCCGAAGGCAATCCTTTAGCCAACAAGCCCGAAGGCGGTATTTCTGAGGTGGATATTGCTAACACGCTGCGGTTTAACAACGGTTTGAGTTTGTTGACCCTAACCGCCCAGGAATTAGTCGATGTGGTCGAGCATGGCTTGTCTGGGGTCGCGACCGGGGCAACTCCGGGCAGTTTTCCGCAAGTGAGTGGGTTATCCTTTAGTTTTGACCCAGATTTACCCCCAGGCGATCGCGTCCAGTCGTTGGCGGTCACAGATAATAATGGTAATATCCTCGATGTTGTGGTCAATAACGGCGAGTTAGTCGGCGACCCCTCTCGCACTTTCCGCACCGTGACCCTAGGCTTTTTGGCCAATGGAGGCGACGGTTATCCCTTCCCGACGACTGACCGCGTAGACTTAAACCAAGCCAACGACGCATCCCGCACGGGAGTTGCGACGTTTGCCCCAGATGGCTCGGAACAAGATGCTTTGGCCGAATACCTGGCGGCTAATTTTAGCGAAGCGATGCCGTTTGATAATGCCGATGTGCCGCCGGAATTAGATACTCGCATTCAAAACCTGGATGCTCGCGAAAGCACAGTATTAGAGGGGATTATTGCCGGGGATAATGGCGATAATACCTTAATTGGCGATACTGAGAATAATGATATTCGGGCTTTTGGCGGCGATGACTTGGCTGCTGGTGATTTGGGCGATGATGTGATTCGCGGGGGTGACGGTGATGATGTGTTGCGGGGGGATTTAAATTCCCGCAGCGCTCAAGTAGGCGTTGTTGGCGGCGATGATATTATCTATGGCGGTGCGGGAAATGACCGCATTGGCGGTAAGTCCGGCGATGATACCCTGTATGGTGGGGCAGGCGATGACCGCATTTGGGGGGATGATGGCGACGATATCCTCCGGGGTGGTTTAGGCAATGATATTCTCACGGGGGATGATTTCTCTGGGGGTCAAGGTAGCGATACGTTTGTTTTGGCCGCCGGAGAGGGGACGGATACCATTGTTGATTTTGAGGTTGGGGTTGACTTTATTGGCTTAGCCGACGGCCTCAGTTTTGGTCAGTTGACGATTTCTCAACAAGGTGAGAATGCCACGGTGGGTTATGAGGATACGACGTTGGCGATTCTCAATGGGGTTGAGGCTGACGCGATCGCGCAGTCGAGTTTTGTAATGGTATAAGGCTTGTAGTAAGCCCTTTAGGGTTTGCTCTTTGTCAGAGGTGTGGGGGACTAGCCCCCCCCCACACCCCCCACTGGGGGCTTGCGCGTTACCCCCAGATTCCCTGCGTAAGGGAGGTTGAGAGTGGGTGACTTAGATTTTGAGTTTGGGCATCGTTTCTTGATGTTATCTAGCTTGGTTTCTAGAGCGTTTGACGATTAGCGATTTTAGGGTGGGTATTGCCCACCAAATTAGTAAATTTTTCTCAATTCTAGTAGTATTCAGGGTATTTTCATGCAATTAACCGCATTAGGAACTTACGAAACTGGGCTTGTTGATGAAGGAGTCGCTGAGATTTCGGCTTATGACCCGGCTTCTAAACGATTGTTTGTGGTCAATGGTTTTACGAAGGCTATTGATGTTTTTGATTTCACTAATCCGAGTAATATCGTCTTGATTGGTGAGATTAGCGTTGCAGATTATGGCGACGGCGTGAATAGTATCGCGGTCAAAGATGGCATTTTGGCGGCGGCTGTGGAAAATGAGGATGGGAATCTGCCGGGAGAGGCGGTTTTCTTTGATACTGACGGGAATTACCTCAGTCAAGTTACGGTAGGCGTGTTGCCGGATATGCTGACGTTTACCCCAGACGGCAGCAAGGTTTTGGTGGCCAATGAGGGAGAACCCACGGATGAGGGCGACCCGGAAGCTTCGATTAGTATTATCGATTTAACGGGCGGTGTGGCGAGTTTGAGCCAGACTGATGTACAAACGGCGGATTTTCAGGGGTTTAACGGCCAGGAAGCAGCATTACAAGCTGCGGGACTGCGTTTATTCCCAGATAAGTCGGTGGCTGAGGATGTAGAACCGGAGTATATTGCGGTTTCCCCGGATGGGTCTCAGGCGTTTGTCACCCTGCAAGAAAATAACGGCGTGGCGGTGGTTGATATGGCTGCGGCGGAGATTACTGAGATTCAGCCGTTGGGTTATAAAGACTGGACGCAAAGTGCTTTAGATGCCAGCGACAAAGATGGGGCGATTAATATTCAGCCCTGGCCGGTGTTGGGGATGTATCAACCGGACGCGATCGCATCCTACTCAATTAATAACCAAACTTACTATATCACGGCGAACGAAGGAGACGATCGCGGCGAGGACGAACGGATTAAGGATTTGGTTCTCGACCCGGTGGCGTTTCCCAATAGGGCTGAGTTGCAGGAAGATGAGGCTTTGGGTCGTTTGGCGGTTTCGACGGTAGACGGCGATATTGACGGCGATGGGGATTACGACCAGCTTTATGCTTACGGTGGTCGGTCTTTCTCGATTTGGGATAGTGAAGGCAACCAGGTGTTTGATAGTGGCGATGATATTGCCCAAATCACGGCCCGGCAGACTCCTGAGTTTTTTAATGCCAATGACGGTGACCCGGATGAATTTGATGGGCGATCGGATAACAAGGGTGCAGAACCCGAAGGTGTTACAATTGGTGAGGTAAATGGACGCACCTATGCCTTTATCGGTTTAGAACGGTCTGGTGGTGGCGTGTTGGTTTACGATGTCAGCAATCCCAACAGCCCGGAGTTTGTACAATACGCCCGTACAGAAGGGGATATTGCCCCGGAAGGTCTGACGTTTATCGATGCGGCGGATAGTCCTACGAATCGTCCCTTGTTGGTGGTGACCAATGAGTTTAGCGGGACGACCACGACTTATGATTTTGGCGAAAATACCATTATCGGCAGCGATGGCATCAATGAGTTAATCGGAACCGAGTTGGACGAGTTGCTACAAGCCCAAGGCGGCGATGATTTGGCCGCGGGGGATTTGGGCGATGATGTCATTTTCGGCGGAGATGGTGACGATGTGTTACGCGGCGACCTCAATCTCCGAGATGCCCAAGTTGGCGTTGTTGGCGGCGATGATATTATCTACGGCGGTAACGGCAATGACCGTATTGGCGGTAAGTCGGGGAATGATATCCTGTATGGTGACGCGGGGGATGACCGCATTTGGGGGGATGATGGTGATGATATCCTCCGGGGTGGTTTGGGAGATGATATTCTCACGGGGGATGATTTCTCTGGGGGTCAAGGACGCGATACGTTTGTTTTGGCCTCAGGAGAAGGAACGGATACGATTGTTGATTTTGAAACTGGGGTTGACTTTATTGGGTTAGCTGACGGCCTCAGTTTTGGTCAGTTGACAATTTCTCAGCAAGGCAATCATGCCGAAATCTTCGCGGGGGATGAAGTGTTGGCCATCGTGAAGAATACCAATGCGGATGATTTAACAGCTACGGCGTTTACGACGATTTAGTTTTACTGGAAGGTTTCTAGAACCCCGGTTTTTATCTGCTTACTCGATAACGTTAGCAATTGACCCGAGAAACCGGGGTTCTTATTCCTCACAACATATCCCAAACCTATTTCTGTATAAGCAATCTAAGGATTTTAGACATCATGGCGTTAACTTCAAGCGTATTACGGGGTGGTATTGTTCTCAACGAGGTTCTCATTGACCCCAACGGTAGTAATAATTTCGATACGGATAATAGTGGCGTTGCGGCGACGACGGATGAGTTTGTGGAGTTGTATAACAGCAGCGATACGGCGATTTCGTTAGCAGGCTTGCAACTTTGGGACGCGGGCAATGATAATTGGTTTACTTTTCCCGCCGGGACAGTTTTAGAACCGGGTAAGTATGCGGTGGTCATCGTTGGCGTTCAAGCGGGCGGTAGTTTACCGGATGTGGGAGAGGGTAATCTGGCGTTTGATGCGGGTCGCGGTGGCGGTGTGATTAATAATGGTGGCGATAATGTGGTGTTGTACGACCCAACAATGGATGAATATGTGCAGTTGGCGTATAACGGCGATAGTTTCGATGACCCGACGACTTATGATAATTTTTCCCCGACAGCAACGTTAGCAGGGACGGCTGAGGATTGGGGTAATGATACCGATGGGGTGTCTTTGGTTCGTCAACCTGCCGGGGATACGAATGTGGTTCAACATAACGCGATTGCGGATACCAATGCCAGTCCGGGGACAGCTACAGGGGACGTTCCCGAACCGCCAACCCCTACCACGACCCCAATTTACGAAATTCAAGGGGAAGGTCATATTTCACCCTTTGCCGGGCAATCTGTGGTCACGACGGGGATTGTGACGGCGGTAGATTTTAATGGCTTTTATCTCCAGGATGCGACAGGAGATGGTAATGAGTTGACTTCTGATGGTATTTTAGTCTTTACCCGTTCGACTCCGACGGTGAGTGTAGGGGATGAGGTGGAAGTCTCAGGGACAGTGACGGAGTTTATCCCTGGGGGGGCTTCGACGGGGAATTTGTCTACGACGGAGATTGTTAATCCGACGATTGCGACTATTTCGACGGGGAATGCTTTACCGGTTGCAACTATCCTAGGAGAATCCGGTCGCAAACCTCCGACTCAGGTTATCGATAATGATAACTTTAGTGTGTTTGACCCGTCTGAAGATGGGATTGATTTTTATGAATCTGTCGAAGGGATGCGGGTGACAGTCGAAGATGCTGTGGCTGTGAGTCCGAGTAATCGCTTTGGGGAGGTGTTTACTTTAGCGAATCAGGGAAATAATGCCACAGGCGTGAGCGATCGCGGCACAATAAATATTAGTCCGGATGATTTTAACCCGGAACGGATTCAGATTCAGTATGACCGAGATTTAGTTCCCGATTTTAGCCCAGAGGTGAATACGGGGGATACCCTCGGAGATGTTACTGGGGTAGTAGACTACAGTTTTGGCAATTTTGAAGTCAAGGTTACAGAGGCTTTCACCGTTACGGACGGGGGATTACAACCCGAAGTCAGCGTTTTGACCGCAGGAGACGACCAACTCACCGTCGCGAGTTACAATGTCCAAAACCTCGACCCCCGCATTGAAAATCCCGACCTCACCAATCGCGGTTTTAGCGATGTAGATGATGATTTAGGGGAAGGTAAGTTTGCGGCCATTGCAGCCCAAATTGTGAACAATCTCCACAGCCCCGATATTGTCGGTGTCCAAGAAATACAGGACAATGACGGGGGAGAAATTAGCGATGTGGTAGACGCAAGTTTAACTTATCAAACTTTAATTGAAGCTATTGTAGCAGCCGGGGGCCCGCGCTACGAATTTATCGATTTACCGCCGGAAAATCGGCAAGATGGCGGTCAACCGGGGGGTAATATCCGCGTAGGCTATCTTTACGATGCTTCCCGCGTTGATTATATCCCAGACTCTGCCGAACGCATTGGGGAAGGGACAATGGCTTTTACGGATACGCGCAAGTCTGTGGCTGCAAAGTTCCTTTTTAATGGTGAGGAGGTTACGCTGGTGAACAACCACTTTTCCTCGAAGGGGGGAAGCAGTCCTTTATTCGGTCAAACGCAACCGGCTGTTGACCTCCAAACTAATCCTACCGTAAATGGGGGCGTAGACGAACGGACGCAACAAGCCCAGGTTGTCCAAGATTACATTGAGAATATCCTAACAACGGATGCAGATGCCAATGTGATTGCGTTGGGAGATTTCAATGAGTTTGAGTTTCTCCCTCCGTTGGAAATCTTGGAACAAAGTTTGACTAATCTCACGGAAACTTTACCCCCTAACGAACGCTATTCTTACATTTTCCAGGGTAATTCCCAATCCCTCGACCACATTCTCACAAGTGATAATCTTGTCCCCGTGGCAGAATTTGATGCGGTACAGACCAATTCTGAGTTTAGCAACCAAGCCAGCGACCACGACCCACTTCTGTCTCGTTTCACCCTCACCGTCCCAGAGAATGTGTTGTGGGGAAGTCTGGGAGACGATAATTTAGTCGGAGACGACGAGAATCAAACTCTCTACGGTCGTTTTGGGGACGATGTTGTTGCCGGGGGCTTAGGTGATGATACCATTTTCGGCGGCGATGGGGATGATGTTTTACGGGGCGATCGCAATCTCCGCAAGTCCCAAGTCAATACCCCCGGTGGCGATGATATCATCTATGGGGGCGACGGCGACGATCGCATTGGCGGTAAGTCGGGTAATGATATCCTGTATGGTGACGCGGGGGATGACCGCATTTGGGGAGATGATGGTGATGATATCCTCCGGGGTGGTCTAGGTAATGATATTCTCACGGGGGATGATTTCTCTGGGGGTCAAGGACGCGATACGTTTGTTTTGGCCTCAGGAGAAGGGACGGATACGATTGTTGATTTTGAATTGGGAATAGATTTTATCGGTTTGGCTGAGAATTTAAGCTTCGGTCAATTAACAATTTTCCAACAAGGAAATCACGCTCAAATTGCGTTTGAAGATGAGATGTTGGCGGTGGTAAGAAATACCAATGCTGACGCTCTAATTGCGATGCAAGATACGGCTTTTGTAACGGTTTAATTCGTTTACCACTGACTACAATCTAAAACCCCGGTTTTTTCAAAAGCTGGGGTTTTGTTTTTCTTGTTTGTATTGAATTAAATTGTGAGGATTAAGAACCCCGGTTTCTTATCTGCTTACACGATAAAGTTAAAATTTGACCGCAGAAACCGGGGTTCTAAAATAGTGGTTGTATTTCCGGATTTGATATTAATCATTTCTAAACCTAAATTTAATGTCCCTTTTCTAAACTAATAATAAAGTATTAAATTTTAGAAAATACTTGACTAAAAACTATTTTTATGTTCTCTAATTCAATTGATATTACCGTTGCGATTTGTACTTATAATGGCGAAAAGCGCTTACCGAGAGTATTAGAAGCGTTGCGATCGCAAACCCAAGTCAATAATATTACCTGGGAAGTTATCGTCATTAACAATAATAGTCGCGATCGCACCGAACAAGTCGTTCATCGCTATCAGCAGGACTTTCCTTGTCCACTTTATCTCTATTTTGAACCCCAACCGGGAATCGCGATCGCCCGCAGATTAGCCGTTAAAATGGCAAAAGGGGAGTTAATTGCTTTTGTCGATGATGATAATATTCCGGCTCAAAATTGGGTAAATGCTGCCGTTTTTTTTGCTCGTAACCATCCCCAAGCGGGTGCTTTTGGGAGTCGCTTGTTCCCGGAATACGAAGTACCACCTCCGGTTAATTTTGAGCAGATTGCTTGCTTTTTAGCGATTAGCGATCGCGGCGATGTTCCTTTTCGTTACGATTTACTCAATCGCTGGCTTTTCCCGGCGGGTGCAGGGATGGTGATTCGTACACAAGCTTGGTTAGAATGCGTCCCGGTTTCTCCTCTATTAACGGGAGTTTCTCAACAGTCGTTGAGTGCGAAGGGAGAAGATATTGAAACCCTATCTTATCTGCGTCAAAAAGGTTGGCAAATTTGGCACAATCCCGATTTGAAGATAACTCATGTTGTCCCTAAAAGGCGTTTAGAAAAGCCTTATTTGTTTCGCTTATTTCGCGGGGTAGGTTTGAGTCGCTATCCAACGCGAAAGTTACAGTTTTCGACTATCTTTTTTCCCTTGATACTAATTTTATATTGGCTCAACGATGGACATAAATTATTATTCTTTTTTGGGCGCAATCTCTTAACAACTAAAGTCGATTTAGTGGCTCAATGCAAGCGCGAGTTATGGCTATATAGTTTACTCAGTCCTTTTTATCATTGGTGGCATTTTCTCAATCGCAAGTTGACTTCTCAGTTTGTCGGCTTACGTCAAAAGATAATCTGAAGTCTCTTCAACCAATAACTAATAACTAATAACCAATAACCAATAACAGTCAATTATCGAAAAAACCTTCTTCTTAGAGACTAATAACCAATGCCCGAAATATATTTCTATTTACCTCCCTCTTTATTTCCGTCAGACTTACCCCAAAGTGCGACGGAAAATTGGCCGGGCTTTGGCTTAGGAATATATGCTTGGACAATTCAAACTTACTTGCATTTACGCAACAGTAATTTTCCCTGTCACCTTACCTCAGAACTTCCCGACGCGGGGATTGTTTTTGCTCATCACAATGTGTTGCGATCGCACCCCATCAAACCGAGTAAAAACATCTTATTAATCGACATCAAAGCCGAGGGCAGTAAGTACCCTTTTGCCCCTCTCCATATCGTCCAAAATCCTACAGAAGTCCAGAAAGATACCAGTTGTTATTTCCTGCCCCATTGGCCGCAGCCGGGATTATTACCACGGGAGCATCGCGATCGCGTCGAGACGGTGGCTTTTTTTGGCCATGCAGACAATTTAGCCCCTGAATTGCAACACCCGGATTTCGCCAACCAATTAGCCTCAATGGGCTTACAATGGCACGCGATCGCGAATCGCAACCATTGGACGGATTATCAAACCCTCGATGCGGCTTGGCACGATTATCGCACAGTAGACGCGATCGTAGCTGTTCGCAGTTTTACCACTCGTCACGGTTTCCCCAACAAGCCAGCGACAAAACTCTACAACTCCTGGTTGAGTGGTGTTCCGGCCCTACTAGGAGTGGAGTCAGCTTACCGCAGTGTGGGGACTCCCGGTTGGGATTATATCGAGGTAAAGTCTGTCTCTGAGGTGTTTTCAGCGTTGTCTCGATTGCAGGGCGATCGCGAATTTTACCAGCGTTTGGTGGCAAACGGCCATAAGAAAGCCCAGATTATCACCTTTGATCGGATTTTAGGCCAATGGTGCGAATTTGTCAAGAAAGTGGCAATTCCGGCTTATTTCAACTGGCAGGAATTACCGGATTTGTGGCGATATTTGCAAATAAGTCGGCAAGTCAGTTCGAGTTATATTACCAAGGTTAAAAATAAGCTTTTTTGAGAGATGAAACTTTATTATTATCAGCGTCGGGATGGTTTGGCTAACTTTGGCGATGCACTGAATGACTGGTTATGGCCGCAACTGCTTCCTGATTTTTTTAATGAGGATGAAAGCCGGATTTTTGTGGGAATGGGGACATTATTAAATCATCTTTTGCCACAACGAGTTTCTCCAGCGAAACAGGTTATTGTATTAAGTACAGGAGTAGGGTATGAAAAGCCTCTCACACAGATTCCCAATTCTTGGAAAATATATTGTGTGCGGGGCAAACTTTCGGCCCGTCACTTAGGATTAGCAGAGGATTTTGCGATAACGGATGGTGCAATTTTAGTGCGGCGTTTATGGGCAGAAACACCACCGAAAAAATATGCTTTCGCGTTTATGCCCCATATTCATCATGCGAACTTTGCTTGTCAACAATGGCAAGAAATTTGTGCAGAAGCGGGGGTTTATTTTATTCATCCGGCTTGGTCGGTAGAAAGAGTTTTAAACGCGATCGCGCAAACAGAAGTTTTACTGGCAGAAGCCATGCACGGAGCAATTGTAGCGGATGCGTTACGAGTGCCTTGGATTCCGATTACCACCAGCCCGAGAATTTTGGCTTTTAAATGGCAAGATTGGTGTAGTTCTGTGGGCTTAAATTATCATCCTTGGATTTTGCCACCACAGAGTAATTTATATCCTCGTTATGGCCGCGGTTTACGTTCGGCTTGGCGTTCTTTTCAGCATTGGTTAATTTACGGCAGTCAACCGAATTTGTGGTTCGCTGCTTCTCTCGTTCAGCAGTTGCAATTGATTCAAAAAAATGCTCGTCCTCAACTCAGCAATGAGGCGCATTTGGAAACCTTAACTGAGAAGTTAGAAATGCGCCTAGAACAACTACGACAAGACCATACATCTTTAATTTTTAATCAAGGATTAGTCGAATCTTAACATTAATCTGCCATTGTTAAAAGTTGGCGAAATTTCTGGATGGAGATAAGTTTGGCAATGACTCAGGTGTTACGAATTGGCGATCGCGCAGTTACCAGTGAGGCAATTTTGCCCCTCCTGGCTCAATATCAACTCATTCCGGCATTAGCGCGGGAGTTGATAATCGAAGACGCGATCGCAAGCATTGAACTTACTCCCATTGAATTGACTCAAGCTTTAGAGGAAACAACTTCTGAAGCTGAAAAATATTCTCCAAAACAACAATCCCAACGCTTACGCCAACTCAAACTACATAAATTTAAAGAGCAAACTTGGGGTCATCAAATTGAATCAGAGTTTCTCAAACAAAAAAGTAAACTCGATAAAGTTGTTTACTCTTTATTGCGAACCAAAGATGCAGGTGCAGCCCAAGAATTTTACTGCCGTTTATTAGAGCAGGAAGTTGAATTTGCCGATCTCGCTCGACAATATTCTCAAGGGCCAGAAGCTAAAACTGGTGGTTTAATTGGGCCAGTTTCTTTACAAGTTCCACACCCGAATTTAGCCCGACTCCTAGCAGTTAGCGATCCGGGGGAACTTTGGCCGCCAACAACGATTAACGATTGGTATCTTATCGTGCGTTTAGAGCAGAAGTTTCCGGCACAACTGGACGCTCAAACTCGCGAAAAGCTACTCCAAGAAAAGTTCGACCAGTGGCTACAGCAGCAACTCGCAAAAGTCTCTTTGTCTCCCGATGCTGCTGAAACTCTAACCACTTCTCCAAGCTAGTATTTCCCATAAAAAATCAAGTCCTGGATTTATCTCTATAATTTCAAACTACCAACACAACAACAGTAGTCACTAATGACTCTCGCGAAAAAACAATAACCCAATAACCAGCAAACTATCGAGTAAACTCTCTACTCAATTCATGATGACTGATAACTGATAACTGATGACTGAAATAACCCCCACTGCTATTCCCGAACTTTTAATTAAAATACCGCCGTTTAATCAACTTAGTCCCGAACAATTAAAGCCTTGGTGCGATCGCGTCCAACTTTTACGCTACCGTCTCGGACAGCCTATTTTACGAGCCGAAACCTTACCCTATCAAATTGCGATTATTCTCGAAGGTCAAGCGCGATTACTCGGCTATCATCCCCGCGATCGCAAACCGATTACCCTACAACTTTTACAACCGGGAGATCTTTTAGGTTGGGTAGGATTAGTGCGGGGTGTTGCTTGTGAAACCGCGATCGCATCGGAAGAAACAATTTGCCTCACATTAGCAGCCCCAGATTTTTTACAGCTTTTAGAATCAGAAGTTACCCTGAGTCATTATTTTTATAATCGATCTTCTCCGGCGGAAGTGTATGATTTAATGGTGCGATCGCTTCAACAGCAACCCCAGATAGAAACCGATCTCAAAACTCTAATTCATACTCAAACAGAAACGGCAGTTATACGCTATTTACAGCCTAATCTTTCCTCTGGACAACAACTGGACGATAACCATACTTGGTATTTGAGTGGAGGAGGAGAAATTGAGAATCTCGCAGTAGGTGAAATTGTCGATTCTCACGCGAAAATTAAACTTCATTCTAGCCATCCTCCTCGCTTCATTGGCTTTCCTAAAACCACAAACACACCAACATCTCAATCTGAAGTAATCCCAATTCCCTATGCTCCCGATCGTCCCCCCAATCCCGAATTTGTCCATCCCTTTGTCGAAACAAAATCCCGTCGTCAAACCTATCCCCATGTGCGAGGAAACGGAGAAATTCAAACCGTTTTAGCTTGCTTTACCATGTTGACTCAATATTGGCAAATGCCTCCCCGTCAGGATGTAATTCAACGAGTTTTAGCCGACCAAAAAGCCCGCAATCAAAACATTTCTTTGCAACTGTGTGGCGCGATCGCAGAACTTCTTGGCATCAAAGCCCAACTCAGTCAAATTCCGGGCGATCGCATTTCCCAAATTCAAACTCCTGCTTTAATAACTTGGCAAGATAGTTTTGCTTTAGTTTACGAAACCAATGCCAGAGAAATTATTTTAGGTGTTCCTGCTGAGGGGATTGTTCGTTGTCTGCCACAACAATTTCAAGCTGAATGGGGAGAGAACTCACAAATACTGCTACTCCAGAAAACCAAGAATACCCTCCAGCAAAAATTCGGCTTACATTGGTTTATCCCCTCCCTGAAACGCTATCGCAAAGTGTTACTGGAAGTCTTTTTTGCCTCTTTCTTCGTTCAGCTTTTTGCCTTAGCGAATCCCCTGATGATTCAGGTTATTATCGATCGGGTTATTGTCCAAAACAGCGTTGACACTCTTCACGTTTTAGGAACGCTTCTCGTCATTATTGCCATTGTCGAAGCCGTCCTTTCAAGTCTGCGGACTTACTTATTTGTCGATACTACCAATCGCATTGATTTAGCCCTCGGATCGGAAATTATCGACCACTTATTACGATTACCCCTGCGCTACTTTGAAAAGCGTCCTGTTGGGGAACTAGCCAGTCGCATTAATGAACTCGAAAACATCCGCCAATTTCTCACCGGGACTGCCTTAACCGTTGTTCTCGATGCAGTATTTTCAGGGTTATATATTGTTGTAATGCTGATTTATAGTTGGGTCTTAACTTTAGTCGCATTGGCAACAATTCCCGTCTTTCTTTTCCTCACTGTAATAATCTCCCCCATCATTCGTAGTCAACTGCGATTTAAAGCCGAACGTAACGCCGAAACCCAATCCCATCTCGTCGAAGTTCTATCGGGAATCCAAACTGTCAAAGCTCAAAATATTGAACTGCAATCTCGCTGGAAATGGCAAGAAAAATACGCTCGTTATGTATCCGCAGGTTTTAAAACTTCTATCACTTCAACTACAGCCGGATCGACCAGTAACTTCTTAACAAAACTCTCTGCCTTGCTGGTGCTTTGGATGGGCGCTTATTTAGTCCTCCAAGGGGAATTAACCCTCGGCCAACTCATTGCTTTTCGCATTATTTCCGGCTACGTTACCAGCCCTTTATTACGGCTGGCACAAATCTGGCAAAACTTCCAAGAAACCGCCTTATCTCTCGAACGTCTCAGCGATATTTTAGATACACCTCAAGAAGCCGATGAACAAGACCGAGAGAATATTCCTATGCCTTCTATTCAAGGCAAAATTAACTACGAAAATCTTTCCTTTCGCTTTGCAGCCAGCGGCCCGTTACAACTCATTAATATTAACCTCGAAATACAACCGGGAATGTTTGTGGGGATTGTCGGTCAAAGTGGGTCGGGAAAAAGTACCTTAACCAAACTACTTCCGCGACTTTATGACCCCAACGCCGGACGAATTTTAATCGACGATTACGATATTAGCAAAGTGGAATTGTATTCTTTACGCCGACAAATTGGCATTGTCCCCCAAGACTCTTTATTATTTGAAGGAACAATCCAAGAAAATATTAAGTTAACTCAACCGGAAGCCAGCACAGAACAAATTATCGAAGCGGCTAAAATTGCTCAAGCCCATGACTTTATTATGAGCTTATCCAATGGCTATAATACCTCCGTAGGAGAGCGAGGTTCATCTCTTTCTGGGGGGCAAAGACAGCGAATTGCGATCGCGCGAACCATACTACAAAATCCCCGCTTATTAATCCTCGATGAAGCTACCAGTGCGCTTGATTACGATACCGAACGACAGGTGTGTTTAAACCTACAAAACCACTGTCGCGATCGCACGGTTCTTTTTATCACCCATCGTCTCAGCACGATTCGCAATTCCGATTTAATTTTACTCATGGATCAAGGCAATATTGCCGAACAAGGCACTCACGATGAATTAATGACATTATGCGGTCGTTATTATTGTTTGTTCAAACAACAAGATTCGCAAGTTTAATAACACTAAATTTATGATTATGTACCCACCAATTCTCCAAAAAGATAACACAATAATAACCCAAAATTATGGATATAAGCCTCCCTTTTCGAGGGGATTAAAAGGAAAATCTTCCTAAATTTAAACTAACGACTTGACTACGGTAATCATTGATAACTGATAACTGATAACTGATAACTGAAATGACCCCGCAACCCAACTTCGATCGCCAAATTATGCTGCGTCAATCCCCCGGTTGGTCGAGGGCAATTGTTTGGACAATTATGAGCGTTACAACTGTATTCGTAGCTTGGGCGTATTTTGCCCAAATAGACCAGGCTATTCCGGCGCAAGGCAAACTCGAACCCAAAGGAGCAGTCAAAGCCGTACAAGCCCCCGTAGGCGGCGTTGTGGAGAAGATTCATGTGACAGAGGGGGAACGGGTAAACGCCAATGAAGTCCTGATTACTTTTGATAAAACCGCAGCCCAAGCCCAACTTCAATCCCTGCAAAAAATCCGCAGTCAACTTCTACAAGAAAATCTGTTTTATCGTTCGCAAATGCGGGCCGATCTTGAAAATCAAAATACAGAATTAAATCAGCAACCCGAATACTTTTCTCTTACTGAAAATCGCGCTGCTTTAGTAGCAGAAAGTCGCTACTACAACGCTTTATTAAATAATCAGTTACAACCGACTCAATTAAACTCAGCCCAACAAGCCCGCTTTCGCGCCTCCCAAACTGAATTAGCCAGTCGAGTGGCTGCGGCACAATTGGATATTGAACAACTCAATCGTCAACTCGCACAAGTACAAATTCAACAGGAAAATGCCCGTAGTATTCTCGCAGTCAATCAACAGATTCTCGATGATATTACCCCCCTCGTCGCAGAAGGGGGAATCCCGCGTATTCAATATCTACGTCAAGAACAAGAAGTTAAAAATAGCGAAGCCGAAACCATCCGTTTAGATCAAGAAGAAAAGCGCTTAGAACTCGCTATAAAACGGTCAGAAGAACGGCTTAAAAATACCATAGCTGTTACCCAAGACCAAATTTTTAACCGTATTGCTGAAAACGAAAAACGCATCGCAGAAATTGACAGCCAACTCAGCAAAGCCATTGTAGAGAATGAAAAGCAAATTGCTGAAATCGACAGTCAAATTCAACAAAACCAACTCACTTTAACTTATCAAGATGTGCGATCGCCCGTGGATGGTATGGTCTTCGATCTCCAGCCCCAAAGTAAAGGATTTGTGGCTCAATCGAGCGAACCCATCTTAAAAATTGTTCCGCAAAATACCTTAGTCGCTAATGTCTTTGTAACCAATCGCGATATTGGTTTTGTGGAAGTGGGAATGCCTGTGGATGTTCGCATTGATTCTTTCCCTTTTAGTGAATTTGGCGATATCCAAGGGGAAATAACCCACATTGCTTCTGATGTTTTACCGCCTAATGATGTTTATCCTTTTTATCGCTTTCCTGTAGAAATAACCCTAGAAAACCAAGAAATTATTATTAATAATTATCCTATCGGGTTACAATCAGGTATGTCAGTCAATGCCAATATAAAACTTCGCAAACAGCGAGTTATTTCTATTATTACAGATATTTTTATTCGCAAGCTTGATAACTTCAATTAAGTTTTTTGAATCTTCATCTGGCCCGCATCCGCTCACAACAACAGCAATCACTTCAGGGCGATCGCGTCGGAATCCACTTCGCGGTACGCTGATAATCAGGGCAATTAGGCCCTGGCACTGTTGTTTCTAAGTAAGGCTGAAATACTGATTCAGTGAGGATTTTGGCGTTTGTTCAGCCAGCTTTATATCCCCTCAAATTTGACAGCCTTGTGGAGTTGGGTTTTGAGAAAAACTCGCTTCGTGATGTCATAGGATGTGGAGATGTTTGTTCTAAGGGTCAAACCCTTGCAACATAAAGGTTTGATGGCAATTTCTGCTACAACTTTTTAAGAACAAGTGTTGAGTCCAGTTAAAACCCGAAAAAAACCCATGCTGCCTGCTATCCTTAAACAAATCTTATTTCTCTGTAAACGAATACAAGGTTAACCCTTGAGTGGGCAACAAAAAGTCTAAACAAGATTGATTACTCATCAGGAGAAACGTTATGAAATACGGCATTGACATGGGACACAATGCACCGCCAGATGTTGGTGCAGCTTCTCGATTTGGCCGAGAAGATGAATTGACCACCAAAGTCGGCACGCAAGTGATGGACCAATTAAAAGCCCTCGGAGAACAAGTGGTTAACTGTAACCCCAGTAGCGCCAGCAGCGTTCTTGATTCTGTGGCCAAGCGGGTCCAAAAAGCCAACACCGAACGGGTCGATGTTTACGTTTCCATTCACTTTAACGCCTTTAACGGTAGCGCCAACGGCACTGAAGTATTTGCCGTCAGCGATTCAGGAAGACGCATTGCCCAACCTGTCCTCGATAACATTGTCGGCTTGGGTTTTTTTAACCGTAGAGTAAAAAACGGCTCTCACCTCTACGTTTTGAAGCATACGGCTATGCCAGCAATTTTAGTCGAATGCTGTTTTATTGACTCGGAAAAAGACATGACGCTGTTCAACGTAGAAGCCATGTCTAACGCCATTGTCAAGGGATTAACCGGGAAACTGCCCGAAACCACGCAACCCCCGGAAGTCCCTACCCCCACAGATAAAGCGCAAATCCTGAAGCTACAACAAACCCTCAACCGCTTGCAAATTCGCGACAGCAACGATAAAGCCTTGGTTGAAGATGGTTTGACCGGCCCGGCCACAGAATCAGCCGTGGCGAAATTTCACGAAATCATGGGGATAAATGCGGGCAAAACTGCCGGGGCTGTGACCTGGAAGTTATTTGCAGAAATCGAAGCCCAACCCACCCTACGCCCCAATCACGCTGAAGGGTCGGCGGTTCGTTATGTCCAGTTTCGCCTGGGAGATACGATTGATGGGGTTTATGATGAATCTTCAGCGGATTTTGTGCGTCAGTTTCAACGCCAGCAAAACTTAATTGCCGATGGCATTATCGGCCCGAATACTTGGAGTCAGCTTGGGGGTAAAATCGAGTACGATCTGTCCTTAAAAATTATTACCGATACTGTTCTCAAGCAAGAACCCATCGACAGTAGCGAAATTAGCGATTCTAACCTCAAATACCCAATTACGGCGGGCAATGAACTGGCACTCCACAGTTGGGGAGAAGAAGGGAATCATATCAAAGTGGCGTTTTTGGGTCAGACCTTTAACGGTTTTAACACTTGGTATGCCTTTGGGGATCATGTGGAGATTTGGCAAAAAGGCGAACCCTTGGAAATGGAACCCGAAGGCGAAGACCCCCAAGTCGAACAACGGTCTGATAGTTTTAAACTGCCCGGTTATGTCAGCACCTTTTATCTCAACGATCCGATTTTATCTGGAGGGCATTTCTTTTGGCGAGAGGCAATTCACAACGGCGATCGCATTCCCCAATCTAAAGCCCATGTTGAAAATATTTTAGCCCTGGCGCGACGTTTAGAGGAAGTGCGCGATCGCCTGGGGGGATTTCCCATAACTATTACCAGTTGGTATCGTCCCGAACCCTGGAACTCTCAAGTCGGGGGGGCAAGATTTTCTCGCCATCTTTCCGGCCAAGCGGTAGACTTTATTCGTCCCGGCCTCACCGGACGGCAAATGGCTTCCCGACTCCGAGATTGGCCGGGGGGAATGGGCATTTATCGCCGCTATCCGAACTTACTGCATCTCGACATTCGCCCCTATCGCGCTCGTTGGGGTGGGGCCTAAAATTAGGATATCGATCCTGATTGAGTCGCCCTAATGTCTATTCTTGAAATTACCAATATTATCTTAGGGATTCTCGCGATCGCGCTTTCTTTGCCGATCGCGGTTTTAGTCATTGAGTGCGGGGCCGCCCTATTTCCCGGCATTCGCGACCCCCAAACCAATAATCCCCCTCAGTTTAACGTCCTGATGCCCGCCCATGACGAAGCGGCAGTGATTGACGAAACTCTAGATTTCCTACTCCCGCAACTCACTTCCCCCAATCAACTCGTTGTCATTGCCGACAACTGTAGCGACAATACCGCCGAAATCGCCCGCAACCGAGGCGCAACCGTCCTTCAACGCTTCAATACCGAACAAAAAGGCAAAGGTTACGCCCTCGATTATGGTTTGAATCACTTAGCCGCAAACCCCCCGGATGTGGTTGTCTTGGTAGACGCAGATTGTCGCTGTCTGCCCGGTTCGATTGCCAAAATTGCCTCACAAGCTGCGGGTCAAAACCGTCCGATACAAGCGTTGTACCTGATGGAAAAACCCCCCAACCCGCAACCCAAAGACTCGGTTTCTGCCCTGGCTTTCCTGGTGAAAAATCTGGTGCGTCCGAGAGGTTTAACGCAGTTAGGGCTTCCCTGCTTACTCACCGGAACTGGAATGGCCTTTCCCTGGGAGATTATCCGCCAAGCGCCCCTGGCCAGTGGTAACATCGTCGAAGATATGCAGTTGGGGTTGGATTTGGCGATCGCGGGTTATCCCCCCCAATTCTGCCAAACCGCTAAAGTCACCGGGATTTTACCCCCTCAAGGTGAAGCGGCAAAAAGCCAACGCACTCGTTGGGAACACGGTCATTTGCAAACCCTCCTAACGCAAGTTCCCCGCTTGAGTATTGCAGCGATAAAGCAGTTTCGCTTCGACCTGCTTGCCCTCGCCTTAGATTTAGTTGTACCGCCCCTTTCTCTGCTGGTGATGGCCTGGGGTGCGGGGTTGATAATTGCAGGTGTAGGAGCGATTTTCGGTGCGTCCTGGCTACCGTTCGGAGTCCTCGCGATCGCGGGTATCCTCATCTTTCTCAGTATTGTCAGCGCTTGGGCCAAGTTCGGTCAAAAAGACATCCCCGGCAAATCTCTCTTGGCGGTTCCCTTCTATGTCCTCTGGAAAATCCCCCTTTATTTCGCTTTCCTCATCAAGCGTCAAAGTCAGTGGGTTCGCACCGAACGTTCTCCCGTTGTCCCTGATTCTAAACCCAAGGCTTAGTTTGGTCATTGGTCATTGGTTCTACTGGCGTGACACACTTTAAATGGTGGGTTACGGCGGATTGCGCTTATTGCGGTCACAGCAAAAGTTTTAGCCGCCTAACCCACCCTACTAAAGCCTCATTTTAGCTGTGTCACGCCACTACGTTAAAGCCTCATTTTAGCTGTGTCGCGGCAGTACAAATGACCAACGACAAAGGACTAATGAACCATTAACGATCCGCTAAAATCGCTTTCGCTTGACTGAGGGCTTGGCGAACTTGCTCAAAACCCGTACCGCCGTAGCTATTGCGGGCGGCGATGACTTGTTGGGGGGCGATCGCGTCGTAAATATCTGCCTCAAACTTCGGATGGAGTTGCTGCCATTCGTCGAGGGTTAAATCTTTGAGCAATTTCCCCGCAGCCAAGCTGGTTTTAACCACTTTCCCGACTAAATTATAAGCTTCGCGGAAGGGTACGCCCTTGGCCGCGAGATAATCGGCTACATCCGTCGCATTGGAAAAGTCTTCAGCCACCGCAGCCGCCAGGCGAGTTTGCTGAAATTCAATGCCTTCACTCAGTAAAATTGTCATGGCTTCTAAACAGCCCTGAAGGGTTTTTACGGTGTCGAAAAGCCCTTCTTTGTCTTCTTGTAAATCCTTGTTATACGCCAAGGGTAAGCCTTTCATAATCGTGAGTAAGCCTTGTAAATGGCCAAACACCCGCCCGCTTTTACCGCGAATTAACTCTGGGACATCGGGATTTTTCTTTTGGGGCATAATGCTCGATCCCGTCGCACAGCTATCTTTGAGGGTGATAAAGCGAAATTCTTCCGAAGACCACAAAATTAATTCTTCGCTAAGGCGGGTCAGGTGAACCATAATAATACTGGCCGCGGCCAAAAACTCGATGGCAAAGTCGCGATCGCTCACCCCATCCAAACTATTGCGATAAACGTCCGCAAAACCCAGTAAATCGGCGCTGTAATGGCGGTCGATGGGAAAAGTGGTTCCGGCCAATGCCCCGCAGCCTAACGGCGAAATATTGGTGCGTCTGTAAACATCATCAAGACGCTGCCCATCGCGATCGCACATTTGGAAATACGCCAAAAGGTGATGGGCGAGGGATACCGGTTGGGCCCGTTGCAGGTGCGTATAGCCGGGAATGGGGGTTTCTAGGTGCTGTTCTGCTAAATTTACTAAAACCTGTTGAAACTCCCGTAATTGCCCCTGAATTTGGCGAATTTGATCCCGCAAATACAAGCGGATATCGGTTCCCACTTGGTCGTTGCGCGATCGCGCCGTGTGCAATTTTTTGCCCGCATCCCCGATTAACTCAGTCAAACGGCGTTCTACGGCAAAATGCACATCCTCCGCATCAATACCGGGGTTAAACTCGCCTTGGCGGTATTCGCTGCGAATTTGCTCTAGTCCGGCGACAATGCTTTCGGCTTCGGTGGGGGAAATAATGCCAGTATGAGCCAGCATCTTCCCATGGGCAATCGAGCCGGTGAGGTCGTATTCAATCAGTTCAATATCAAAGCCAATGCTGGCATTAAAACGAGCGATCGCAGGGTGTAATGCCGATTCAAAGCGATCGCTCCAAGTTTGAGATTTGGTCATGCCTAGGGTGAAATGGTACGTCGAGAATTGATCGAAATTGAAAGCGTAGAAGGTTTTAAGAGGGCAACAAACTCCGGAAGCCGAAACCGATCGCTAAACCAATAATCAGCGCCCAAATCTGTCCGGTTTCCACAAAATTATTAAACGCACTTTGCATCTGACCGATCACATCCGGGTCTTCCACGGCTTGGGCGATAATCAAGCCGTCTAAAGATTGAGAATTATGCAGCAATCCGGCATCAGCCAGGGCGATATGACGATCGAAACTGCGGTTAACTTCATTGAGATCGAGATTTTCCATAAAAAGATGATTTTCCTGCATAAAATCCTGCCAAAAACGTCTAGAACGATTGTGAGTATCAAAGAACTTAGGACGATTTTACCTGTAAGATCACCAAAGTCATGTCATCTCCGTGACGATTTCCGACTCCAATAAACTGCTGAACCCGCTCAAAGAGATAATCCACAATCTGTTGCGGCTTGTAACCCTGCTGACAAGCTTGTTGAAAGGATTGTAATAAATTTTCTTCATCAAAGCGATCGCCATTGGCATTCATGGCATCGGTAAAGCCGTCTGTATAGTAAATCACCGTGTCCCCAGGAGAAAGCTGAACTGCCGCATCTTCGTACTGGGAATCCGCTTCTAAGCCAATTAACATTCCCCAAGTATCCAACCGTTCGATTTTGTCCATTTCTGAGCGCCACCACAACGGCGGATTGTGGGCCGCGTTGGTATAGGACAGGGTACGGGTTTGGGGGTCATACTCGGAGTAAAACAAGGTCACGAAACGATGGGAATTTTCCAAGTCGTCGTACATGACCCGATTGAGATGTTGCAAAATCCGGGCGGGGGTATGACGGTTTAGCACTTCGGCCCGCAACATTCCCCGGGTCATGGTCATAATTAACCCCGCCGGAACCCCTTTGCCCATGACATCTCCGATGACAATACTCCAAGGAACCGATTCCACCCCATGGCTTTCTGGGTTGGAGGGGTGAATGCGGTCGTAGTTGGTAGGGATAAAGTCGTAATAATCGCCGCCGACGCGATTGGCAGTAATGCAAGCTGCGGCCAACTCTAAGCCGTCGATTTGGGGGCATTGGCTAGGAAGGAGGTGAACTTGAATTTCTGAGGCGATTTCGAGTTCGCGGTCGAGGCGTTCTTTTTGGCGCAGTTCGTTGGTCAGTTGTTGATTGGCGATCGCGACGGCGGTTTGATCGGCCACCAACTGTACTAATTTTTGGCGCATAGTCGTCCAGCTAAATTTCGGGTCGTGGCTGAACACATAAATCCGGCCTTGCTCTTGACTTTTGATCCAGATGGGCGTACCAAAAAGTTTTAAGTCCGTACCAATCCGATGTTGAATATCTCGATCTAAGCGGGTATACGTGGCAGTTGGGTCGGGGCGATCGTCTACTTGGGTTTGAGCGTAGCGAGTTTGGGGACTTTGGCGAATGGCTTGTTCGATGGCCCGGCGGATGTCTTGACAAGCGTGGCCTTCTTGACAGTGAATTTGTTCTAAGCGTACTCTACCGTTGGGTTTAAACAGCACTAATGCGCCGCCATCGGCATCGGTGACCCGGGCCGCCATTAACGGCACTAATTCGAGGAATTGATTGAGGTTGTTGAAACTTCTGAGGGCAAAACCCAACGAACTTAAAAGGTTTTGAATCTTATTTTGTTCGCGGTGTAAACGGGCCACTAATTCCTTGAGAGTGGAGACGGGGGTCTCGCTCGTCGAATCGGGGCTGTCGAAGTTTTCTGGCGGTTGATGGCGAGGAACAGGTGCAGCAGTCATTCTGTCAAATTACCGAACAGATCGAAATCCGCAACAAAAGCAAAAAATCCGAGTGACTTGTTCCAGATATGGCAATTTTTGGCAAGCTTGACCAGGAAAGCCACTCCGAACTCGATCTTTGACTTTTTAGCTTAATCGCGCTCTTGGATCCATCGCTCCTAATTGGGTGAGTACGAAATTGCGAATCAACAGAGTTGGTAAATAATACCCTAACAGCAGCTTTTCTGCCAATGCTCTTGGGAAAGTTTTTGTCGCAATTTTTAAGGAAGGACAATACCATAAAATACTATTTTTAATATTAAATTGTGTAACACAAGTTGTTAAGGTCTGTTGCAAGTTT
The DNA here is from genome assembly GCA_046541115.1 of Spirulinaceae cyanobacterium. Taxonomy (GTDB): domain Bacteria; phylum Cyanobacteriota; class Cyanobacteriia; order Cyanobacteriales; family Spirulinaceae; genus Jaaginema. The sequence goes on along the minus strand of JBKHDX010000026.1, from coordinate 1,843 downwards.
TGGGGAAATCGAGGAAATGCGCGATCGCCTCTTATCGGCTGTGGTACGATGCAAAACGTTGGAAAGACAGAGATTTAGAGGAGAAGGATCTTGGTATTAAGGGTTGCTGTTGTTGGATCGGGCCCGGCTGGCTCGTCTGCCGCCGAAGTTTTGGCCAAAGCCGGAATTGAAACCTACTTATTTGAGCGCAAGCTTGATAATGCCAAACCCTGCGGCGGTGCGATCCCCTTGTGTATGGTCAGTGAATTTGACCTTCCTCCGGAAATCATCGACCGACGGGTCAGAAAGATGAAAATGATTTCCCCTTCTAACATTGAAGTGGACATCAATTTAGACAATCAAGACGAATATATCGGAATGTGCCGTCGGGAAGTTCTCGACGGCTTTTTACGCGATCGCGCTGCTAAATTCGGCGCAAATTTAATAAACGGCACGGTTTATCAACTCGATATTCCCACAAATAATACAGACCCCTATACCCTGCACTACGCCGACCATTCTAACGGCGAACGTCAAGGGATTATGAAAACCTTAAAAGCGGATGTGGTCATCGGCGCAGATGGGGCTAACTCCCGCATCGCCAAAGCCATTGAAGCCGGGGATTATAACTACGCGATCGCGTTCCAAGAACGGATCCGTCTCCCCGAAGCTGGCATGAAATACTACGAAGATATGGCGGAAATGTACGTGGGTAACGACGTTTCCCCCGATTTCTACGCTTGGGTCTTCCCCAAATACGATCACGTTGCCGTGGGGACGGGAACGATGAAAGTTAACAAAACCCAGATTAAAAACCTTCAAGCCGGGATTCGCGCCCGGGCTGCCCACAAACTCGTCGGCGGCGAAATTATCAAAGTTGAAGCCCATCCCATCCCCGAACATCCCCGTCCTTACCGAGTACGCGGTCGTGTAGCCCTCGTTGGCGATGCTGCCGGGACGGTGACCAAATCCTCCGGGGAAGGCATTTACTTTGCCGCTAAATCGGCGCGGATGTGCGCGGAAACTATCGTCGAAACCAGTAACTGCGGTCAAACTATCCCCAACGAACGGGATTTACAACTGTACATCAAGCGTTGGGATAAGAAGTACGGCATGACCTACTTGGTCTTAGACCTCTTGCAACGGGTCTTCTACCGTACCGATGCCACTCGCGAAGCCTTTGTAGAAATGTGTTCTGACAAAGACGTACAGCGTTTGACTTTCGACAGCTATTTGTACAAAACCGTGGTTCCGGCGAATCCTTTAACCCAAATGAAGATTACTGCCAAAACCATTGGTAGCTTGTTGCGCGGTAACGCCCTTGCCCCGTAATCTCATTTTCTTTTGAGGATGTTTAGTACATCCGACCAACTGCAATAGTTCAGATCGCATCAGAATGTTTATTTCTGGTGCGATTTTTTTTCGCGATCGCGCCTTTCGGGATAAAGTGGGAAGAATCTGCACTCAGAACTTAGACGCGATCGCTTCAACTATGTTTGAAAATCCCATGACTATTGTGGGCCTCTTAGCAGGAACCCTTACCACCATTTCCTTTCTGCCCCAAGTCCTCAAAACCTGGAAAAGCAAATCCGCCAAAGATATCTCGTTGGGGATGTTTTTAACGTTTTGTATTGGGGTCTTTTTGTGGATTGTTTACGGAGTCGCAGTGATGGATATCCCCGTGATTTTTACCAATGTAGCCACCTTCGTCCTCGCCAGTACGGTACTTTGGCTCAAACTCAAATACAATCACCAGTAATGAGGGGCAGTGGGTATTAGGCAGTGGGCAGTAGTTTTTGGGCAGTCGGCAGTCGGCAATCGGCAATCGGTCTGTAGGGGCAGGGTTTCCCCGTCCAATAACCAA
>JBKHDX010000025.1:0-32187 GCA_046541115.1 Spirulinaceae cyanobacterium | reverse complement strand
GAAAATAGAGGATGTTGAGGTTTCATTGATGTTCTCCTTTGTCGGGGACTAGGGTCACAAATCGAGTTCCATTATTATTGGTCATCCATATTGTTAATATTTTTAGTTCAATGCCATTTTGACCTCGCAATATTGCCCGAATCTTATATTTTTGACCATAGGGGGTTGTTTCGATGGGTTCAGCAGGTTGACTGAGGACTTGAGTTCTTAAATCTTGTTCGAGTTGTTGCCAATTCTCTAATGTATATTCTGCCTGGGCTAAAAATTTAGATTTATCATCTCTAGGCAGTTAAACGAGTAAATAGTGAGTGAGTTTTGATGGGTTAATAATGGAGTCTTCCGGCAAGAAAACCATCTTTTATTCTCGTTGGGTTTGATTCTCATTCATCGCGAGAATTTGGGGTGGATTGCGATCGCCCAGCGTCTCAGACCCAGAAAGGATAGCTCAGATTTCAGTTTCCGTGGTTACCATGGCGCATTTCAAGATAGTACCCCCATGTTACCCGATCCCCGCAACTGAGAAACGTTACTGAAGACCTCGGATTTTCCGTAAATCCTCCAAAAACTCCTCCCGCGTCACCGACTCTAAAACATCACGCCGTTCCTGGGTATAATCCCCCTGACCCCAACCCATTTGTTGCAAAAAGCGAATTGCATCAGACTGTCCCAAATGATTGACTAAAATCTGATAGCCTTTTTCTCTTAACTCTACTGCATTCATCATCCATAACTCCTGATTATTCCTCTTGGAAAACCTGAATCAGCCAAACCACCGGATTGCTAATAGTAACCTTTAATTGAGATGCGTACCTGATTATTCCTCTTGGAAAACCTGAATCAGCCAAACCACCGGATTGCTAATAGTAACCTTTAATTGAGATGCGTACCTGCGAGCCGTTTTAAGCAGGCAGGGGATACCATCGGGATTTTATCCCATCCCCTGCTTTCCCCCAACTTCTCCCCAAGTAGTACAATCAACATAACCCCACAATTGAGGTAGATCATGAGTCCCCTCCTAGAAAAAGTCTTAGCAGAAGTCACCCAACTCGATCGCCAAGAGCAGTTGCAACTCGTCTCCTACTTGATTACCCAGTGGCAACAACAGCCGAACCTATTTGTAGACAAAAAAATCAGCCGTAAAAATTTATTTGGTTGTATGCAGGGTAAAATTAAGATTTCCGAAGACTTTAACGCACCCCTTAATGATTTTGCTGAATATATGTGATGCGCTTATTATTAGATACACACATCTTTATTTGGCTGATAGACGGCAACCCAAAACTTAGCCAAACTGCAAGGCAAGCCATTGAGGATGAAAGCAACACTTTGTATCTAAGTATTGTTAGCCTCTGGGAAATAACCATTAAAACTAGCCTCGGTAAACTCGAACTGGCAATCCCACTCGAACAAATTGTCATCAATTTTATTCTTCCCAGCGATATTGAAATTCTACCCATTCATCTGCCGCACTTATTGATATTACAAACGTTACCCTTCCATCATCGAGATCCGTTTGACCGATTATTAATTTCCCAAGCCAAATCTGAAACTTTAACTTTAGTATCAGAAGATAGCATGTTTGAGCAGTATGAAGTAGAAATACTTTGGTAGTTTATCGAATACCACTCCCACCCAAGTAGAGCTGTTTCATTAAAAAATTAAACTTATAATCTTTAGGGAGTTCGATGCGTAGGTATTTTCTTCATTAGGATAACCGAAGAATTCTTGAATCAGGGAGAGATACGCCTGCGATCGCTGTTCAGCCATCGCCCCATACCGGGTAGAGGATACCATCGGGATTTTACCCCATACCCGCAACTGAGAAATCGGGTTTGTTTCTTAAATATAAGCTCGTCACTTCGGTATTCTTAATACTGGAACCTAGTGATGGAATAAAATCATGGAGAGCATCGTCGAAATTTTAGAGGATAAACAGGCATTAGTGGCGCGATCGCGAGATTTAGTCATCGAAAAATTACAAGACGCGATCGCCACGCGCAATCAAGCCACCATTGCCTTAGCCGGAGGTGGTACTCCTCGTCCGTTGTACGAACAATTAGCCGAGCAAGCCTTACCTTGGGATAAAATTCATATATTTTGGGGAGACGAGCGCTATGTTCCCCCTGCCCATGCGGACAGCAATGAAGGCATGGCCCGAAAAGCTTGGTTGAGTAAAGTTAATATCCCCGAAAGTAACATTCATCCGATGCCCACAGAATCGGGCAATCCCCAAATCAATGCCGCCGAACACGATGCAGAGTTGCAGCAGTTTTTCGGAGTCAAACAGGGAGAATTTCCGGCGTTTGATGTTATCTTACTCGGTATTGGGGATGATGCCCATACTGCGTCCTTATTTCCCCATACAGCAGCCTTAAACGTGGGCGATCGCCTCATCACCGTCGGCAACAAAGACGGTCATCCGCGCCTTACTTTTACCGTTCCTCTGATTAATCAAGCCCGTTGTGTTATCTTTCTGATTGCTGGCGCGAACAAACAAGATGCTCTCGCTCATATTTTCGCCGAAAATGACGATCCCCAACAGTATCCCGCCCGTTTAATTCAGCCACAAGGGGAATTGTACTGGTTACTCGATAGCGCGGCAGGAGAAGGGTTACAGACAGGCTAGTATCGATATAATACCGCCTACTTATCACGACAACCATCAACAGCAACTATGATTGTTTGCCCCAACTGCACTCACCCAAATCCTGACGGTGCAACTCAATGCGAAGCCTGTTACACTCCTTTACCTCGAACCACATCTTGTCCCAACTGTGATGCTACTGTACAAGCAGATGCCAGTTTTTGCGGTCAATGTGGATTTAATCTTATGCAAGAACCCGAAGAAACCAGCCTACCCCCAGAAAGTGAAGAAAGTGCCGCGACAACGCCGCCATTACAACCGACTCAGGTCGATCCTGACACGAGCGAAGGGAGCGCAACTCCAATTCCTGTTCCCGATCCTGTTAATTTAACCAAAGCCGAAAGCAGCAATCCCACTCCTGTGGGGGCAACGCAACTGCAAGTCACGAATGCCAAGCTGTTCCACGTTCAAACCAACACCGAAATCGAGTTACCCCAACATTCTCCGGTGATTCATATTGGCAAACCCGGCGCGGCCGTGCCTCCAGATATTGATGTGTCGGGCTTTCCGGATTCGTCCATTGTGTCGCGGGTACACGCCGATATTCGCGTCGAAGGGGGGATTTACTATATCGAGGATGTGGGCAGTTCTAACGGCACTTATGTTAATCATACGCCGCTTCCTATGGGCAATCGCCATCGTTTGCGGGGGGGCGATCGCATTGCTTTAGGCAAAGAAGATAAAGTGACATTTATCTTTCAAATGGACAATTAAATCAATATATCGGGGGAAAATGACTTAATTTCCCCCATTATTGCTGATTTTAATTGACAAAATGCAAAACTCCATTTTGAAACCGCAATGACAGGGATTGAATTGCAACAACTGATTTTCGCGAAATGGGGTCGTTCTTATGACCTACAATTGCGACGCATCAAAGGCACAATTTATGTGCAGGTGATGTGGAAATACCTCGAACAAGCTTCATTTCCCCGGAGTGAAGCCGAATACCTCGAACATCTTAACGCGATCGCCACTTATCTGGTCGCTTGGGGCGGTGTCGAACAAGTTAGAGATTACATCGCTCAAACCCGCGAACGTCCCCGTTTGGGAAAAGCTGTTAGTATTCCTCTAGATTTGGGCGATCGCGCCTCAGAATGGATATTAGAAGACAATTAGAGCTTTTTAAATCCCCCCAAACCGCTAAAAATCTAGCTCTCAGCCCTACGAACGAGACAAAACCCCTAGGTAATAAGATATAACAAATAAAAGCCTTGCAGGACAATCCTGCGCTAAATTCACGGTGAGAGGAGAATCTATGGGTATTCAAATGCAACAAGCGATAGAGGTCGGGAAATACTTAGTCACCCAACGCCTCATGGGTCGCAAAAAATTCCCCCTAGTATTGATGCTAGAACCCTTATTTCGCTGTAACCTAGCCTGTCCCGGTTGCGGCAAAATTCAGCATCCCAAAGAAATTCTCAAGCAAAACCTAACCCCCGCAGAATGCTTCAAAGCAGCCGAAGAATGCGGTGCGCCGGTGGTATCCATTCCCGGAGGCGAACCCCTCATGCACCCCCAAATCGACGAAATCGTCAAAGGTTTGGTCGCTCGTCGTAAATTTGTTTATCTGTGTACCAACGGCTTACTATTAGAAAAAAGCCTCGATAAATTCCAACCTTCCCCTTATCTAACCTTCAGCGTCCACCTCGACGGGTTAAGAGAACACCACGACCAATGCGTAGACCGCAAAGGGGTGTTTGATATTGCCATCAACGCCATCCGCGCCGCCAAAGCCAAGGGATTCCGCGTCACGACGAATACCACCGTCTTTGAAGGAGCAGACCCCCAAGAAATGCAAAAATTCTTTGATTTTCTCGAAGAATTAGGCACAGACGGCATGATGATTTCCCCCGGCTACAGCTACGAATGGGCCCCAGATCAAGAACACTTCCTCAAGCGAGAACAAACCAAAGCCCTATTCCGCGAAATCCTCTCTCCCTACAAAGCCGGACGTAAAAAGTGGAACTTCAACCACAATCCCCTATTCCTTGACTTCCTCATTGGTGAAAAAGACTATGAATGCACCCCTTGGGGCAGTCCTAGTTACAGCGTCTTAGGTTGGCAAAAACCCTGTTATCTCCTCAACGAAGGCCACTACGAAACCTTCCAAGAATTGCTGGATAACACCAACTGGGACAACTATGGCCGCAAAAGTGGCAATCCCAAATGCGCCGATTGTATGGTTCACTGCGGTTACGAACCCACCGCAGCTATGGATGCAATGGAACCTTCTAATATTGGGCGTTCTGTGGGCGCTTTATTGGGAATGCGCTAATCTTCTTCAGCCCTCACCCCAAACCCCTCTCCCACGGGTGAGGGGCTTATTTTTTTAGAAGGGAATGGGGGCTATAAGGACGAGGCTTCAGACCCTTTTTCTGGGGTGACCCCCATTCAACGACCTTCCTTTTGGGTGGGCGTGGTGAGGAATCCTCGCGCATTTATGCCGAGGAGGATGTCAAAAAGAGAGATATAAGTGCGAGTAGTACGATTAACGCTCTTCGGGTAAAATCTGCACGCGAGCAAAACGCAAGCCTGTAATGCCCTGCAATGATTCGATGGTGCCAGAGTCGATTTTGCTGCCGACATAGCGCTCTCGGACAAGATAGCGTAAATACTGGTGATATTCTTGCCACTCATCATTGGTCGAGTAAACCACAGTGAGCATTCCCGGTTGGGTAATGCGGGTTTTTTCTTTGCTGTCTAAGCCCTTGTCGATGCGCTTTTTGACAATTTCATAACGAGTATCTCGCGTTCCTTGGACATCGAATAAACGCTCGGTTTGCTCGTCGTGGAAAATATCAACGGTGGTGTCTTGCACTAAAACCAAGTGACACAGTTCAAAAGGAATGTCTTTATCCTCGTGCAGTTTCCGACAAACTCGGGCTGCGTCACAGATGGCACGCAGTTGTTCGTAGCGGAGACTGTGGAGGTGAAACAGGGAAAATTGGGCGTTAATCGACGCACCCACATATAAAATGTGGTCAATGCCGTCTGCTACTTCCGTATCGCAGTAATGGGGTAAAATTTCTTGCATTCGGTCTTGCCATTTTTCCCAGTTTTGGCGCAGTGCGGCGTTAATGGTGGCAATAGTGGCATCATAGCGATCGCGAGCGTTGTAAATACAGCCTTGTTCGTTGTCACAAGCGGCTTCGTAGTCTTCTACGGTTTGAATCGCAGCATCGCCACATTGTCGAAAGAAATCAAAGTACAATTCGAGATGTTTGCGAAGATACTCAATGACGCTGACTTCATCTTCAACGCTTACCCCTTTGGTGAGTCGCTCTTGATACGCGGTTAAGTCCAGGCGTAGTTGTTCGAGAAAAGCCACAGGACGATATTGAATCACTGCATCGACAATGGCTAAAGCCAGATCGAACTGAGCCAGCAAGTCCTCTTGAATGGCGCGATTGCGCTCTCGAGCCGAACCGCGAATGTCAGAAAGCCCGTACATGGGATAGACATCTTCAAAGATAATTTGTTCGGAAGGTAACCCCAAGCTGCGGCGTTCGGCTTCTTGGCGAAAGCGCCATTCCACGGCAGGATGAATGTTAGAAAATTGGGTTTGGCTGGCTTGACGTAAAGCCGCTTTGAGGGCAGGAATCAGGGCGTTGGCGTGGTTGGCGTCGAGTTGGTCAAATTCGTTAGGGCGATCGCTTCCCACAGCAACCAGACCAATTAACGACGATTCTAGAGAGGTTTCGTGTTGCTCATCTTCGACGACCAAGGGAATGAGTAATAACGATTGCACCCCCTCGTCTACCAATTGCCGTTCAAGCTCAGACGTTCCCACACAGCCTAACGATGGCACATTCCAAATGCGATTGGCATTAGCCGCCCGGATAAACTGCGATTCAGTCAAAGACTCTAGCGAACAAGTTTGGGTATGATGGCCGGTGGTGGCTGACCCCAGGGAAACTTGCACTTGATGGCGTTGAATGCGAAGCAAGAGATGGCGATCGGCGTGAAACAGCGATCGCAACTGCTCCCCAAGTTCCATAAAAGCTTGGGGGGAAAATACCGAGTCTTGTTCGATCAGCCAACTCACCAAGCGCTGAATTCGCTCTTGGGAAGTAATATCAATGCCTTCCCATAGCAAATAACCACTCACGCGATAATTATCCCAAGCGATCTTTTCTTCCCATTTGCGCTCCGAGACAATTTCGTGACTCAGCCAATCGAGGAGATCGATCCCGGCAAATTCATCGATATTCGGATCGATCCGTTCGACTTGCAAGCGATCGGAGCGCAGCCAAAATTCTAAATGACTCGGTTGCGGACAGGGCGGGCTTTTCAGGGTCGCGACACTCGGTTCTTCGAGAAAGCGCCATTCCCCCACATCCAGGTGATAAATATCCCGTAAAATCAAGCGCAGCAAATGACGGCGATACAGTTGCTCTTGGTCTGCGGCGCTAAAGTCATCGAGCAAATCGCACAAATGCAGATTTTCGGCATTTTCGAGGGAAAAGCCCAACCGTTGTAAAAAGGCTTCATTGGCGTGTTGGATAACGCAGGTATTGGGGTCAATCGCAGCTAATAAGAATTTGCTTTGTTGACCCGCAGCCAAAAGCCAATCGGGAGCATCGAGGAAGCGGTTAGTGCTGGTAGAAGCTTCATCCATTGTTATGTTTTACCCTTATTAATACGGACAGCAAAAGGAAAAGGGGGCAAAGAGTCGCTTTTTTTATTTACTAATTTAAAAATGATAATTCAGTAGAATTTATCCTTTAATTCTGGTATGACGCTAACTTCAGACCAGAAGTTGCGACGATATGTAGATGCGTAGATATCTATAGGGCTTGCTTCTAAGTTTACCGATTCTCAAGCAACCCGGCCCGAATTTTTACCTTACTGTGTCTTTGTTGCCAGAAACCGATTATCTAATATTCAGGTGGGTTGGATGCGGAGCGTTGAGAGGGGGAAGTCAGGATGGCAAAACCTGAAAAATCCGGTTGAAAGTGCAGCGCGATCGCACCAATGCTTAAAAGGCATACACTTGTTAAGAGAGTAGGAATCGGGGGAAGCCATAAAAGCCCGATCTCCCCCACCTTTGATCGTTCATCACTCATAATTCATAATTCCCGATCGCGTCGTTCAAAATTTGTGAGACGATAACGAAGTAATTTACCATCTATCCAGTTTGATTCGCGATCGCGGCCATTAGCTATTTTTTAACGTTCCCTTTTCGTCATTTTATTCGCTAGTTGTTATGCAGTTGCTCTCTAACTCAACCCCAACCTCCCAACTTTCTCACAAGATGTTGCCCATCTCGCCGATGTCCCATCGTCGGACGAAAATTGTGGCAACTGTCGGCCCTGCAACCCTCAAGCCCGATGTGCTGCGTCAACTCATTGAAGCCGGAGCCACCACCCTACGCCTCAATTTCTCCCACGGAACCCACGAAAATCACGCTTCGGCCATTCGCTTGATTCGTCAAACTGCCTTTGAACTGGATCAACCCGTTGCCATTTTGCAAGACTTACAAGGCCCCAAAATTCGCCTCGGTCAGTTTGAAAATGGCTCGATTGTCGTCAAAAATGGCGATCGCTTCACCCTCACCAGTCGTCCCGTCCCCTGCACCGAAGACATCAGTTATGTCAGCTACGACAAATTGGCCCATGAAGTCCCCCCCGGCGCTACCATTTTGCTTGATGATGGCAAAGTCGAAATGATTGTCGAAGAAGTCGATCCCCAACAAGGCGATCTCCATTGTCGCGTCGTCGTTGGCGGCCCCCTATCCAATAATAAAGGCGTAAACTTCCCCAACGTTTCCCTCTCCGTCAGCGCCCTGACCGACAAAGACCGCCGGGATTTAGTTTTTGGCTTAGATCAAGGGGTGGATTGGATTGCCCTCAGCTTTGTTTGTCAACCCCAAGACATCCTCGAAATCAAAGAACTGATCGCCAATGCCGGGAAATCCGTTCCCGTGATTGCCAAAATCGAAAAACACGAAGCGATCGAGCAAATGGAAGCCATTTTGTCCTTGTGTGACGGCGTAATGGTCGCTCGCGGCGATTTAGGAGTAGAACTTCCTGCCGAAGATGTGCCGATTTTGCAAAAACGCCTGATTGCCACGGCCAATCAACTGGGCATTCCCGTGATCACCGCCACCCAAATGCTCGACAGCATGGTCAATAACCCCCGGGCCACCCGTGCTGAAATCTCCGATGTAGCCAACGCCATTCTCGACGGCACAGACGCAGTCATGCTGTCCAATGAAACCGCCGTGGGCAAATACCCCGTCGAAGCCGTCACCACCATGGCTAAAATTGCCGCCCGCATCGAGCAAGAATTACCCAATACCCGCAATGCTAAAGCGACGACGCGATCGATTCCTAACGCGATCGCCGGGGCCGTCGGCCAAATTTCCGAACAACTCGACGCGGCCGCCATTATGACCCTCACCAAAACCGGGGCAACGGCTCGCAACGTCTCCAAGTTCCGCCCCCAAACGCCCATTTTAGCCATTACACCCCACGTTGATGTCGCTCGCCAACTCCAACTCGTTTGGGGCGTTAAACCCCTGCTCATCCTCGATTTACCGTCCACTGGGCAAACATTCCAAGCCGCCATCAACATCGCTCAAGAAAAACACCTCCTTAACGAAGGAGATTTAGTAGTGATGACCGCCGGAACCTTGCAGGGGGTCGCCGGTTCGACGGATTTAATTAAAGTCGAAGTCGTTACCGCCGTTTTAGGTCAAGGCATTGGCATTGGGGAAGGTTCTGTAAGCGGTCGGGCCCGAGTCGTTCGCAGTTCCCAAGAAACCGGCGGCTTTAGCCCAGGAGATATCTTAGTTGCCCCCTCCACCAACGCCGAATACGTCGAGGTCATTCGTAAAGCTGGAGGACTGATTACCGAAGAAGCCAGCCTCACCAGTCACGCGGCGGTTTTGGGTTTGCGCTTGGGCATTCCCGTGATTGTCGGCCTCAAACAAGCCACCGACAAAATCCGCGAAGGGGCAATTCTGACCCTCGACACAAGCCGCGGCCTGGTATTTTCAGGGGCAATGTCTCACCCTCATCAACATTCTGCCAATGGTATTAGCGTGCCGATTTTGTAATTGCTCTGGATCGCGCTTTTTAGTGTGTAGGGGCGGGGTTTCCCCGCCCAATAACCAACAACCAATAACCAATAACCAACAACCAACAACCAACAACCAATAACCAACAACCAATAACCAATAACAAAAAATGAAACAAGTTATCCAAACTGAAAATGCACCCGCCCCTGTGGGCCCCTACAATCAAGCTATTCTGGCCCAAGGCCAGATGGTGTTTGTAGCCGGTCAAATTCCCCTCGACCCGAAAACCGGAAATATGGTCGGGGAGGATGTGGGCCAGCAAACTCAACAAGTAATGGCGAATATTAGAGCAATTCTTAAAGAAGCCGAATTAACATTTGCTGATGTGGTGAAAACTAGCGTTTTCCTCAGCGATTTGAATGATTTTGCGGCGATGAATCAGGTTTATGCGGAATATTTTGAAGAAGCCACCGCACCCGCTAGGGCAACGGTGGAGGTGTCGCGATTGCCGAAGGGGGCGCTAGTGGAAATTGAATGTATTGCGGTTAAAGCTTAATTATGCCCAAAAACTGGCTTATTTCAAATCTGAAGTAGCTCAGGATAACCTCCATCGTCAGCCCTTACCCCAAACCCCTCTCCTGCGAGCGAGGGGCTTATTTTTTTTAGAGTAGAATGGGGGGTTTCGATACTTGAGCGTAGCGCTATAACTGCCGAAACCCCTTGAGTAAAGCCCTAAAAGTATTGTGGCCCGAGCCTTGTTGGGAAGACAATTGGTTTGAGACTTGGCAAGACGAGAGCGATCGCGAGTTGGATTTTCTCTCAGAGTTTTTATAATTTGTTATTGGTTGTTGGTTAGCCGATTGCCCAAAACTGATGACTGATGAGGCGATGACTGAAAAAAGCGGCTACTTCAGAACGAAGTAACCGCTTGATTTTTAGGGCGCGATCGCGCTCCTATTTTAGACCTTAGTAATCGAAGTCACCGCCGGGGGCTGCGGGGGCTTTATCTTTTTCAGGCTTGTCTACCACGATGCACTCGGTGGTCAAGACCATACCTGCAATAGAAGCGGCGTTTTGCAGCGCACTCCGGGTCACTTTCGCCGGGTCAACAATACCCGCCTCAAACATATCGGTAAACTCGCCGTTAGCGGCATTGTAGCCGATGTTGAAGTCTTTTTCTTTGACGCGCTCGGCAATCACAGCGCCGTTTTGGCCGGCGTTTTCAGCGATGCGTTTCAGGGGAGCAGTCAACGCGCGAGCGACTAAAGTAGCACCCGTGAGTTCTTCGTTTTTCAAGTTTTCGTTAGCCCAAGCTTCCACATCGGGAACAAGGTGAGCTAAGGTTGTACCACCACCGGGAACGATACCTTCTTCAACCGCCGCTTTCGTAGCGTTGATGGCATCTTCGAGGCGCAGTTTGCGGTCTTTCATTTCGGTTTCGGTAGCCGCACCGACTTTGATGACTGCAACACCACCAGAGAGTTTCGCTAAACGCTCTTGCAGTTTTTCTTGGTCGTAGGAAGAATCGCTTTCTTCGATTTGACGGCGGATTTGGTCGCAACGGGTTTTAACCGCAGCTTCGTTACCTTCTGCTACAACGGTGGTGTTTTCTTTGGTCACGGTGATGCGACGAGCCGAACCGAGCATTTCGAGCTTGGTGCTATCGAGTTTTAAGCCCGCATCTTCAGTGATCACTTGACCGCCGGTAAGAACGGCGATATCTTCGAGCATTTGCTTGCGGCGATCGCCAAAACCAGGGGCTTTAACCGCAGCAACGTTGAGAACACCGCGCAAACGGTTCACCACTAAGGTCGCGAGGGCTTCTTTCTCGATATCTTCAGCGATGATGAACAAGGGACGACCTTGACGGGCCACTTGTTCGAGGACGGGAACGAGGTCTTGCACCAACGCAATTTTCTTGTCGGTGATCAAGATGTAGGGTTCTTCCATCACCACTTCCATCCGTTCGGTGTCGGTGACGAAGTAGGGGGAGATGTAGCCTTTGTCAAAGCGCATCCCTTCGGTGATTTCGAGTTCGGTGGTCATGGACTTTCCTTCTTCTAAGGAAATCACCCCTTCTTTACCCACTTTATCCATCGCTTGGGAAATCATTTGACCGACTTCTTCGTCGTTTCCGGCGGAGATGGAACCGACTTGAGCAATGGATTTAGAATCGCTAATGTCGCGAGCGTGGGAGGCGATTTTACCGACTAAGTATTCGGTCGCTTTGTCCACACCGCGCTTCAGGGCGATGGGGTTAGCGCCTGCGGCCACGTTGCGTAAGCCTTCTTTGACCATGGCGTGAGCCAGGACTGTAGCGGTAGTTGTCCCGTCTCCTGCAACGTCATTGGTTTTAGAAGCGGCTTGACGAATGAGGGAAACCCCTGTGTTTTCGATGTGGTCTTCGAGTTCGATTTCTTTGGCGATGGTCACACCGTCATTAACGATTTGCGGTGCGCCAAATTTCTTCTCAAGAACCACGTTGCGACCTTTGGGGCCGAGGGTGACAGCAACGGCTTCTGCGAGGAGGTCGATACCGCGTTCGAGAGCGCGACGGGCTTCGTCGTTGTAGATAATACTTTTAGCCATAGGGATTGTTTGCTACAGATTACAAAAAGATTGTGGGTACAGAATATTTTGAGCTTCTACGAAAGCTTAACGAAGCGGTTTAAACCACAGAAGCGAGGATGTCTTTCTCAGACAGCAGAACGTAGTCTTCGCCGCCTAATTTGATGTCGGTTCCGGCATATTTGGAATAGAGAACTTTGTCACCGACTTTGACTTCCATGGGAACGCGATCGCCACTGTCTTGGACTTTACCGGGGCCCACTGCGACGACTTCGCCCACCTGGGGCTTTTCTTTGACGTTATCGGGTAAGTAGATACCGCCGTCGGTTTTTTCTTCAGATGGGCTGACTTTCACGAAGACGCGATCGCCCAAGGGGTTAACGGTAGAAACGTTGATAGATAATGCTGGCATTCAAGTTACTCCTAACGACTAAAATGATAGTTGGGTTCAGCGATGCAAACGACAGGCCTATTCACACCTTGCTCCATCGCTGTTTTTTAGCAGTAAGCGAGAGTTGAAATTGGTTTTTTAGCACTCTCACCTTCCGAGTGCTAATTTAACGAAAGTTGCGGGCCAATAGCAACTGTTTGGGGGGTACGGTTTCCCGAACTCGCTGAAACTCCCATAAATTCGGCTTTAGGCGCGATCGCTTTTACAGTAATCAGTTATCAGTAATCAGTCATCAGTTTTTTGGGCAGTAGGCAGTGGGCGTGTAGGGGCGGGGAAACCCCGCCCAAGAGGGGGAGGAGGGGCAAAAAATAACCAACAACCAATAACCAACAACAAAAGACTGATTTCTCAACTTACCCCTGTAAGAAAGAACTAACTACACTCTGGCGTTGTTCAAACAACCAATCAGAGGATTATCCCAATCGTTTCACCGATTAACATCTCGTAACGTTATAATCCTGCATGAGTTTGGTTTACGCCCAGAGAACAAATACTCCGGTTGACTTTTTTGGTGTTGAGGTAAGTGTGAAACAGAAAATCCGACTTCAGGAACCGCAGGCCGTTGTCTCGCGACAGGTTCGGCGTGACGCGATCGCGCCACCGACTGCCGAGCCAATGCCCCCAAAGGCTCAAACTCAGTCTTCTTCAAAGAGATGGAGACGAGGATTAACTTGGGGTCTTCTTTTTGGGATCGGAGCAACAACTTCGGCGGTTTTAGGGACGACATTGGCGATGGTGAGTCCCCTTCCCCAAGATTTACAGGGATTTCTCACAAATCCTGAAGCGATCGCTAATTTACCCGACTTAGGAACTCCAGGCAAAAATGCCTGGGCTTCATTGTTACAGTATAAAATCGAACGCCCGATTAATATTTTAGTCATGGGTATTGACCGGGTATCAGATGTCGAAGTTGGCTCAGAGGCAGCCTTTGAAGGTCATAGCGACACGATGCTGTTGGTTCGTTTCGATCCCCAGAATAACAGTTTGAGTCTGTTATCCATTCCCCGCGATACTCAAGTGTATATTCCCACCGTGGGCATTGCCAAAATTAATGATGCTAATGTTTACGGCGGTGCGGACTTAGCCATGGAAACCGTCGAAGAAACCCTCAATGAAGTTCCCATTGACCGTTATGTGCGCGTGACCAATGATGCCTTTCGCGAGTTGGTGGATTTAGTGGGGGGAGTCGAAGTCTATGTTCCCCATCCCATGAAATACACCGACGTTACCCAACAGCTAGAAATTGACCTCGACCCAGGTCTGCAAACCCTCAACGGTTCTCAAGCCGAACAATTTGCCCGGTTTCGCATGGACGAATACGGCGATATTGGCCGCGTCCAACGCCAACAAATTTTGCTAAAAGCCTTGCGTCAGAATTTGCAAAGCCCCACCGTCTTACCCAAAATTCCCCAAGCTGTACAACTCATGCAGCAGTTTGTCGATACCAACTTGAGTGTTGAAGAAATGCTGGCCTTAGTCGGTTTTGGCCTACATTTAGAAAAAGAAGACATTAAAATGGTTATGCTGCCGGGGCGATTTAGTAATGTCGAGGAATTTGACGGCATTAGCTACTGGATTATGTCTCATCGCGATCGCGATCGCGTGATGCAAGAATATTTTAACGTGGAGAGCGATCGCGAATTCGACCTCGACCTCCGCAGCTTCAAACGAGTCCGCATTGCCATCCAAAACACCACCGACGACCCCGAAGTCGCCCAACAAGCCCTCGATTACCTCCGAGAACGCAATTTCCGCAACGTCTACGTTTCACCCCGACAACTCACCCAACCCGACCGTACCACCGAAATTATCGTCCAGCAAGGCAACACCGCCGCCGCCAAAATGCTACAAGAATCCTTGGGCTTAGGCCGCATCGAAGCTGATTCTACCGGCGATCTCGGTTCTGACTTAACTCTCCGCATCGGCACAGATTGGTACAGCAAGCGGCTACCCATGACCCCCGATACCCCAGACGAAGAACTTGGGGAAGAAAGTGAATATAGTGACGGTGACGGGTTTTTACGATAATTGGTTTTTTGTTGTTGGTTGTTGGTTGTTAGTTGTTTGACTCTAACTCTGAGTCACCAATGACGAATGACAAACGACCAATGACCCAATAATCTAGATTTTAATCGCCACGACTGATTACAATAAAAATCTATGCAACCTAGACAGCAAAAGCCGTGACTACCACTCCCATTAATCCCGCTACCACCACCAACTCCCAACCCGATAACTTAGGGCGTTTTGGCCATTTTGGGGGAAAATATGTCCCCGAAACCTTAATGCCTGCCCTAGCCGAACTCGAAACCGCATACAAACAATATCGCGATGATCCCGCCTTTCAAGCCGAACTACAAGGGTTATTGCGGGATTATGTGGGGCGGCCTAGTCCTTTATATTTTGCCGAACGCCTCACGGAAAAATATGCCCGTCCCGATGGAACGGGGGCGCAAATTTACCTGAAACGAGAAGATTTAAACCATACCGGGGCCCATAAAATCAATAACGCCCTCGCGCAAGTCTTATTGGCAAAACGTATGGGCAAACAGCGTATTATTGCCGAAACCGGGGCAGGACAGCATGGAGTCGCCACAGCTACCGTCTGCGCTCGTTTTGGCTTAGAATGCATTATTTATATGGGCGTTCAGGATATGGAACGGCAATCCCTGAATGTGTTTCGCATGAAATTATTAGGGGCTACGGTGCAACCCGTGGAAGCCGGAACCGGAACGCTCAAGGATGCCACTTCTGAGGCGATTCGCGATTGGGTAACCAATGTCGAAACCACTCACTACATTTTAGGTTCGGTGGCCGGGCCGCATCCTTATCCGATGATGGTTCGGGATTTTCACGCGATTATCGGTCAAGAAACCCGTCGCCAATGTCAAGAAAAGTGGGGCGGTTTACCGGATATTCTTATGGCTTGTGTGGGCGGTGGTTCTAATGCTATTGGCTTGTTTCATGAGTTCTTAGGAGATACTTCGATTCGGATTATCGGCGTAGAAGCTGCCGGGGCAGGTACGGAAACCAGCAAACACGCCGCTACCCTTACCAAAGGTCGTCCGGGGGTGTTACACGGGGCCATGAGTTATTTGCTGCAAGATACAGAAGGTCAGGTCACAGAAGCCCATTCGATTAGTGCGGGTTTGGATTATCCTGGGGTCGGCCCGGAACATAGTTATTTGATGGATACCAAGCGGGCGGAGTATTACAGCGTTACCGATGATGAGGCGGTACAGGCATTTTTAGGCTTGTCGAAGTTAGAAGGGATTATTCCGGCTTTGGAAACCTCCCACGCGATCGCGTACTTAGATACATTATGCCCCCAACTCGACGGCAGCCCCCGCATTGTCATTAATTGTTCCGGTCGCGGCGACAAGGATGTACAGACGGTGGCCAAGTATCTCGAAGCCAATGGCGGGTTTTAGGCAGCAGGCCTGTAGGGGCAGGGTTTCCCCGCTCAAGAGCCGTAGGTTGGGTAGAACGAAGTGAAACCCAACTCCACTATTGCTATTGTTGGGTTTCGTGACCTCAATCCAACCTACGCTACCTTTAAGGCTTGACGCGCCACTACGTTATGTCTATAACCAACAACCAACAATGCACTAGCATAGAATAAATGACTGATCCCCCTAGGAGGCTATGGTATGAACCAAGACTTTCGCAACCTCACCCAACAAATCAACCTGTCCGGGTTGGGATGCTGGCTGACGGTTTTTGTAGTCTGCTGGTTGCTGGCTTCGGTGGGATTAAATTGGTTGGTTAATAGTTTTTTAATTTTAATCGCGTTTGTGCTGTTAGCCCCGGTAGTGGCGTTTGCAGGCTTGCGGTGGTGGCTCAAACGCAACCTCGTCGAAGAACCTTGTCCGGTGTGTGACTACACCTTTACAGGGTTTAATAATACTGACTGTCGCTGTCCTAATTGTGGCGAACCCCTCAAAGTCGAAGCGGGGCAATTTAAGCGCATTACCCCGCCTGGAACGATTGATGTGGATGCGGTTGAAGTCTCAGTGCAACAACTCGAAGATTAGTTTTATTGATCGAGATAAAGGGTGTAGTTGTGAGATTCCCCGGCGCGATCGCCCACAAAAACTTGATATTCTCCCGGTAACCATAGCCCCGGCATTTCTGGCGTTCCCGATGCACACATTCTTTCATTGGCACTCGGGCCAATCACTAATAACGTCGGTTGGCCCCCTTCAGCTTCAACTCGCAGGTGCATGGAGTTAATTTGTTCGGTGACGGTAATAACATGATTGGGGGTTAGGGCGATCGCACCGCAATCTGGCGTTTGTTGAGTACCACCCGATTGACCGATGACTTGTTGGCTTTGGGCGGGTGCGATCGCGATCGTATTGGCCAGACCTGGTAATCCTCCAAAACCCAGCGCAGTTACAGCTAATGTTGGGGGAACGAGGATTTTCTTCAATAAGTTCAGCATCGATCCCTATCCTTGGCGATTATCGCCTCTTTCTACAACTTTAGTATGACGATTTTCTGTAAAAACACGGGATGACCTTGTTACTCTTTACAAACTGTCCTTACTCGCTAAAGAGAATCTGAATCAAACGTACCACTAACCAAGCCAACAACGCATACACCGCCATTCCCACTAACACATTTACATCGAAAATCGCGCGATTTTCGTTCCAGGCTGGACTGATAAACAACGTGGAAAAAGGGGCATAAAACGGCTCAGAGATAGCATAGATCGTGCGAGCAAAATCATTTTCCACATTTGCGCCGGACAACCGTAAAATAAAGCGAATCAACAGCAAAACTTCTAAAGCCGCTACCAAATAATAAATAAAGTTAATAACTTTATCTAAAATGGACTGTCGTCGCGCCCTTTCGAGGCGCTCTTCTTCTTCGCGTAAACGCCGTTCTTCTTGTCTTCTTTGGGCTTCTAAGGCTTGCTGGCGGCGGATTTCGTTGGTGTGGGGATGGGTTGGGGGTTGGGGGCTTTCTTCCCGATGTTCTTGATTACCGTCGTGAGTCATAGGCGCTTCCTCCGCGATTCAATGTCATGAAAATTTATGGGAACTGTTACCTGGAAGCATACAACAAATACCATCTCGTGCAAGATGTTGAATAATTGATTATTTTTCTTCAATGATTGATTATGAGTCAAAAGGTCTTCCCGGTTGTCTATTCCACCCTTGCGAGTGGGGCGATCGCATCTTTAGTTTTAGATAATTATGCTTTAGGTGAAATAGCAAGTTGTCAGTTTTGGCATCGCGGCTTATGCGACATTTATATCATTCAAACCCCCGGCGATCCTTATATTTTTAGAGTGTCTCACCACCACTGGCGATCGCGGTCTGATATTATTTTTGAACTGGAATTACTGGATTTCTGGCGACAGCAGCAACTCCCCGTTGCTTACCCCATTCCCACCCAGGATCGTCAATTATGGCTCGAAATCGACGCACCGGAAGGAAAACGCTATGGTACGTTATTTCCTTATGCTCCCGGCGAAATTGCCATCGGCGACTTTAACATCACCCAAAGTTTATTACTGGGAAAAACCTTGGCTCAACTTCACGAAACCTCTCGGCGGTTTCAACCTGCTGCTCAGCGTCAACCCCTGACTTTAGAATATTTATTTGATGCTTCTTTAGAAACGATCAAACCCTTTTTAAAACACCGTCCTCACGATTTAGCTTATCTGCAAAAAATTATCGCCCAAAGCCGAGAAAAAATTGATAATTTGCCCCAATCCGGGCCGTTTTGGGTTGTATGTTGGGGCGATCCCCATAGTGGCAACACTCACTTTACTGCCGACAATCAAATTACTTTGTTTGATTTCGATCAATGTGGTTATGGTTGGCGAATGTTTGATATCGCTAAATTTTGGCACGTTTCCCTCCGCACCGGCATTAGTCGCAAAGTGCGGGATACCTTTTTAGAAGGCTATCAAGCCCTTGCTCCCCTCACTGAAAAAGAGTTAACCCTGCTGCAACCCCTGACCCAAGCGGCTCATTTTTGGTCGTGGTCGATTAGCATTCATGGGGCTATTATCCACAACTGGTGCTTGCTCGATGACAGTTATTTCAACCGCCGTCTCGAACAACTCAAGCGGATTTCTTCAGTTGATTGGCAGTTGTTTTAGAGGTCGATATAGTTCAGAGGATCGACAGGTTGGTTATCGCGGTGAATTTCAAAATGGAGTTGCGATCGCGACACTTCCCCGGTATCTCCCACCAAGGCGATGGCTTCTCCTTGTTGGACTTCTTGGCCGACTTGGACTAAGTTCTTTTGATTGTGAGCATACAGGGTGCGATCGCCATTTTCATGTTCGAGAACCACCACTAAAGCTTCTCCTAAGTCTTTGCCCGTATATTGGGCGACTTCGCGACTATTTGCCCGTCCGACAGCGATGGCGCGACCGGAAGCGGCCGCCAGAACTTTTGTGCCTTCAGTTGCCGCGATCGCAACTCCGGTATACCGTTGTTTGCCTTTGTCGCTAAACCCTTTGGTAATGCGGCCTTGGGCGGGCAGTTGATAAGCCACCACCGATTGTCCGGTGGCGATTTGAAGCTGTAACTCCGCCAACATTGCCGAGTCGGGAATTTGGAAATATTGTTCGATAATATGGGCGATCGCTTGGACCCGGCGCAGTTGGTCTTGGTACACGCATTCCCATTCCGTGACGGCGCGATTTTCCCGGCGACAAATGCCTAATAACCCCGTGGCCCGATTGGTGCCGTTTTCTAAATCTAATTCATCGTTTTGATTGAGATAAAACGAAGCCGTCCGGGCCCAGGCGATCGCCTCAATTCCAGTTTTACCGCCCAAACGAGCGATCGCCAAGGCTTGGGGAAAACGGCGGGAGTGAATCGGACTGGCTTGGTTATACAAATCCGCCACATTCAAAATTGCTTCTAAGTTGCCATTGGGGTCAACCCCTGCTGCTTCTAAGTCGGCTAAATTCGTCGGTAGCCGTTGTTTGGCTCGGTTGAGGCAAAACTCCTCGGCGGCCCGTAAGTTGCCTCTACTGCGCCCTTGATCGCTACAGGGGCCGTAGTTGGTGACGCGATCGCCCCAAGACAAATTCCCCGGATCGGTATGGCCAAAATAAGCCGGGAGTTGTTCGACATAAAGGGTTCCCTGTTCGCGATACACCCGATAATTACCTTCGGCTGCCCCAATGGCCAGCATCCCAATGGCTAAAGGAGTCTCGAATAAGCGCTCGTGAGGAATTAAGGGTTCTAAGGGTTTCGGGGGACGCTGCGCCTTTGCTTGAGGTGGTGTTTTTGTGGAAGCCGAGTCGGATGAGGGCGCATCGGGCAAACTTCCTGGCTCAGGAGGCGAATACCGCACCGGGACGGTCATCGGCACGACTTTTCGCCGTGAGGTTGACTCAGAGGGACGGTTTTGAGGAGATGAAGTTGTTTCAATCAGGGGAGTCTGGGCTTCTGGTAAGTTTTGATTGAAAGAAACCAGTGTTGTGATTGTGGCTGTTCCCAAAATACCGAGAATTGCTCCTCTTGATAACCATCCCCAATCCGGCATAACCATAGGCGAATCTTAAACCCCTTCGTTGTTTTTGGAAGTATAGAAGTTATAGATGAATAACGCCCCAATATTTTAGCGCTTGCTTACCCCGATCCCGCCTCAAGGAATGATAGCTTTTCCTTAACTCAGATTTTTTCGGGATATAAATTGGTAAAATCTGGCATTTTTTAGGTTAATTTAGTCTTTTAGAGGAATATTGCGCCCAGAAAGTTTCCAGAGGCGCGATCGCTGTTGGAAAAACTTTGTTTGCTCATTGTGGGGTTAAATAAGACCTGTTGTATTTTTGTCCCAATTTCCCTGCCTGCTCAAATTCCACTGTTCCCCTCAAATCGGGCGATCGCAAAGCATTGATTTTTATCAATGTAATAAATATTACTAAGGTAATCTGCGTATATTTCAGCAATTCAACTCCATAAAATGCTGTAAAAATACCAGTAAAGCCTCTCACCCCTGATGACTCTGACCCCTCATCCTAAGTGTCTCAAAATACCTTAAATTAATTTTTAGTCTAGAGTTATCATCAGGAGTGACTTCTTGTGAGCTGGAAATATACCCCACTCAGAATTTTATTAATTGCAACCTTGTCAGGCATCTGGGGCTGCGCCCAACAACCCCCCACAATTCAACAAGTTTCGGTTCCTTGTTGTCAATGCTGTGATGCCGATGGCAAAAACTGTAAGTGTTGTTTATGTAGTTGAGAATTTGGGATCGCTAAAATTTTGCGAACAGAGAAAAACTAAACTTCACAAAAACTCCTTTTTTTAAAGCTTAGGAAAACTTTTGCAGCAATGTATTTCAGTCACCCACTAGGTTAAGTTATTGTTATCGTAGGAAAAAGCTAGGGGTGCTATTTACGCAACGAAAAAACTGTAGATTTCAAGGTAGAGAGGATCGAGGTTGTCAAAAACACCGAACAAACCATAAGAAGTGAAGCCAGACCCAAATTCTCATCCTGAATGGCGAGTTGAAGTTATAAAATTTCACCGCAATTGCGAGTTATTAAGGCTCAATCATTCCCATAGCATGAAACAGGATCGGAACGGAGTTTTATGATGGGCTAGGAGGACATTTTACCCATCTCATCCCCTGAAAACGGTGTTAGGGTTTAACGTCATCCCACTCACAAGCTAGGTGAAACCATCAGGGGTCTTGATTCTAACTGGGTGCAAATCAGCGCTCGGCCAGCGCGATTATATTCTCAAAATGACAAATCCTTAGGAACCGAATAATATTCAATGGACTGGCAGCTTCTGGGCAGTCGCCCACCCAATCAGGGCGAGCGTTTTCAGAATCGGTGGTGGCAGCAATGCTTGGGGGGAAGTGTGGCGGCCTTATTGACGATCGCGATGCACAGTTTGGGACTGCTCTATCCCCTCGAACGATGGGCGTATATTAGTTTATTTCGACAACGAGGGCCGGATTTGTGGGACGATCGCATCGTTTTAGTCGCCATCGATCGGGCTGCGATCGCCGATCTAGAAGCGCAAAATTGGTCTCGTCAGCCCTACATCAAACTTTTAGAAACCCTGGCTTTAGGTCAACCCCGCGTTGTTGTCCTCGATATGTTGCTACAAAAGCCCACCGTCCACGATGCCGCCCTCGCTCAAGCGTTACACAATGATTTTGCCAGCGTCTTAGCCATCGCTTGGAATCAAGACGGGGATATTTTTCAATCGGCTCCCCTATTACGGCAAGCTGCCGCCGCTCAAGGTCATGTGGTCAAAAAAGAAAACCCCGATGGCTTAACTCGTCACATTGCGCCGGAAATCCACGAAACGCCAGCGTTGAGCCTCGCGGCTGCGGAATTGTATTGGCAAAAGGAAAACCGCACTCCCTCTCGACCCGCCACTTTATGGATTAATTGGCCCGATACCGTTGAAAATTTAACCAGCTATTCGTTTAAAGATGTCGTAGAGGGTCGCATCTCACCCACCGCTTTTCAAGACAAAATTGTTGTGATTGGCACAACCGCCGTGGGTTTCGATGCCGTTGAAACGCCATTCGATTTCGATCCCCCAGCCAGTGGCGTTCATCTTCACAGTGCCTTGATTGATAACTTATTGAAGGATAACTTGTTGCAACCTTGGGGCCACGATCTAAGGTGGACATTTCCCCTTTATTTCTTGATGGGCATAGGTTTGAGTCTGGGCTTGGGGTCTTATCGCTGGCGGCAAAAAGTCACAATTGGGGCGATCGTATTTTTGGTTTGGGGGATTGGGGGGGTTGCCAGTTTTCAGCACAATATTTTATTGCCCCTCGTAACGCCGAGCGTTTTGATCCTGAGTACCGTCGCGATCGCCATCCTCCAGGATCGCTTTGCTCTAGATGGCATTGTAGAACAGCAAAAAGCTCTAATCTATCAGCAAAATCTCTACGACAGCTTAACTGGGTTACCCAATCGTACCCTGTTTATGAAATATCTTAGAGCCGCCGCTCATCACACCGGGCCTTATGCGGACACGACCTTTGCGGTGTTATTTCTGGATTTAGACCGCTTTAAAGTCATCAATGCCCATCGCGGCCATCAAACGGGGGATATATTACTCGTCGCGATCGCGAGGCGTTTGCAACAATGGACTACCCAATCCCAATCTTCTCTCAGTGGCGATCGCTGCCGGATTTTGGCTCGTTTTGGGGGAGATGAATTTACCCTCCTCTTACAAAATTTGACGGACATCGAAGACGCAATCAAAGCCGCTCGCGAAATCGATCGCTTGTTTCTCAATTCTTTTCACATCGACGGCCAGGAAATTTTTAGCAGCGTCAGTATAGGGATTGCTTGGTCCCATCCCATCAGCCACCGGGAAACCCTCGACTTACCCGCCTTAACCGCCTTTGACCAACCCGAAAGCATCCTGCGAAACGCCGAAATTGCCATGTATCAAGCCAAAGTCCAAGGCAAAGCCCGCTACGCCCTGTTTAACAGTAACTTGCACCAAAATGCGATCGCCCTGCTCCAACTCGAAACCGACCTCAGACAAGCGGTAGGTCACCCGCCCCACTCCGCCCCCCCCTCAGCCGCCACCCGCCTGAGAAGCGTCATCGGCAGCCGCACCGCCACCGCCCTCAACCTCGATCGTCAAGACCTCTTACTCAGTCGCGAGTTTCGCGTTTACTATCAACCCATTATCAGCTTGCAAACCGGGAAAATTATCGGCTTTGAAGCCTTGATTCGCTGGCAGCATCCCCAACGGGGCTTGATTTCTCCGGTAGAATTTATCCCCCTAGCCGAAGAAACTGGATTAATTATGATTTTGGGAGAATGGGTCTTGCGTCAAGCTTGCGAACAACTCGCCCAATGGCATCAAACCCTGGCTGGGGGAGAGGAACTGATGATAACGGTAAATTTATCCCCCGCTCAACTCAAACAGCCGGATTTACCGCAAATTGTTGCTAAAATCCTCCAAAAAACCCACCTGAATTCCCAGAAACTCAAACTGGAAATTACCGAAAGCGGCTTAATGGAAAATATCGATATTGCCCTTTCTCTGCTGCAACGCTTTACTAAGTTAGGCGTACAACTGAGTATTGATGATTTTGGCATTGGTTATTCTTCTTTGGGGCGTTTGCAGCATTTACCCTTCAACACCTTGAAAATCGATCAATCCTTTGTGCGTTGGATGGGCTTTGAGAATGAAAGCCTCGAAATTGTCCAAACCATTTTAACTTTAGCTCACAACCTCGGCATGAATGTGGTTGCCGAAGGTGTAGAATCTTTAGAACAATTGTCTCAACTGCGCCAATTACAATGCGATTACGGTCAAGGGTATTTGTTCTCGCGACCCATTGACGCGATCGCCGCCACAACTCTACTGTGCGCCGATCCCCGTTGGTAGTTTTGGGGCAGTGGGCTTTTCAGTTATCAGGCAACAGTCATCAGTCATCAGTTTTGGGCAGTTACCAATTACCAATTATAGAATTTGGACATGAAGCCTAACCAATAACCAACAACAAACAACCATAACAAATGACATCTTAAGGCAAATTCCTGGTAGGCTGATAGCTGATGTGGTCAAGCAGCAAAGATTGTATGGGATTCAGTCGGCGGAATTTTTTACAACAGTCTGGGTTAGCATTATGCGCCTTGGGAATGAGTCAGACGGGGCGAGTACAACCTAGTTGGGCCGCCCAAATCGCTGACCATACACAAGTTCTGTCGCCATCGACCCATCGCAAGCTGGCCTTGCTTGTGGGAATCGATCGCTATGGCAACAGCAAAAATCTCAACGGTTGCACAACCGATGTCGAACTTCAGCGAGAATTATTAATTCACCGTTTTGGCTTTCAAGACGCAGATATTTTAGTTTTGAGCGATCGCGATGCCAAACGAGAAGACATCGAAACAGCCTTTGTTGAGCATTTGATCGAACAAGCTCAAGCGGAAGATGTGGTGTTGTTTCACTTTAGCGGTTATGGCAGTTACGTCAATATGCCCACCCAAGGCGTATTAGCCCCCAAAACAGCAGCCGCGAATGCCGCCGCCAGTCATTGGCAAAAAAGTTTATTGCCCGCCGATGAAACCTTCCCCACCAAAGGCCAAGCGGCAGGAAATGATTTTTTACTCGAAACCTTGTTTTTGTTGGGGCGATCGCTGGCTACGAAAAATGTGACCATGGTCTTAGATACCAGTCATGTGCAAGCCCCCCAAGCCTTGCAGGGAACCTTACGAGCGCGATCGCACCCCCATGCTCCCGCCGATCGCCCAAATCCTCAAGAAATCGGTTTTCAAGAACAACTCAAAAGTCGCAGCAGTTTGTTAGAACGTTTGTCGAAGTCTTCCCAATTTGCCGGGGTGGTACTGGCGGCAGCCCAAAACAATCACATTGCGACAGAAGCCCAGTGGGATGGCTTTAGTGCCGGTTTGTTTACCTATGCGTTAACCCAACATTTATGGCAAACCATGCCCGCGAGTACCCTGTACTTTAGCTTGACCCGAACCGCAGAAACCCTCAAGCCGATCGCCGCCCAGCAACCGATGTTGGCTTATCCGCGTCAGTTGCAATCGCCACGACCTACCTATGGCCTGGGGCCGCAAACTTCTGTCGGGGCTGAAGGAATAATTCTCAGCGTTGAAGAAAAAAATACGATCGCCCGTTTGCAAATGGGGGGGATTCCGCCGTTGGTGTGGCGTTGTTATCAACCTTTTTCTCGCTTTGCGATTGTTGGGGGTCAAGATAATGCTGGTGCTGAAATAACCTCCTATCAAGTGCAACTGCGATCGCGCGAGGGCATTTATGCCAAAGCCCGCGTTGTCACCGAAAGTGCCGACCCCATTCTCGCTGTCGGCCAAAAAGTCCAAGAATTGATCCGGGTTTTACCGCGCAATTTGGGGTTAATCGTGGCATTAGACAATCGCTTAGAGCGGATCGAACGGGTAGATGCCACCAGCGCCTTTTCTAATGTCAGTGCCGTGGCAAACACGGTGGCGGCGGGAGATGGCGGCGCAGATTGTTTGTTTAGCAAAGTGGGGACTCGCCCCGAACCCCAAATCGCTTCCGCCGAACCCAAGGCAAAGACCAAAATAGATTTGTCCTCGAAGGGCTATGAATTGTTTTCCCCTGGCTATGTCCCCATTGCCAACACCGCCGGAGAAGATGGAGAAGCGGTCAAGGTAGCCGTATCCCGCTTATTGCCAAAGTTAGAAACGTTATTAGCCGCAAAATTATGGCGTTTAACCCTGAATGAAGGTTCATCCCGTTTGGGAGTCCGGGCAACCCTCTCCCGCCTCGATCCTAAAGAGGCCACGATCATTTCCCGTGGCACCGAACGCGCCAGTAACATCAACTCTAAATCGGCGGCTTTGTCTCGTCATCGCGATGGCACTGGACGGGCAGCGAATCCTCTGACCAAGCTGAAGATTGGCGATCGCATTCAATTTCAACTGGAAAATCAAAGCGATCGCCCGCTATATGCCATGTTGATCGGGTTGAATGCCAATGGCAACGCAATCGCTTTTTATTCCCCTAAATCCGACCCTTCTGCGAACAAATTCACCCTCTCGACCCCCGAAATTGCCTCCGGCGAAACCCAAATCATCCCCGACCCGGAAACCGCCGTTCCTTGGTCGGTATCCGGGCCCCAAGGATTGGTTGAGTTGCACTTAATTTGCTCTCACGCTCCCTTTACCAAAACCCTCGAAGCGATTTCTGCTATTCCCTACTCGAAATCGGAAGGCGATCGCCTCCTCGAACTGCGTAACCCTCTGGCGGTGTCGCGATCGCTCCTCGAAGACCTCCACCAAGCCAGTCAAGTCGATCCCAGTATTCTCGCCGGAAACAGCGATGTTTATGCCCTAGATGTTAATACTTGGGCTTCTTTGAGCTTTATTTATGAGGTGGTTTGATAATCAGTCATCAGTCATCAGTCAACAGTCATCAGTGTTTTGGGCAGTGGGCTTTTCAGTAATCAGTAATCAGTCATCAGTCATCAGTTTTGGGGCAGTAGGCAGTGGGCTTTACAGTTACCAGTTACCAACAACCAATAACCAACACCCAATAACCAATAACTAATAACTAATAACTAATAACTAATAACCAACAACCAATAACCAACACCCAACACCCAATAACCAACAACCCTAATCGCCATTAATGGTAAATGAATCCAAATCGGGATAATGCCAAGCCCCGCGATGGCGTTCGGCGACCAAGGGAGAAACGACAAATTGGGGAATATCGCCGGGTTTGACATCAATGCGTAACGCTGAATAAGGACGGTGTTTGTGTTTACCTTGGCCGTTGCGACCGAGAAATAAGCGCGATCGCGCCACCCTACGCATTTGACCGAGATCGTCAATTTCTTCAATGTCGTTGCCTTCAGGACGCTGACGGCGCAAACTATAGCCACTTCCCCCACAGACAATCCAATCGATATAAGAATCGGCGTGACCCGTGTCTTCCGTCCGCAAATGTTCTAAACAATGAGCGTGACCGTTAATCACCAAATCTACCACCGAACGACCTGACATCAGATCGCCCACTTCTAAAAACACCGCATCAAATACCCGACGCAACACTGCCCGGATTTCTAGGGTTTGAGCTTGATCCCATTTAGTGGCTTCGGTGACATAAGGGGGATGATGGAAAAAGATAACCCGTCCTCGCACATCGCGACGATGCCAAGAATCGATCAACCGTTGCTGAAGCCACTTTAACTGCTCAAAATCGGTGATTGCGTCGTATTCAGAACTGAGGCGTTTTTCAATATCGGTTTCGACTTCTTCGATTTGCTCTAAACGGGCGTTATTGTCGTCGAGTTCTTCTCCCTCGTCGGGATCGTTGGGATTCAGCTTTTCAGAAGCCTCGATAATTTCTTGTTTTTGGGCTTCTAAATCTCGCAGACGTTGAGCGAGTTGGCGGCGCATATTGTCCCCTGCTTCGTTATGGGGAATGGGAGAGGGTGCATTAAAGGTATTAGAATCTAGGGCAAAAAAGTCAATGCCGCCGTAGTGAAAGGTATAGTAGCGATTGGGAAGGCGGGTAAAACGATTCGCTTGATAATTTAAGCAATTGCCCGTACTGGTTTTAGCGGTGTAGTGGCGATCGAGATGATCGGCTAAAGCGGCGGGATTTTTATGGTCTTGGAGGTAATCGAGAAATGCCTTGGCATAAGCTTCCCCTTGATGCGATCCGTGCCAACCCACATCAAAATCGATTTTCGCTCGGAATAATCGCCGAAAAACCCAGGTGGCTTGGGACAAAAAGCCGTAAACTACGGGTAAATCGTAATAATCGTGATTGCCTAATACCGGGAAAAACGGCAAGTTAAACGTCATTTTGTCGTAGGAAATGGCTTTAGGGCGATCGCCCCCGACTAAAAATTCGCGATAGGGTTTGATAAAGTTTTTCGGGTAATATTCACTCGACCCCACCAAATACACCAAATCTCCGGTATGCAGCATAAAGCTGGTTCCTTCGCGATTTTGATGTAACATTTCAGCAACTCGGCGTTGGGGACGATGGCCGCGATGATAACCCGTGCCGCTATCTCCCAAGACTAAAAAGGAAAATTCGGGATTGTCGCAATTTTCATCATCAATCACCAAGCGGGTTTGGTCTATATTACGCTCGGCGATCGCGGAGTCTTGCCAACAAACCCGTTGCTTCATTTTCCGAATTTTACGCGCAATGGATGGATCGGATGTAAATTTCATAGTTTTGTTGTTGGTTGTTTGTTGTTGGTTATTGGTTATTGGTTGTTGGTAACTGGTAACTCTCGCGTGAAACGTTAAATTTACTTTTTTGGGCTGTAACGCTTATAAGCGTCTAGCTTTGAGCTTTTTTATAGAGTCTGCCCTGTAGCAAGAAGTTTCTGACTCCCTTTGGAGGGGCTTGCATCCCCACTCCCCCCGATTGCCGATTGCCCCTTAGATGCTGGTAACTGGTAACTGTAAAGCCCACTGCCTACTGCCCAATACCTACTGCCTCAACAACTGATGACTGATGACTGTTGACTGATAACTGTTTTTAACTGTTTTGTCACACAAATATTATCGATGGGTTAAAGTCTTCTCATCCTCATTGAGTCGAAAAGAATACTTCCTTAACCGCGTGAACCCCCAAATAATCTCTATCTTTAGATAGAAAGGACGAGAGCGTTGACGCGTCGATCGTGGTAGAAGTAGATATAGCAAAGGCAACGCCAGCAAGCGGTTGAACTATGGCAAGTAATCAGGTTTTAATCATCGACAACAAACCCAAAGCTCGCACCCAAATTCAGGGAATGCTACCAGGGGGAAATTTTGAAGTCGTCGAACTCTCAAATCGTACCGAAGCGCAGGCAATATTTGAGCAAGCCGCTTCTACAATCCGTTTAGTGGTGTTTAAGTTCGAGTTACCCAAAGGGGAGGGTTGGGAAATCCTGAAAACCTTACAAACTACTCCTTCCCTACAAAAAGTGCCGGTGGTAATTTATACGGCGAATCGCGATCGCGTAGAAGGGGTTGTTCCCGATGTTTATTTTGAGTATGTCGAACTCCTCGCCCCACCCCTCAACCGCAAAATCTTTCAGAAAGGCGTTAAAAGCGCGATCGCGAAGACAAAACGCCCTCGCCAAGAGTTACCCCTCAAACCAAAATCTCGTCCCAAATCGCCCCCAAAAGCGCCACCCGAACCGCCTCCAGTCGATCCGGTAGTGGAGGTGTCTGATAACATTGAGTCTGTTCCCGGTACGCCCAAACCTGTGGCCGATCCTTTCGGGTCAGCTGCCGCAAGTATTGATGAAGTCCCTACTCCCCCACCTACATCTGACCCCTTTGCCAAAATAGCTGAGAGTCCTGCCGAAACGCCCCCAACCCCGGAACCTAGTGCCAATCTGTTTGGGGAAGTCTCAGATAGTCTTGATAAAATCATCACGCCGCCCCCGGAAACGGAAAGGACAGAGGAAACCCCTGAGAGTATTGACGATATCCTGCAACCTTCGTCCGATCCCTTTGGGGAAGTTGCAGACAGTCTTGATGGAATTATCACTCCTCCCCCGGAAACGGAAGGGACAGAGGAAACCCCTGAGAGTATTGACGACATTCTGCAACCCTCCTCCAATCCGTTTGGGGAAGTTGCAGATAGTCTTGATGAAATTATCGCGCCCGAAGCCAATCCCTTTGCGGGGACTGCCGAAAGCATCGATGATATCCTCGAACCCACCTCAGACAATGCCTCAGTCGCCCCAGAAACGCCATTGGAAGCCACTTCTGACCTTTTTACAATTGAAGACTCCGAAACGCCCGATGTTGCCTCTGAGCCTGTCTCAGAAGCGCCTGAAGCCATGTCCTCAGACTCCTTTGACGCTGTGGAAGTCGCTTCTGATGCTGTCGAAGTTCCCATAGATGCAGATGAAGATGGGGCGGTGGCGGCTTATCCAGAGTTGTACACCCCTTACGATCTTTTTGAGTGTTGCTATACCGTGAGTCATACCGACTCTTGGAATATTAGCTGTTTGGCGATCGCCCTCGATGGGGAAACGATGATTAGTGGGAGTGAGAGCGATCGCATTAAAATTTGGAATCTGTATGATGGTTCGTCTGTGGCGCAGTGGAGTTTGTTGTCGAAAGAAGTGAGCGCGATCGCCATTTCTCCTGACAATCGGATGCTGCTTACCGGGGCAAAAAATACCAATATCAAATGTTGGGATTTGGCTAACGGGGAGTTGCTGAGTCCTTTTAACGAAGATTCTATGGGGATTTCCTGTATCGCGATCGCCCTCGATAATCAAACTGTAATTACCGCGTCTCATTCGTCTAATATTAAACTCTGGGACTTAGCCACCGGACAACTCCTCGGCCCCCTCAACGACCAAACTCACGGCACGACTGCATTAGCCCTTTCTCCCGACAATCGCACCCTCATTACCGGGTCAAGTTCTACTAATATTAAACTCTGGGACATCCAAAGCGGCGAATTACTCGGCCCCCTCAACATTGCTTCGTCCCACGTTACCGCCTTAACCATCAGTCCCGATGGCTACTTGGTCATCAGCGGCCACGATGACGGCACAATCCAGATTACCGATATCTACACCGGGGAAATCCTCCGCAGCATCAAAGCCCATCCCCACGCGGTTACAGGCTTAGATATTCGCTTTGACGGTCAGGTTTTGGTGAGTGCGTGCGATCGCGAATTCAAAGTTTGGAGTCCAATTTCTTAATTCCTTTCCGGATTCGAGATGCTATCTGTGTAGAGTTAACTGGTAGATGCACCCTGATATTGCCCCCCCTAGTGTTCCGACACTGGGGGCTTTTTTTTGCCCGATTTGCTGACAATATAGCGCTACGATCGTGGCTTGGGATATCAAGAATAGGCTCAAAGCTAGAGATGGTGGGCGATGCCCACCCTACACAATGTCTTCGATTTACTTGCCATCTCAACAATAAGCCCCTCTCCCAAGTCAGGGAGAGGGGTTGGGGTGAGGGCAACAGCCAAACTCAGCTAAAATTTAAGGCAAAACTCGTCAGTAGGATAGACCATGACGACAACCTTATTCATTCAAAACACGACAACTGCCTTTAAAGTTTCTCTGCCGGATCGCGCACCGATGAATACAGAAGAATTTTATCGGTTTTGCCAAGCCAACCGAGATTTACGCATCGAACGCACCGCCGAAGGAGAAGTGATTGTTATGCCTCCGGCTTTTTCTGATACGGGTAATCGTAATTTTAATTTAGCGGCTTATTTGTGGGTTTGGAGCGAGGAGGATGGTACGGGTTTGGGGTTTGAT
Source organism: Spirulinaceae cyanobacterium (assembly GCA_046541115.1). GTDB lineage: Bacteria > Cyanobacteriota > Cyanobacteriia > Cyanobacteriales > Spirulinaceae > Jaaginema. Next base: position 768 of record JBKHDX010000025.1, on the reverse strand, counting down.
TCGAGTACCGGCTTTACTTTACCCAATGGTGCAGTGCGATCGCCTGATGCGTCTTGGATTAAACAAGAACGTTGGCAAGAATTATCTGACCATCAAAAAGCATCTTTTGCCCCAATTTGTCCCGATTTTGTCATTGAATTACGTTCCCACAGCGACACCCTTAAAAGTTTACAAAGCAAGATGACAGAATACTTAGAAAATGGGGTTTCTTTAGGTTGGCTCATCGATCGCCAAAATCGCCAAGTTTACATTTATCGTCCTCATCAAGAACCCCAAGTTCTGGATAATCCCGATGTCGTCAATGGCGATCCAGAACTCCCTGGCTTTCAACTTCCTATGGCGAAAATCTGGTAGTTTATTAATCCTGAAAATTGAACATTATCAAAACTCTCTAGACTGAATCTACTTTCCATAACATTCAACTTTTGCCCTTCTGCCAAACCATTTAAAATAAAAGTGCGATCGCACGACTCGCGAGGTGAATTTCCGACAATGCCAGCTTCTCCTCAAATTCAACCCCTTTGGCTTCAACTTCCCCCAGAAATCGCTCTGAGTGTAACATCAGATCAATTTTCGGCTTTAGCTGCGGCAAATCAAGACCTCAGACTCGAACGTACCGCCATTGGACATCTGATTGTGAATCCACCCACAGGAAGCGAATCCGGGAAGCGCAACGCCAAACTTCTGACTCAACTGGGCTTATGGAGTGAAGCCAACGAACAACTTGGGGAATATTTCGACTCCTCCACCGGATTTGAGTTACCCAAC
>JBKHDX010000024.1:0-32205 GCA_046541115.1 Spirulinaceae cyanobacterium | reverse complement strand
GTCCAAGCTTACGCTTTGTTGGGTTTCACTTCGTTCTACCCAACCTACAGCTAAAATGAGGCTAAGCGCGTAGGGTGGGTTAGGCGGCTCAAACTCATGCTATGACAGCAATAAGCGCAATCCGCCGTAACCCACCATTTAAAGTGTGTCGCGCCACTACTTCTATGACAATACACCTAGGAATTGATAACCGCTAAAGCTTGTTGTAAGCGGGCTTTGTCCCAACCTTTGCGGTGTAGTAATGCCCAAGATTGAATCAAATCGGGGCCTTGTAATTCTCCCGTGAGGGCAGCCCGGAGGGATTTCATCACCAAGCCTTTTTTGACGTTGTGGGCTTTGGTGACTTGTTTGATAATGTCTTTAGCGATATCGCCATTAAATTCTGTAGCTTGCGCGATCGCCTCTTGAATCGATTGTAATACGGGTTTAACCCCTTCGAGTTGCAGTTGGGCGATCGCTTTTTCGTCGAATTTAATGGTTTCCCCAAATAACAAGCGACTTTCGGGAATTGCATCAGCCAAGCGAGTCAGGCTGTGGACGATGATTTCGGTGAGTTGAATCAGCCAGTCGCGATCGCCTTCGGGGTCAAATTCATAGCCTGCTTCTTGCCAATAGGGAATCAATTGGTCTACTACGGCTTCTGGGGCTTTATTGTGCAGATATTGACTGTTAATCCAGTCGAGTTTATCCCAGTCAAATTTGGCCCCGGCTTTGTTGACGCGATCGAGGCTAAACAGTTGTGCGGCTTCGTCGAGGGCAAATAATTCTTGCGTCGAACTTTCGGGAGTCCAACCCAACAAAATCATATAATTCGCGATCGCTTCGGGTAAGAAACCCATGCGTTTAAAATCAGAAATCGAAGTTACCCCGTCCCGCTTCGAGAGTTTTTGACCTTTTTCATTCAAAATTAAAGGGGTATGGGCAAAAATCGGGATTTCTCCGCCCAAAGCTTCGTATAATAAAATCTGCTTGGCGGTATTCGCAATATGATCTTCACCGCGAATCACATGGCTGATCTTCATGTCCAGGTCATCCACCACCACAGCGAGATTATACAACGGTTGACCAAAGGTTTCGTCTCCTTCCGGTTGACGGGCAATCACCATATCCCCGCCTAAATCTCGGCCTTTCCAAGTCATTTTCCCTCGTACTTGGTCGTCCCAGACAATCTCGCGATCGTCTTCGATTTTAAAGCGAATCACGGGTTTGCGACCTTCGGCTTCAAATTGGGCGATTTGTTCGGAGGTGAGGTTGCGGTGACGGTTATCGTAGCGGGGGGCTTGGTGACGGGCTTGTTGGGCGGCCCGCATTTGGTCGAGTTCTTCTGCCGTGGTATAACAGCGATAAGCCAAGCCTTTATCGAGCAGGGTTTGGACGGCTTGACGGTATAAATCCAACCGTTGGGTTTGGAAAAAGGGGCCTTCGTCCCAATTTAAACCCAACCAAGTCATGCCATCGAGGATATTTTCGGTAAATTCTGGGCGCGATCGCTCCGTGTCGGTGTCTTCAATGCGTAAAATAAATTGACCGCCATGGTTGCGAACAAACAACCAGTTAAAAATGGCAGTACGAGCAGTCCCGATGTGAAAGTTTCCTGTAGGACTGGGGGCAATGCGAACTCTTACGGTCATAGCAAATTAACTTGTATTATTCAATAGGGTTTCATAGCGTCCCATAGCCAATGTAGAGACGCAAATTTTCTGCATCTCTACATCAGTTAGTTTTGACTTATTTTATCTTAACGGGACTGACGGGGCTCGAACCCGCAACTTCCGCCGTGACAGGGCGGTGCTCTAACCAGTTGAACTACAGTCCCTTGTTTTCGGGTTTGGCTTGTTTTTCAAGCCGATTACTAATATAGCTGAATTGACTGGGGATTGTCAAGGGGTTTTCGGAAAAAAGTTTTTGGATGGGGATTTGTGATTTTATTGGGTTTTGGGCGCGATCGCCTTAAAATTCAAAGATTAATGCAAGCGATCCTCAAGACGATATGCAACTGACTCCCCAAGAAAAAGACAAACTGCTGATTTTCACCGCCGCTTTACTCGCAGAACGCCGCAAAGAACGCGGCATTAAGCTAAACTACCCAGAAGCCGTTGCCTATATCTCAGCCGCAATTTTAGAGGGGGCTAGGGAAGGAAAAACCGTCGCTGAGTTGATGAGTGAAGGACGACACCTCCTTAGCCAAGATGAAGTCATGCCGGGAATTGCTGAAATGCTGCACGAAGTTCAAGTCGAGGCCACTTTTCCCGATGGAACCAAGTTAGTTACCGTTCACGACCCAATTCAGTAAGTATAGGAGAAATTAAGATGATTCCTGGTGAATTATTGGTGCAAGAGGGGGAAATTGAACTCAATGCGGGCCGCGAGACAAAGCGTGTTACAGTAGCGAATACAGGCGATCGCCCCATTCAAATCGGTTCTCATTTTCACTTTTACGAAGTCAACTCTGCGTTACATTTTGACCGCGAAAGGGCTAAAGGAATGCGCCTCAATATCCCCTCTGGGAACGCCATTCGCTTTGAACCCGGAGACGAACGAGAAGTCGAGTTAGTTGCCCTCGCAGGCAGTCGCCAAGTCTATGGTTTCAATGGCTTGGTCAATGGTAACTTAGATTGAATGGTGCGTTTTGACTAAAATTTGGGCATTTTAGAGGTGGTAGTCAAAAGCACTACTACCTTTTTTGCATTTAACTTAATCTACCATATTTTTTAGTGAGTCTTTAGGGGTGCAAATCCGATGATCTTACAGTTGAAACGTTGGCAAAAATTTGCGATTTTAGCGATTAGTTTTTGTTTATGTATCTGTTTAACCAATTTCGCTTATTCCCAAGAATTACAAGGAACTGAAATCGACGGTTACCCGGTACAGTTAGGCACAGAAGAACTGTTTACTATTCAAAAAGGGATTGGCCCATTTACGGCTAAAGATCGTGTAGAAGCCATTAATACCCGGTTAGAAAAAATTGCCGAAGATGACTCAATTTCCCTCGATTCCCTCCGCATACAAGATCGAAAATTAACAACTCTTATTGAAGCCGGGGATGAGCTTATTGTCACCCTGACCAACGAAGACGCAAAAGCCGCAAACCAGGAACGTCTCGACCTAGCAGAAGACTATTTAGCACAACTCCAAACAACTTTAAGAAGTTATCGCATTAATAACGACATCAAGCGAACTTTATGGGGCGTTTTCTGGACGCTAATCGCAACTTTAGCGTTAATTGTAGTTTTTAATGTTCTCAATTACGCTTTACCCCGCATTTATGGTAAAGTCGATCGCTGGCGAAATGATTATATTCCTTCCCTGCGTCGCCGGGAAAATGCTAATTTTATCCAATTTTTGAACAGCTATATATTAGGGATTACGGGTACAGTTATTATTAGCTTGGTTCAAATCTTTAGTTTAATTTTAATTATTGGCTTACCCTGTTTATATGTCACTTTGGTTTTAAGCTTCTTTTCTTCTACAGAAGAAATTACAGAAGCGATTTTAGATTATGTAGAAACGGGTCATCCTTTCAGAATTGCTATTATTTTATTAGTGACTTATTACAGTTTAATTGTTTTACGTTTTACCTTTGCCGAATTAGGTCGCGGCACCATTTCAGTATCGTGGTTTCATCGGGAATGGGCTGAACCCACTTATCGTTTAGTCACCTTTTTTCTCATTGCAACCGTGATTGTTGTTATCTTTCCCTATTTACCCGGTTATGAATCTTTAGCATTTCAAGGATTTACGGTTTTCTTAGGAATTGTGGTTTCCTTGGGATCGACGGTTGCAGTGGCTAATGTAGTGTCTGGGATTATTTTAATTTATACGCGAGCTTTTAAAACCAATGATTATGTAAAAATTGCTGATGCCACAGGGGAAATTGTCGAAGAAACTTTATTGGTGACGCGGATTCGTACCCCGAAAAATGTGGTGATTACGATTCCGAATACTATGGTGTTGGGAAGTCAGATTATTAATTATAGTGCGGCGGTGCGCGATCGCAACATTCCCCTTTTAATTCATGCTAATGTCACATTAGGCTATGATGTGCCGTGGCGGAAAGTTAATGAAGTGTTAATCAAAGCTGCCCAAAATATTGAATTGATTTTAAAAGAACCAGAGCCTTTTGTGTTGCAAACAAGCTTAGATGATTTCTATGTGAGCTATGAGTTGAATGCTTATACGAGCGCCCCGGCAAAAATGCCTGAAATCTACTCAGAACTTTATCAAAATATCCAAGATTGCTGTAACGAAAATGATATTGAAATCTTGTCTCCCCATTACTCAGCCATGCGCGATGGCAATCAAATTACTATCCCAGAAAACTATTTAGCGAAAGATTACGAAGTCCCTGGTTTTCGCATTCAACCCCTAGGAGGATTATTAACAATGCTCAATCAAAAACCGACGACAGACGATAAAAATGGCTCGAATAACCCCTAACAAGGATAGGTTATGGCATTTTTAAACGAAACATGACCCTCAATCGCAGTGTTTCCACTCTGAAGAAATACCCCAAACTTTCTTTCTGGTGTTCTCATGGGGGCGCAACCTAGATTAATCTTTGAGTTGACCGAAATTGTTGAGACTTGCCTTGAAGTTAATCCTGTCGGAATGGGGGCGATCGCCCTAATTCCCGCTAAACTACAACAGTAGACTAAACATTATGTCGCGCTCCGATCAAAAGCCTAAAGGCTGTGGCTGTGCTGTGATTCCATTATGGGTCTTTCTCCTGATTTTTGTGGGGGGATACGGCGTTTTTAGCCAACGAGATAAAATCGACTGGCTGCAATTTGTCCCAGAAGACATACAAGCCCAAATTCCCTTTCTCAGCCCTCCCACTCCGGCAACCCCTCCTATACACGTTTCTCTGCCGACACCCACCCCGACTCCCTCTCCTGTTGCAACGCCTCAAGCTACTCCAACGCCGACAACCCCTTGGGAGACAAAAGCGATTCGCGGTATTTATTTAAGTCGCTATCAAGTCACGAATAATGCCAGCGAAAAAATGATTCGCGATCGCGTCCGTTACTACAAATCTCAAGGCTTTAACACCATTATTCATGGAGTTTGGGGCAATGCTTGTACGATGTATAAAAGTGAAGTTATGCAGAAAACCCTGGGTTATACCAGTTGTCCGAATCAATTTCAGGATGAATGGTTAACCTGGCTCATCGACGAAGCCCATAAACAAAATATGGAAGTTCACGCTTATTTTGAGAAGGGTATTAAAATTGATGAAAATAGCCCCATGTTCGATTTAGCTGTTAAAAAAGGCTGGATTGTTGCCGGAGTCGATCGCACCCATCCGGGGATCGATCGCTATGTTTTAGATGTTGAGATTCCCGAAGTTGCTAACTTTTTTACAAATATTTTAGTGGAGTTTGTGGAAAAATATCCCACCGTGGATGCGGTGCAGTGGGATGATTATTTAGGCTATCATGCCGAGTTACCCGGAAAAGTAGATCGCACCGCCAAACTCACCACTTTTGTGCAAAATATGATTGGGGCAATGAAACAAGCCAATCCTAATGTCAGCTTTGATATTTGCCATCACAATCCTTATTGGGCCAAGCGTTATTTTGCCGCCGATTGGAAAAATTGGGATGTAGACCGTGTTTTTATTCAGGTGTACAGTGACGAGAATTTCAAAGAGGAAATGAAATACGTCCGCAACCATAATGGTATTGCCATTACCGAGCGACAATTTAACCGTGTCGGGGATTTAGTCAAAAATCCTGAAATTGAAAGCATTTTATTGTTTCCTCTGTCGGGGAAACCTGAAGAAACAGCGGCTCAGTTACGGCAAATTACGGTAAATTAGCGCTAAATCATAGCAAAATATTGGTTTTTCTGGGAAAATCTACCGGTTTCTTCCCGTCTGAATCCACAGCAATGGGGCTGTTAGGGCGGGTCAATTTGGTGTTTTTGATGCTGCTGCTGGCAAACTTAGGTGAGTGAATCGGCTCAAGACGAGACGCGATCGCGAATTATCCGTACAATCAAAATAGGTAGCCCCACAACCACAGTCCAGAGAAAACCCTAAAAATGGGGAACTGACAAGCCCCAACCCTCTGAATTTTGTAAACCCAGCTTATAGGAAAAACAGTTTTATGGGATTATTTGACCGCATTAGCCGTGTCGTTCGAGCCAATCTCAACGATGTTGTCAGCAAAGCCGAAGACCCCGAAAAAGTCCTCGAACAAGCTGTTATAGATATGCAAGAAAATCTAGTGCAACTGCGTCAAGCCGTCGCTAGAACTATTGCCGAACAAAAACGTACAGAAAAACAATATAGCCAAAATCAAGACGAAGCCAACAAATGGCAACAACGAGCGCAACTCGCTTTACAAAAAGGCGATGAAGAACTGGCTCGCGAAGCCTTGGTGCGAAAGAAAAACTACGCTGAAACCGCCCAAGTGTTGAAAACTCAACTGGACAACCAAACCCAACAAGTTGCCACCCTCAAAAAGCAACTGATTGCCCTCGAAAGCAAAATTTCTGAGGCGAAAACCAAGAAAAATATGCTCAAAGCCCGAGCGCAAGCGGCCGAAGCCAATCGTCAACTGCAAAGCACTGTTAACAATGTGTCAACGGGGGGTGCAATGGCCGCTTTTGAGCGCATGGAAGATAAGGTGGTTTCCCTCGAAGCCGAATCCCAAGCGGCTTATGAGTTGGGGGGAAGTGGTCTCGAAGACCAATTTAAACAACTCGAATCCGGGACAGGGGTAGACGATGAACTCATGGCCCTCAAAGCCGAAATGTCTGGGGGGGCGCTACCGGGAGCATCTCCGGCTCAACAAGCCCTGCCTGAAGGGGAAAGCGAAAGTGAAGGCAATTCTGGCGCTAAGGCGGAGGTAGACGACGAGTTAGAAGCATTACGCAATCAGCTCCGTAATAGCTAATATTTTAGTCAATTCTGTCTGGGGCGCGATCGCGATTGCTTTAATGAAAACCCAACTCTAAAGAAAAAGAGTTAAGGTTCCCTAATCCTTACAAGCGCATACAAGCGCTTGTATGTCAAACTAGAATTAGGTCTTAAAAAGTAGCGCGATCGCGTTTTTAGGTAAATCACGACAAATAGGAAAACAGCGTCATGGGATTATTTGACCGTATTAGCCGAGTTTTTCGAGCCAACCTCAACGATATAGTCAGCAAAGCCGAAGACCCCGAAAAAGTCCTCGAACAAGCTGTTATAGATATGCAAGAAAATCTAGTGCAACTGCGTCAAGCCGTCGCTAGAACTATTGCCGAACAAAAACGTACAGAAAAACAATATAGCCAAAATCAAGACGAAGCCAACAAATGGCAACAACGAGCGCAACTCGCTTTACAAAAAGGCGATGAAGAACTGGCTCGTGAAGCCTTGGTGCGGAAGAAGAATTATGGTGAAACCGCCCAAGTCTTAAAAACTCAACTCGACAACCAAGTTAAACAGGTTGACACCCTCAAAAAACAACTGATTGCCCTCGAAAGCAAAATTGCCGAGGCGAAAACCAAGAAAAATATGCTCAAAGCCCGAGCGCAAGCGGCTCAAGCCAATCGCCAATTGCAAGAAGCTGTGGGCAATATGTCTACCAGTAGCGCCATGGCTGCCTTTGAGCGCATGGAAGACAAGGTAGTATCCCTCGAAGCCGAATCCCAAGCGGCTTATGAGTTAGGGGGGAGCGGCCTCGAAGACCAATTTGCCCAACTCGAATCCGGGTCAGGGGTAGATGATGAACTGATGGCCCTGAAAGCTCAAATGTCTGGGGGTGCGCTACCGGGGGCTGCTCCGACGCAACAAGCCCTTCCTGAAAGTCAAGCCCCTCAAGATAAGGCTCAAGGCTCGGCGGTAGACACAGAATTAGAGGATCTCCGCAACCAACTCCGCAAAAGCTAGAAAGGTGCTATCTTTTCCCTAAAAATATCCTTATTTGCTTTAAAAAATCGGGTTTCTTGGTAATTTTTTACCAGGAAACCTGTTTTTGCTTGGAAGACAGACTGATTTAATGTTAAAAAGGAAGTTTTGAATAGATAGTTCAAGAGGTAAGATAAGAGTGAGTCACGTTGTTAACATTAGCGATCCACAAAAATTCGACTTCAACCAAGAAGTATTAGAAGCTGAAAAGTCCGTGTTGGTTTACTTTTGGGCAACTTGGTGCGGGCCTTGTAAGTTGGTTTCCCCGTCGATTGAATGGGTTGCGGAAAACTATCGCGATCGCCTGAAAGTCTATAAGCTAGAAGTTGATGCCCACCCCGACACCGTGGCAAAATGCCAAGTTGAAGGAGTCCCGGCTCTACGCTTGTATAAAGGCCAAGAGGTGGTCGAATCCCATGAAGGCGCGATCGGCAAGCAAGCCCTACAAGCCATGCTCGACAATCATTTGGGCTAATTTGTTGTTGGTTGTTCGTTGTTGGTTATTTGTCATTCAGTCGTTTCAAACCAAGGACTTTTCCCTGAAACTTAAAATTGAGTGGATAATACTGTCTTATCTGTGTGCTAAGGCTTGAGTTTTTCCTAGACTCCCTAGGGCAGCAATCTGCCAATATTAGAAACAAAAAACAAACAACAAATAACCAACAACCAACAACAAAAATGCAATTTGCTCAACGCCTACAACCCCTAAACCAGAATGTCTTTGCAGACATGGATCGTGCCAAAGCTCAAGCGAGAACCGCAGGAAAAGAGATTTTGGATTTATCTCTGGGATCGTCGGATTTACCCGTAGCCAAGCCGATTTTAGATACCATAGAGAAGGCTTTGGGCGATCGCACCACTTACGGTTATAACTTGTTTGCCAGTACCCAGTTTTTCCGAGAGGCGATCGCGACTTGGTACGAAAATCGCTACGGCATCCCCCTCAACCCAGACACCGAAGTTTTACCCCTGATTGGTTCCCAAGAAGGCACAGCCCATCTCCCGTTAGCGGTGATGAATCCCGGTGACTTTGCCTTACTTCTCGACCCCGGTTATCCCTCCCATGCGGGGGGCGTGTATCTCGCGGGAGGGCAAATCTACACCCTGGCTTTAACCGCCGAAAACAACTATTTGCCTGTATTTGGCGATATTCCCTTGGCTGTAGTCGAAAGCGCCAAAATGATGGTGCTGAGTTATCCCCACAACCCGACAACTGCCACTGCGCCTTTATCCTTCTTCCAAGAAGCCGTAGATTTTTGTCGCCAACACGACATTATCTTAGTCCACGACTTCCCCTATCACGACTTTGTATTTGAGGGAACACCGCAACCCTCTTCTATCCTGCAAGCGGATAAAAATAAAGAACTTTCCATTGAGTTTTTCACCTTCTCGAAATCCTACAACATGGGCGGTTTTCGCACGGGTTTTGCCATTGGTAATGCCGCCATTATTGGCGCTTTAAGGCAGGTTAAAGCCGTGGTAGACTTCAATCAATATCGAGGGATTATGCAAGGGGCTGTAGCGGCGTTAGAATGCGATCGCGCCATTGTAGACGACACGATCAAGACTTTTCAAAATCGCCGAGATGCCTTTGTCGCCGCCCTCAAAAATATCGGTTGGTCAGTCCCCACCCCCACCGCAACCATGTACGTTTGGGCGCAACTCCCTGAAGCTTGGCGAGATGATTCCGTGAAATTTGCCACCGAGTTAGTCGCTGCAACCGGAGTCGCCGTTTCTCCCGGTGCGGGTTTCGGCAAATCCGGCGAGGGTTACGTCCGTTTTGCCCTCGTCCACGACCCGGATATTTTACAGTTAGCGGTACAACGTCTGGGTGATTTCTTAGCCACTTTGAGGAGTAGCCCCACGCCTTAATTTTTCATAAGGACAGCGTAGGGCAGGTTAGGCGGCTAAAACTGACGCTACAACCGCAGTCTAGCAATCCGCCGTCACCCAGCGTTTAAGATGTATCGCAGCACTACCTCAACGCTCCTCTAACCAATCCTGCAAATCCTCCACCCGCGTAAAATCCAGTAAGGCTTCGCCCAAGTCTTCCAGCACCGACAACGGTAAGCTAGAGACCCTCCCTCGAAGCGGTTCAGATAGGTCTCCAAACCGCTTCGCCAACAGCCGCGTCACTAGGGCAGCAGCTTCTTCTTGTCGTCCTTCTTCTCGTCCTTCTTCTCGTCCTTCTGTTTGTGCCTCTTGCTTAATATCCTGATACAGTCTTGTTTCTTTAAACGTGATGTTTAACATTGCTTCTACCTCGACTCGCGTTAATGTCTCAAATCTATACGCCACAATGGTCGTAATCATTTCCATTATGGCGCGAGTTGCTGATTCAGCTATTTCCTGACGGGTTCGATTTAGCAAATATCTGGCTTCTACTGGTGTTTGCTCTGCCTCAACAGTGGTTAAGACCATTACCGCCATCGAGAGGGGTAATTGGCGAATTTCTCCTATGCTGAAATAGTTGGTAAAAAAGAGAATCTCGTCGCATGATATGGTGGACTAAGGTTAATTCTCAGTCGATCGGGAAATTGAAGCCAGCTTGGGACGGAAACGCGATCGCGCCATCTCTTGATGCCAGCAAAGATGCTTTCTTTCGTTTTGCCTTTGTCTACAATTTGATGCTTAATCGTATAAAAGGACGAGAAGGGTAGTTTCTCCATTTCCCCGATATCCCAGGATTAATCGGCCTTCCATAATATCGTTATCCGCAATCTTATAAATTCTGAAATCAACCACCTCTGGGTTATTAAATGCAGCAGCTAATTTGAGTGGGGCTGTTTCATAATCGTCATTCATTAGGGGATTGAGCAACATATCTAATAAAGTATCGAGAATATCATTAACGGCTTTAAATTCGTTGATAATATCCCCTGGTTTTCCCGTAGGACGAGTATAAAGAAGTTCCCAACCCTCAATCCAGCCTTGACTCCAATACGACCCAACCACCTGTTGATAATACCGCCAGGCAATTTGTTCTAAATCTGTATCGGGTTCTACTTTTTCGTAAAAAACCCCTGTATCTACTAACCTTTCAGGCTGAGACCCATACAGTGTTATTAGGTCTTGGACATAGTTGGGAATTGAAGAACTAGAACTCATTGGTTTTGTCTTTATAGCGGTTTCTAAGAGAGTGTGTTGACAACAAACTGCGATTAACCTATTACATAACCTCACCAACTGCCAGATGTAAACGGTGGGTTACGATTTTGGTAAATTGCTGTCACAGCTTATGTTTTAGCCGCCGAACCCACCCTACGGTTACTCTGGGGTCATGGGTACAAAGGACAAAGGACTCTGGCGTGAAACTTAAATTTACTTTTTTGGGCTGTAATGATTGCAACCGCAAAGCATTGAGTTTTTTTAATCTACCCTGTAGCCAGAAGTTTCTGATTCCCTTTCTGGGCTACTGCTTATACACAAATCGATCTCAAGTTCAAAACTCTCATCGATCCCCCTAAATCCCCCTTAAAAAGGGGGACTTTGAAACAGCCCTGGCTTTTATAAGGGGGGCCGGGGGGGATCAATCGCCGGTTAGGTAAGAATTTGCAAGTTATGTATAAGCAGTAGCTTTCTGGGGAGGGGAATCCTAACATCGTCTTCCCCTGTTCCCTATTCCCTGACTTGAGCTTTCGTTCCCCCTCTCAGGCGCTAATGAGAGACTTTGAATCCTCGCAGTCGTAAGGCATTCAGTACCACCGAAACGGAACTAAAGGCCATGGCTGCGCCAGCAATAATGGGATTGAGCAATAAGCCGAAAATGGGATAAAGTACGCCAGCCGCAATGGGAATCCCGGCGACATTGTAAATAAAGGCAAAAAATAGGTTAGAGCGAATATTTCTGAGGGTGGCGCGACTGAGTTGGATGGCGGTGACAATGCCCTGTAAATCCCCGGAAATGAGGGTAATATCGGAAGCGGCGATCGCGACATCGGTTCCTGTACCAATCGCAATCCCGACATTCGCTTGGGCTAGGGCGGGTGCGTCGTTGATGCCATCCCCCACCATCGCTACAATTTTACCTTCTTGTTGCAATTCTTTGATCACTTCAGCTTTTCGATCTGGGCGCACTTGGGCAAAAACGCGACGGATTCCGGCAAGAGAGGCGATCGCGTCGGCGGTTTTTTGATTATCCCCGGTGAGCATCACCACTTCTAACCCCATGTTTCGCAATTGCTGGACAACTTGAGGCGAACTGGGTTTGAGGGTGTCGGCAATGCCCAAAATCGCCTCAACTTCGCCATCTACGGCAACCCAGACGACGGTTTTACTACTGGCTTCCCATTCCTGTTCGCACTCGGTTAAACTGACTCGCGCTACCGTGGTGAGATCGGTATTAATCTGTAACTCCTCCAGCCAGCGTTTTGTGCCAATTTGGACGGTGCGATCGCTCACTTCCCCTTGGACACCACTACCGGCTACGGCTTCAAATTGCGCGACTTCTGGGAAAGGTAGCTCAATCCCTTGGTTTTGAGCATAACGCACTACGGCTTCGGCTAAGGGGTGTTCTGAGTTATTTTCGACGGCCGCGATCGAGCGCAACAACTTCAACTCGTTACTGTTGGCTGTGCCGCGTACCGCCACAAAATCAGTCACGGTGGGCTTTCCGGCGGTGATTGTGCCAGTTTTGTCCAAAACGATGGTGTGGAGCTTGTGGGCTAATTCTAGGCTTTCTGCATCTTTGATGAGAATGCCATTTTCCGCGCCTTTTCCGGTTCCTACCATCACCGCCGTTGGCGTGGCCAAGCCCAAGGCACAAGGACAAGCAATGACTAACACTCCCACGGTGGTAATCAGGGCCAGGGTTAGGTTTTGGGTGACGACAAACCAAGTGATAAAAGTTGCAATCGCGATCGCAATCACGACGGGTACAAACCAACTGGTCACTTGGTCGGCTACTTGTTGAATCGGGGCTTTTGAGCCTTGGGCTTGTTGCACTAACTGGACAATTTGCGCCAGGGTGGTATTTTGACCGATGCGGGTGGCTTTAAAGCGAAAACTCCCGGTTTTGTTAATGGTTGCGCCAATAACCTCATCTCCCGGTCGTTTTTCCACGGGGATGCTTTCTCCGGTTACCATGGCTTCATCCACCGCAGAGGAACCAGAAATCACTTCACCATCAACAGGGATTTTCTCACCGGGACGCACGACAATAATTTCCCCTAATTGTACCGTTTCAATGGGAATATCCATCTCGCGATCGCCCCGAATGACTCTGGCGGTTTGGGCTTGCATTCCCATCAACTTGCGAATCGCGAGTGAGGTTTGCTTTTTGGCCCGATGTTCTAAAAATCGCCCCAACAAGACCAAGGTAATCACCACGGCTGCCGTTTCATAATACACATCTGGCGTTAACCCTTGGTCGCGAAACCAACCGGGAAAAAACGTAGGAAACAGGGAATAAACATAAGCTGTCCCCGTCCCCAAAGCCACTAAAGTATTCATGTCTGCGGTTTTGTGTTTGGCCGCTTTCCAAGCCCCGATAAAAAATGATTGACCCACCCAAAATACCACCGGGGTTGTCAACACCAATTGCAACCAAGCATTGTGCAGCCACATGGGAATTGCAGACATCTCAATCCCTGTCATCATCGGTAAGCCCCCCACGATTAAGATCGCACTCACAATCCCGCCTAAAATTAACTTGCGGCGTAAATCTTGGGCTTCGGCTTGGCGGCGTTTTTCCTCTGTATCTTCGAGGGTTTTGCTGCCCCACTGGGCTACCGGAAACGCTTGATACCCCGCATCTCTAACCGCTTGCTGAATGCGCTCTACATTGGCTTGGTGTTGGTCAAATTCAATGCTGGCTTGTTCTGCCCCGAAGTTGACATTACATTCTAATACCCCCGGTACAGCTTGAATCGCTTTTTCGACTCTAGACGCACAGGAAGCACAACTCATTCCTTGTAGTTGCAGTATTTGTTTTTCCATAATCTTTCTCCCACTTTACTGCCCAGTTTAATCTCTACAGTTGAGGGGAGAGTCAATTTTCTTAATTAACAATTAATAATTAACAATTACTAATTACCAATTGAGGGAACAAGAGCGATCGCCAACAACCAACAACCAACTCAGTCCATTCCACCCTTTCCGGTTGGGACTCTGGATCATGGCGACATCGTAGTTGCCCACTTGCCGCACATCTTGGATGTAGGGGGCTTTTCCGAAAGTATTAATTCCGGCGTAGTGGGGGAGTTCGCCGCGAGAAAAGGTGGAGATGGTGCGATCGCGAATGCTTTCAGCCGCCTCTAAACCGTATTCTAAGCCGCGATCGACTTCTTGTTTTCCGGTTAAGGGCAGTTGGGTTTCGCGTTCTAGGGTGCGTTCTGCTTCGTTTGAGGGATTGTTTTTAGTCATCAGTTATCAGTTATCGCCTCATCAGTCAGCCTAAAATAACATTAAGCGTTCTCATCCTATACAAAGCTTATGACTTTACCAGAGAGTCCCCAAGAACCCAAAATCTTTCAGCTTTTACAATGGATTCTCAATCCGACCGGTTACATGGAGCGTTTGGCGAGTCAGTACGGCGATATCTTCAGGATGCCTGCCCTGACGAGCAATCCTCGTAAACCTGTTATTTTTGTTAGCAATCCTGAAGGCTTACAACATTTACTCAGTCGCGATCGCGGCCAGGATTTTTGTGCGCCAGAGGATATGAATGAAATTTTACGGCCGATTGTGGGTTCTCAATCTTTGTTGCTGCAAAGTGGCGCAACTCATCAACGGCAGCGTAAGCTCCTCATGCCGCCGTTTCATGGCGATCGCCTCAAGGTGTATGGCGAGAAAATTTGTGAAATTAGCGATCGCGTTTTTGCGGCTTTACCGTTAAATCAAATGTTTCCCATGCGTCAAGCGATGCAAGATGTCACCCTACAAGTGATGATGGAGGTGGTATTTGGTTTGTCTAAGGGGGAACGCTACGACGTACTCAAACCCCTGTTAGCCCAGTTTACCGACTTTTTGGGTTCCCCTTGGCGAGCGAGTTTGTTGTTTTTCGGGTTTCTGCAACAGGATTGGGGCCCTTGGAGTCCTTGGGGACGGATGGTGTCTACTCGACAACAAATTGATGAGTTACTGTATGCTGAAATTCGCGAACGTCGCCAGCAAGATTGTCGCGATCGCGAAGATATTTTAAGCTTGATGATGACGGCGCGGGATGAAAATGGCGAACTTCTCAGCGAGACGGAAGTGCGAGATGAGTTGCTCACGCTGCTACTGGCGGGTCACGAAACCACGGCTTCGGCGTTGGCTTGGGCGTTTTACTGGATACACCAAAACCCCAGGATTTACGAAAAAGTCATGGCCGAACTCAACGAACTTGGCCCCAACCCCGACCCCATGAGCATTTACAAACTACCGTATCTTACCGCCGTTTGTAACGAAACCCTCCGCATTGCCCCAGCGGCCATGTTGACTTTTTTCCGGCATACCACTCGCCCTCTAGAGTTTATGGGCTACCAACTCGACACAGATACGCCGGTTGTGGGGTCAATTTATCTGGTTCATCGTCGCCCGGATATCTACCCCAATCCCGAACAATTCCGCCCAGAACGCTTTTTAGAGCGCGATTTCTCTCCTTATGAGTTTGTTCCCTTTGGGGCGGGAATGCGGCGCTGTATTGGGGCAGTATTGGCGCAATACGAGATGAAATTAACCTTGGCAACGGTGCTATCTCGCTATTCTTTGCAACTGTGCGAAAATCGCCCGGTTAAACCTCAACGTCGCGGTATTACTCTCGCACCAGGGACAGGAGTCCGCATGAAAATTACTGAGGTGACGGCGGAAACGGGCGATCGCGCCACCGTTGCGGTATAAAATCAACACAGCAGCGCAGGATTAGGAATTACGGTGTGAGATGGATTTGGGGCTTATTGGGGGCGATCGCGGCGGGTTTGATTGTATTTTGGTCATTTCCGGCGAATGCCCTCTCCAATGGCGACCTCACGCCGTTAACCATTGAGTTATTCCAAGAACGGCTGAATACCCCGGTCTCCCAAGATGGTAAAGAAACCCTCGATTTTAGCGGACTTTTCATCGATCTCACGGCAGAAAATGCTCAGTTGCGCGATCGCTTTTATACGCAACTACAAGCCAAAATTAATCGGACTTCGATCCCTTTGAGTTTGGATTTTAGCCAGTCGGTGATTCGGGGGGATTTTCAAGTGTCGCAATGGGGCGTTAAAGTGCAGTTAATTGAAGAAGTCCTGGCGAGTTTTATTGCCGCCGAAGACTTAAAGAAACTGCATGATAAGTTAGCGTTACCGATTCTACCGCCTTCGGGTCAAAATGCCCAAAATATTCCTTATACCACGATTGTACGCGGCACGTTAAAGTTCAAGGAAACGACGTTTGAAGGTACGGTTGATTTTAGTAATACGCTGTTTTTACAACCCCTAGAAGCCCCCGGAATTGTGATGACTGGGGAGAGTCAGTGGAGTCATTCAATTTGGCTGAATAAAGTGAATTTGAATGAGGCGGATTTTGCTAAAACAGTAAGTTTTGAAAATGCTCACTTTTTCGCGAATACGCAATTTGAGGATGCGGCTTTTCGCGGCTTGGTTGATTTTCGCTATTCTCGCTTTGAGGATAAAGCCAGTTTTGCGCGATCGCAGTTTTTTGATGTTGCTAATTATTTAGGAACCCAATGGCAAGATAATGTTAACTTTTTCCAGACGACTTGGCACAATCGCGTTTTATTCAGTCGTAGTTTTTGGGCAAAAAGCGTTAATTTTTGGGACTCTACTTTTGAAAAAGCTGTGGCTTTTCGCGAAACCCGTTTTCGAGATATTTTAAATTTTAAAGATGTGCATTTACTCGAACAAGTGGATTTGAGTAATGCGGTGTTTCAAGGGGATGCTTATTTTAATGTCGATGGTTTGGCGTTTGATTCCAATGAAGCGAAAATATTAGGGGATAAAGGTAAAATTGGCAAAGTGATTCAAGTTCCGAGTTTACAAGGGAATGAAACGGTTTTACTCAATTTAGTCCGCAATTTCCGCCGTTTAGAGCAAATTCCCGATGCGAACAAAATGGAATATTTGCGATCGCGTCTGCAAGTCATAGAACTCGAAAATCGTTTACAACAAGTGCCTTGGTATCAATGGTTGAGTTGGTCTTTTGGTCGCGATCTTTTGTTATGGTTGGGGTTGAGTGTTTTACTATTACTCAGCGATTACGGTACAAATTTTAGTTTGGTTTTAACGGTTGGGATTTGGTCAAGTGCGTACTTTGGCGTATTATTTTGGATTATCGATCGCTGTCATTCTCCCCAACCCGCTTTGACAACAACTCCAGAAGCGATCGCGATGATTGGGAGTTTTAGTACAATTACGGTAATTACCGCAACGGCTTTATTTCGAGTCGCTCATAATCCCGGTTTAACTCTTGCTTGTCTGAGTGTGGTTTTGTTTCCGATTCCCTTGGCTGTGACGACGTTAATTTATCGAAAAATTCCGAGAGATGATGAAGTGACTTATTTTGTTGAAGATGGGGGAATGCGACAATTGCGGTTATTAATTGTGCGTTTGCCAATTATGCCCCGTTTTGTCTTTTTTCGCGATCGCTTTGCGCCCATTTTACGCGATCGCCGTTGGGGATGGTTGAATTATTATGACTTTAGCCTCAACAATTTACTCAAATTTGGCTTTAATGATATCCGACTGCGCGATCGCCATCTTCCCGGTTTAGTCAGTACCTTGGCTTGGTATCAGTGGGGCTTGGGCTTATTATATGTCGCTTTATTATTGTGGACGCTATCGCGCTCGATTCCCGGTTTAAATCTCTTACTTTATTTATCTTAAAATGCCAAAAAAAAAGAGAGGTTTTCCTCTCTTAAAAACATTGCGATCTTTTCAGGATGCTCCGTGAAAAGGCTTTAAACTTTTTTGTCTTGGTTTTGACGACGACGTAAACCGAATGCCCCCATACCCAAAGCGCCGATTGCAAAAGTAACGCTAGGTTCGGGAACTCTTTCTAGTTCAACCGATTGGGGTTCAAACTCCATCTTGCTGATATAACTGTCACTATTGAAGTTTGCTGTTTCAATGCCTTGAACGTGCATCCCGACTCGTAACGCTCCAGACTGAACATCTGCTAAGACGCTATCGTAGTCTGCGGTAAAGGCAACGCTTAAAAATTCGTTAGCATCAATACCATCTTTATTGGACCCCGGCTTTTTAGCTTGAATCCCAAAACTGGAATCAAAGTTAACGTTGTTTCCTTGGGCGAAATTTAGCTGATTTTCTTTGATGTTTTTAAATGCAACCCCTGATGAAGTGTCGGGAAAACCTTTAAACGTCAAATTACTCAAGACGCTGTTTTTATCGTCGAAGTAAATTTGGCGAATAAAAGAATCCACATCGCCCGTATTGCTGAATTTGAACAGGACTTCATTGTTATCGGTTTTCGCGAGATCGAACGAAAACTGATCTACAATCGCATCGCCATTCGTGTTTTCGCTGTTGATATTATCAAAGCTAAATGTTACTGCTTGAGCCGGAACAGTGGTTGCTGCGATCGCGACACCCGCCACCGTTAAGGCATATCCAATTTTAGTAACTAGCTGTATATTCATTACAATTCAACTCCCTCCAGATTATGTTGACCAATCGGGGCGAGCGATCAGTTGCTAAACATCATTGTTTCTACATCCAATTTACAAATCACTCAGGGCGATCGCCTAGTGTCTAAGTCCTCGCTTTATTCAATCTTGATGGTAGTTTCGGGCTAACTTTACACAAGCTTTAATGAAAGCGACGGGAAGACGACTTGAAGTAAGGAGTACGAGGGATAATCCCCGTCCCTTGATCCTTTGTCATTTGTCATGAGTCATTAGTACATAAGACGCGCTCATTTTCAGGGGATAAGCGGGCAAGCCTGGGTCGTCAATGCACAAAAATTTACTAAAAAGTCTTTAATTTAACATTTCTTTAAAAAAGATTGATTACAATGAAAACAAACCTAACACTTGACAGGGTAAACAAAATAAGCTTATGGGACTCCTCGCAGGTATCGAAACCCATCAACTTGAGTCGATCCACTCCGGTATGGCTCAGTTTTATACACCCCAATCCAGCGACGAAACCATGCTCGTCCAAATCGCGGGTAATACCACCGACGAACTGTTTGTGCATCGCTACCAAACCGATCAACTGTTAGTGGTACGCGGTAGTTTTATCTTGGTGGTATTGCAAAATCGCAAATACGACTATATTTACCTCAGTGAAGACGATCCTAAAGTCGTAAAAATTCCCCCTGGTGTTCCTCACGGAGCCATTAACTTGAGTGACGTTCCCTGTGTCCTCGTTAACGCCGTTTTACGTCACGGCAGACCCCACGAAAGAGATTATCGCCCTGTAGCTCGTCCTTTTCCTTACGATCTTGCTCAAGCTCAAGCGGTAATGGCAGCTCACTCAGCCTCAAAAACCGCAATTTTATGATCCGACAGGAGAAGACAATGGTAGGCTAGTCCTAAGCGTTTAGATTGGGATTTTTCCGTCGCTTTTCCACCCTGCTTGCTTTATGCCCTTACTGATTTTATTAGCCGAAGACGATCCGGGAATTCGCCTTGCTGTCAGCGATTATCTCGAATTGCTAGGATATGCCGCGATCGCTGCCGAAAATGGCGAACAAGCCCTTTCTTTACTCGAAACCTATCGCCCTCACCTATTAGTATCGGACATCAAAATGCCCCTCATTGACGGCTATCAATTAGTCCGTCAAGTGCGACAACGGCCGGAATTTCGCTTGTTGCCTGTTATTTTTCTCACCGAACGGGGCAGTACCGAAGAGCGCATCCAGGGGTACAAAGCGGGCTGCGATCTCTACTTACCCAAGCCTTTTGAGATGGAGGAACTGGGGGTAGTGATTCGCAGTTTACTGGAGCGATCGCAAGTCGTCCAGTCTGAACTGCGTTTTTCGGCGACCGAACCCCGTCCTTCTAACCCATCTGAATCCTACCCGCAAACCACTGTTTCTGCGGTTGCGGTGAGCCTTACCAGTCGCGAACAAGAAGTTCTCGATCTATTAGCGACGGGCTTATCTAATATCGAGATTGGCACTCACTTACACCTCAGTCCCCGCACCATCGAAAAATACGTCAGTAGCTTGCTGCGTAAAACTGAAACCAATAACCGAGCCGAGTTGGTGCGTTTCTCCCTCGAACATCATTTATTACATTAGGATGTGTTATAACGCATCCTACTTTGAAATCGCGAGTTAAGGCGGCGGTAAGTGAGCTGGCAAAACGCTAATACAGGCGATCGCGACATAAATCAAAGCAAATCGCGTTTCAAAAATTGCAATAAAGGGAAATTTAGCCTTACGATACCATTGTTGTCGGCAAATAATAATGCTGAGTTTAATTAGAGCAATAGTAAAAGAAAGGGCTGTAATTAAAGAGAGTCCCTGTAGGGCATATAATCCGATAATAATTAAAGCTGCAACCCCATGATAAATAATAGCAGGTTTGAGCGATCGCGTCTTTTTACGCCGCAGTTTAATAGTATAAATTGCACTACTAAAAAATAAAGTATTCAAAACCCATAATCCCATCACTTCTAGGGATAAATTTCCCGTAGTTGCGCCATAAGCCACCGGAGCAGATAAACAAATCGTGGCAAAGCTGAGGATTTCGTTCGTAATGGATTTATGATTTTTATGAATAACAGCAATCCCATCCCCAAGTAAACCTATTATACCCAAGCCATAAACCCAAAATAAAACCGGAGATTGCAGTCCTAAAATGATAGCAAGGGTTAGCGCGATCGCGCCATAAATACTTCCCCAAACCACATAACGCGGTTTCCAACTTTTCCTCAGTTTGAGTTGCACCACAAAAGGATGCTCCCACTGCAACGCAAAAAAGGTACAAACCAAAGCCAAATTCGTTGCCGTATTCCAATGTTGCGCTAAAGCAGCCCCCGTTAAAAAAGACCCAAACCAAACTAGTAAAACACCATGTTCTGGCGAAAAAGTAGGACGACACCAATTCGGTACTTTTCGCTTTTTTCGGGCAGAATCAGGAGGGGAAGATTTTATTGTTGTGTCCATGGTCTTTTGTTGGGTAAAGGTAATATAAAATTTAGTTTTTTGTCGGAAACTGATAACTGATTACTGTTAACTGATTACTGTTAAAGCTACAAACCAAACTCTGATTTGAGTTGGGTTGTCCAAGCTGTAATCCGTTCGTCTGTCAATTCAGATTGATTATCTTCATCAATTGCCAAACCCACAAATTTTCCATTTTTAACCGCTTTTGATTCGTTGAAATCATAGCCGTCTGTGGGCCAATAACCGACGGTTTTTCCACCTAATTCTGAAATTTTTGCCTCCAAAATACCCATCGCATCTTGAAAATTATCGGCATAACCAATTTGGTCACCTGTGCCAAAATACGCCACAGATTTACCACTAAAATCAAGCTCGTCTAATTCGGGATAATAGCCATCCCAATCGCTTTGCAATTCACCAATATCCCAGGTAGGACAAGCGATAATAAGCTTCTCGTATTGCTCAAAATCGCTGTTTTCTGCCTCTGAGATTTCGTGGAGGGTGACTACATCATCTCCGAGGGCTTCTTGGATTCTTTCAGCAATATCTTCTGTTTTCCCGGTAGTTGAACCGTAAAATAAACCGATTTGTGACATGGGAACTCCTTTCGATTTTGTTGATAATTATGTTCATTAACTAAAAGGCAAGCTCAAGGGTGAATGAGTGCTATCCTTGGCTACTGGCGTGACACATCTTAAAGAGTGGGTTACAGCGAATAGCTAGATTGCTGTCACAGCTTGAGTTTTAGCCGCCTAATCCACCGAACGCTAATACACATTTTTAACTGTGCCACACCACTACTCATTCCCAAAGCTATTGAGGTTGCTAATTTTCGGACATTGGTAACTGCGAAAGAAATGGCAACCCGTTCTCCCTCGCAATTCGGTATAGTTCTCAACAACTGAGCTTAATGTAAAACTTATTGATATAGTTTGTCAACTAAAAAAGCAAAAAAATTAAAGTCGCGGTTATTTTCCCCAACCCCAGATTTTGCACCCATCACGAATGTTGGGATGTAGTCTCAAAGCCCCTTGTCCTGAGACAGAGGGCGTTAGGATGAGGGGAAGTATTGACGCTTTTTCCCTATCAAGGACATCAAAGATGGGCAAGCTTGCCAGAACGCGATCGCGCCCTGTATCGTGTCTAGTAAAGTATTTGTCACCTCACCAAACTTATGCCAGATGTCCGCTTTGACTGTTATTATCGCTACACCGAGTTAACTCGTATTCTCAAGGATTTTGCTGCGACTTACCCTGATTTGATTCAGTTAGAAAGTATCGGTCAAAGTTATGAAAAACGGGAAATTTGGTTAGTTACCGTAACGAATCACCAAACTCAAGCAGCCCAAGATAAACCTGCGGTGTGGATTGACGGTAATATTCACGCTACAGAAATCGCACCGTCTTCGGTATGTTTATACTTTTTAGATGTGTTGACAAAGGGTTATAAAAACGACCCAGAAATTACGCGCTGTTTAAATACGAGAACCTTTTATATTTGTCCTCGTGTCAACCCCGATGGTGCTGAATTAGCTTTAGCCGATAAACCCAAGTTTTTGCGGTCTGGGACGCGATTTTATCCCAATCCCGATGCAGTCGAAGAAGGTTTAATCGAAGAAGATATTGACGGGGATGGTCGTATTTTGTTAATGCGGATTCCCGATAATAATGGGCCGTGGAAGGTGTCTCCGGTTGAACCCCGTTTATTAGTGCGTCGCGACCCAACGGAAACCGGAGGACAATATTATCGCGTTTTTCGAGAAGGTAGGATTGAGAATTACGACGGGGTTTCTATTCCAATTCAGCCCTTAAAAGAAGGACTGGATTTTAATCGTAATTTTCCTTTTATGTGGCGCGAAGAATCCGAACAAAAAGGCGCAGGAGATTACCCCACTTCAGAAGCAGAAGTGCGATCGCTGGTTGAATTTATTAGCAATTCTCCAAATATTATTGGGGCGCTTTCTTTTCATACCATGAGTGGAGTTTTGTTGCGTCCCTACAGTCATCAAAGTGACGATAATTTTCCGCCAGAAGATTTACAAGTTTATGAAAAAATTGGCGAAGAAGGCACGAAATCAACGGGTTATAAAGCGATTTCAATTTACCATAATTTTCGCTCCAATGCCCAAGAATATGTAACCGGGGCGTTTGATGATTGGATGTACGAACATCGCGGTGTATTTGCTTGGACTGTTGAGGTGTGGAGTCCGATGGAATATGCAGGGATTCAAAATTATCATTTAGTTAATTGGTTTAGCGAACACCCCTTTGAAGATGATTTAAAGTTGTTGGAGTGGAGCGATCGCGAACTGAATGGTGAAGGTTATATTGATTGGTATGCTTGGGAACATCCCCAACTTGGACAAGTTGAGTTAGGAGGCTGGAATGGCTTATATTTTTGGCGCAATCCTCCCCAATCGGTTTTAGAAAAGGAAGTGCGCCGTTTTCCGAAATGGTTGGTTTGGAATGCGTTGATTTCTCCTTGTTTAGAACTTTATGAAACGAAGGTAGAAGCGTTAGGAGATAATACTTATTACTTACGAGTTGTGGTGCAAAATATCGGTTGGCTTCCGACTTATATTACCCAAAAAGCATTAGAGAAAAAATTAGCGAGGGGCTGTCTTTGTTTCCTCAAGTTACCTTCTAATGTTCGCTTAAAAATGGGTAAAGAACAAGAAGATATGGGTCACTTAGAAGGACGGGCTTATAAGGCTTCTGCCCTGACTTGGCGTACTGGAGATGCCACGAGCGATCGCGCTGTGGTTGAATGGATTGTACAAGGGGAAAAAGGGAGTATAATCGAAGTGGAAATTCGCTGCGATCGCGCCGGAGTTGTTAAAACTCAATTACAATTTTCGGAATAATGTACAATTTACAACGATTTCAGAACCCCGGTTTCTGTAATTCAATTTCTACTTAAGCGGATAAGCAGATAAGAAACCGGGGTTCTTAATCCTCCAACCCCCAACCAATTATGAATAATATTGCCCTGGGTCAATACCTTACCCTGGATAAATTTTGCTGCTGTAGCCAAACTTATCAAAAATACGCCCAACACATCAATCCTTATCCCCAACAACCGGAAACGATTGCAGCATTAAAAGACCTCAATCACTATCTGATTGACCCGATTATTGCTTACTTTGGTCGGGAAAACTTTAACCTCACCTATGGCTTTTGTTCTCCCGACTTAAAACGCTATTTGAACCAAAAAGACCCCGAAACAGGTATTAAAAATGGCCGCATCGATCCCCGTCGCGACCAACATTGTAGTTATGAACTCAATCGCAATCATAAACCCTTTTGCGATCGCGGTGGTGCAGCTTGTGACTTTTTAATTGAAAACCGCAGTAGCGATCGCGTGGTAGACTGGATTGTAGCGCAGAAGCTTCCTTTTGATTCTCTTTATTTCTACGGTAAAACTCGCCCGATTCACATCAGCTACGGGCCCCAACATAAACGAGATATTTGGGCATTTAACGCCACCGGACAGCCCACTCGCAAAGGCACAGAACAATGGCAAACTTAAAAATAATGGCCTTCTTGGAGAAGTTGTAAAATCAACTGAGCAAAAGCATCATCTCCTAAGCGAAACGCTGCATCCTCTAAAATGGCAGCTTGGGACGCATCCGCAGACGAAATCAACTCAGCCGGAACCAGCATAGCCAGATGAGCGATTAATTGGTCGAGATCGTCGCGCATTCGCTTGCGTTTTGTCTCTAATACGGTCATAGTACGACGTACAGCCCTTTCCCGGCGGAATTCTAGGGATAAAGTGCTTTCTTCGGGGCGATCGAACATAAGTCTCCTCAACAATAACAGCGCAATGTCACAGCAGCATTTTCAAGATCGTCGCGAAACCTTAGAAGCGTCATTCTTCGGCTTTTTATAATTAAAGCTGATAGCATCGATTGTGAAAACTAATCGTTAAGAGACTTAAAAGTTCGTAAAACTCCATAATGTTTCGCGAAATATAGTTACAAACTCCCCGGCTAAATTCGCAAAAACGGCCTGGGTCGCGATCGCGCATTTGACAAGAAGACCAGCGATCGCGGATAAACAATAGGGATAAAATTCACCGCAAAATGTTCGCCCATGACAGAATCTCCTTCAGTTGGCATTATTATGGGAAGTGACTCAGACTTGCCCACCCTGCAAGACGCGATCGCGATTTGCGAACAGTTCAATGTTCCCCACGAAGTCGCCATCGTCTCGGCCCACCGCACCCCCGATCGCCTGGTTCACTACGGTAAAACCGCTTGCGATCGCGGTCTCAAAGTCATTATTGCCGGAGCCGGTGGGGCTGCCCATTTACCGGGAATGATCGCCTCTTTAACTCCCCTACCTGTTGTGGGCGTTCCCGTGAAAACCAGCACCCTCAGTGGTGTAGATTCCTTGTACTCCATCGTGCAAATGCCGAGGGGGATTCCCGTTGCCACCGTCGCCATTGGTAACGCCACCAACGCCGGATTACTTGCGGTGCAAATCCTCGCTGCTTTTGACCCCAAATTGCAGCAAAAAGTCCAAGACTACCGCCATCAACTCAGCCAATCGGTATTGGATAAACAAGCCCAACTCAGGGATTTAGGCTATCAAAAATATCTCGATCGAATGTAACCAGATGGGGAAATAAGGCGATCGCGCCCCATGCAAAAGCTAAAATAAAAAGTAAATATTAAAAAACCCAACTTTCCTTAACCTGGCTGCGCGTCACCGATCCATGCCTTACTTTTTAGTCTGCAATCCCAGTTTAGTCAATGAAACCTATTATCCCCTGAAACCCGGTAAGAATACCATCGGGCGAGCGAGGGATAATGATATTGTCCTACTGCATGGCAGTTTATCCCGCCATCACGCCGAAGTATTCGCCATTTATTATCCCCCAGAAGAATCTTCTGACACCACGGCCGAAAAACCCGCTTGCATTACCATTCGCGATCGCCAAAGTCTTAACGGCACTTTTGTCAATCGTACGCGAGTCCAAAACGGCGAACTTCAAGCCGGAGACATGATTACCCTGGGTAAAGTCAACTTTAAACTCATTAATGCCACCGATGACACCAAAGCGTACACCCTCCCCGGCTCCTCGGCTATAAATATAAGCGATCCTGAGTCTGAAACTCAATAATGATATAGTAAACTAAACTCATCTTGGCAATCTTCGTGAAAAGTTCTCAAAGCTCAGAACAACTCCCCGTCATCGGCGGGAGAGAGTATCTAGCGCTGCCAGATTTTAAAATTTCGAGTATTGAAGCCAAAATCGATCTGACAACCCGTTCCTCTGTCTTACACGCCTTCGAGCTTGAATATTTCGAGCAAGATACCATGTCCGCTATCCGCTTTAAAATTTATCCCCAGCAAAACGACAGTCAAACCGTCGTCCAAGCCACAGCCCGCGTTATCAAAAAACAAGAAGTCCGCGACGCTGAGGGAAATGTACAACTCTCTCCCATCATTCAAACCTGGGTCAGTTTAGCGGGGAAAGAGTGGCCCATCGAACTCATCTTAACCGATTGCGACATCGATAATTTTCGTTTAGCTTTGGGTCGCAAAGCCCTTCGTCGCCGCTTTTCAGTCGATCCGAGTTTATCTTTTGTTAAAAGTCAACTTGCCCCTTGAATTAGAAATTTAAGAATTGCCCTCAATTTGGGTTTCACCCAACTCCTGCCGCAATCGTTGAATTTCAGCATCGAGGGGATTCACCGGGGGAGTCGTCGGATCGAGATCGCGATTGAATTGGAATTTGAGTTGGGCGATCGCGTCGTCTAAATCCCCTGTAGGCGCATTTAAATCGGCGTATAAGGCTTTCACGGAAGGATAGCGGGTGTCCATAGAAAACGCCAGCATCTTGTCTAGAATGTAGCTTAATGGGCTGCTGACAGGCGATCGCAACTGCTCCTGCCAGCACCACATCCCCGTTACCGGATCGAACAACTCCTGGGGGGCAATTCCCGTCAGTAAATGAATGCAAGTCACCCCCAAACTAAACACATCACTGGCATAAGTCGCCTGACCAAACGCCTGCTCTGGGGAAGTATAGCCCATCGAGCCAATTACCGTCCCCATAGCACCGGGAAGGGTAGAGGCGATCGCCTTCGCTGCGCCAAAATCCACTAAAAACAAAACGCGATCGCGACGACGGCGGATAATATTTTGGGGCTTAATATCCCGATGAATCACCCCGCGATCGTGAACAAACTGCAACACGGGTAACAAATCCTGCAACAACGCCCGAATCCCCGGTTCATCAAAACTGCCCCGCGTCGCCAACTCCTGCCCCAAATCCTGACCGTCAATAAACTCCTGTACTAAATATTTTTGCCGATTTTGGCTGAAATACGCCAATAAAACCGGAATTTGCGGATGTTGACCCAATTCATCCAGCTGTACCCCTTCCCGTTGAAACATCTGCGCCGCTTTTGCTTGTTTTTCAGGATTTTGGGTCAACGGGAAAAACTGCTTCACCACACACCTCGGTTGCGATGGTAAATCCTCATCCACCGCCAAAAACGTGCGCCCAAATCCCCCTTGTCCCAACGGTTTTAACACCCGATAGCGGTCTTTGAGTCGCAGTTTGTGACCGCACGACAAACAAAACTGGCTATTTTCAGGATTCTGGGTACTCAAGCAGTGGGGGTTGAGGCAATAACTCATGAGGTAGTAGGCAGTAGGGAGTGGGCAGTAGGGAGTGGGGAGAGGGGGAGGAAATTACCAGTTACCCATTAAAAATCTGTTCCCTATTCCCTACCAATAACCAACAACCAATAACCAACAACTAATAACCATTATTCCTCAGAACTATGATCAGATGGAGCCGTTTCTGAAGGTATGGGGGAATCGGGTTCAATTTGGGGACGGACTCGCTTGATGGGTAAATTAGCAATTAACGCCGTCATGCGATCGTCGCTTTCTAAAGAAAATTCTGACTCACTTGGTTCGATTTCCACATAACGAGCCACCACTTCGAGAATTTCTTTTCGCATGGCTTCCAACGCATCTGAACTCAAGCCCGCTCGATCCTGTGCGATCACCAGTTTGAGGCGATTTCGAGCTTCACTACGACTATTAACCGGACGCTTCCAGCGAAAAAATTGTTCTAGGAGTTCGCTAATCATCATGGGGGAGCAAAAGGTAGAGTGCAGGCATCAACTCAACTGCGGAAAAAGCGACGAATGCGATTCAACAAATTATTGTGAGCCGCCATCAAATCCAGAAACGGCACTTTATCGCCTTCTAAACGTCGGGCAATATTGTTAAACGCGATCGCGGGTAAGGAAAGTTTTTCATCAAGGACGAGGGGTTCGCCGCGATTGCTAGCGACGATCACCCGTTCGTCGTCGGGGATAATCCCCAACAAGGGAACCGCCAAAATTTCGAGGACATCCTCGACGCTCATCATATCGTTCATTTGCACCATTTCCGGCTTAATCCGATTGATGACAAGATTCACAATGCGAATATTATTGGCTTCAAGTAGCCCCACCGCCCGGTCTGCATCCCGCACTGCCGCTACTTCTGGGGTTGTGACTACAATGGCTTCTTGGGCCGGCGCGATCGCGTTGCGAAACCCCATCTCAATCCCCGCCGGACAATCAATCAAAACATACTCATAATTTTGCGACAACTGACCGACCAACTGCCGCATCTGTGCCGGATTCACCGTTTCTTTGCTGCGATTTTGCGCCGCCGGGAGTAACACTAACCCCGGTTGGCGTTTGTCCTTCACTAACGCTTGTTCGAGGCGACATTCCCCCGCGATCGCTTCGATGGCCGTATAAACCACCCGATTTTCTAACCCTAACAATAAATCCAGATTACGCAGGCCAAAATCAGCATCGACCAACGCCACTTGATGACCGCGTTGGGCAAGGGCAGTACCGAGATTAGCCGTCACCGTACTTTTACCCACTCCCCCTTTCCCAGAGGTGATAACGATAATGCGACTCATAAATCTTAAAGTCAGTAGTTAGTTAACGATTTCGGGTCAGTTGTTACCCAGGCGTTTGCCTCTGCATCAAAGCAATGGGCCTTAAAAAAATGATTAGCTTGGGCGATTTGAATGCCTTGGGGCGCAATATGAGCAATTTCTGGCTCGTATTGTCCCGAAGGATGTTCGGGGACGCGGGCTAAGGTATCGGCAATACGGAGTTGAGTGGCTTCCATTTGCAAAGCAGAAATAATACAAACGCGATCGCCCCTCGCCCCCGCATGAGCAATGCCTCGCAGTCGTCCAAACACTAACACATCTTTCGCTGCTACGATTTTACTGCCAGGGTTGACATCTCCCAGGACTATCACTGTACCAGGATGGCGAACTTCGATACCAGAGCGCTGGGTTGATTTCAAATATAACGGCGATTCGCAGTTTTCATCTTCATTCACCATCGGAAAAATCGGGGCAATATGGGGGGATTGTTGCTCGACGGAATAACCCGCCGCCGCCGCCGTTACCGCCGTTTGTCTACGACTGGCATACACCCGTTCGATATTAAGGTCTGCACTTTTCAAGGCTTCAGCAATTTCTTGAAGCTGGCGCGGATCTAACAGTTGGTCTTGGGCCAATAGATGAATTAATTCCCCTGGCTTCCAAAAACGCTCCCCCGAATTGAGGCGATGTTTGAGTTGTTGCCACATATCAAACCAATCATCTTGGGCCGAGCGTTTCTCAACTTTCGGCAAAATCACCTGTAACTGACCGTCTAGACGCGCTAATCGCACCTGGACATCAGGCTCGGTCAGTAGCGAGTTTTCCGGTTTTTCTGGCGCGTCTGGCTTTTCCACAGGCGCTTGTTCTACAGACTCAGAAGTCATCTAGTTGTTAGTCCTTTATCCTTATTTTAGTCATTGGTCATGAGTCCTTTGTCCCTTGTTGTTGGTTATTTGTCACAACTCAATTTCTTTCCCCTCCCGCAACTCCCCAAAAAACGTTACGCCGTTCTTTTCCTTAACCACTTTCTTGCCACTCTGCTGACTCTTGTCTAGCAAATTTCTAAAGAAGGATTGAAAACTCTCATAGAGGAAGATAACAAAGCGTTAAACTGGTGAAATAGTAAAGTAAAACCTTGACAAAGGTGCAGCTTATGGTAGCAATTTCTACGCAAATCAGCGAGCTTTATATTAATTACTTGGAGGGACAATTAACTCAGACAATTATTCTATCTAATATCAGTTGGCAAACTTACCAAGCAATTTTAGCAGATACCGGCAACCATCGAGCTACGCGGATTACTTACGATCGCAAAACTCTCACCCTCAAAATACCCTCTAAACTTCATGAAATTATTAATCGCTTGTTAGCTCGTATTGTCAAAACTTTAAACGAAGAACTGAATTTAGAAGTCGTTGATGTAGGTTCAACAACCCTCGAACGAGAAGACTTACAAAAAGCCGCCGAACCCGATACCGCTTTTTATATTCAAAATGCGGATAAACTCGAAGGAAACGACAAACTCAAGGGGAAAATCAGGTCATTCGAGGTGTGCGAACTGGGATTCAAGAATTATCGTGATTCTAATTAACGCTAATACTGATGACTGATGAGGCGATAACTGATAACTGAAAAAAGCCTACAATCCGGCTAAACGCTCGTAAACCGTGACCAAACCGCGATCGCTCCCCACATTCCCCGGAAACAAAACCACAGGCAATTTCGGAAACTGGGGATGATCGTCTGGGGTAATTACCAGCGAACAACCCGCCAGAATTTGCCCCAACAAACGAGCCGATTGTAAATTCAAACCCGTACTCAGGACATCATTAGACGTAATACCACCTTTGCTAATCAAAAAGGCAATCTCAGCCGGTAAATTCTGCACAATATCCATCAGCAACTGAGACACCACCGCCCCAAAATCGAGCCGTTGTCGTACGTTATCAAACTGCAATTCCTCGCGACTGGTGTAGATCGCGGCGGTTTTGCCTTCAATAAACGCTTGTTCGACGGCGGTAGAAATTTCAGTTTGAATTGTTTCGGCTTGATTGAGGTCGTCTCGCAAGCGCACCACGTCCACTTCAATGGGGGCAACGTTAGGGGCTTGTAGGAGTTGTTGCAGTTGGCGCGTGGTTTTTTGAACGTGGGAACCGACTAAAACAATCCCCGGACGCTCGGTGCGATCGTAGGTAGACATATCTTCCGGGGGGACGGGCTGCGGCCCCAACTGAGCCAGGGAGGTGAGGATACTGGCGGCACTACGGAATAAAAAGCGCTTGCCCTCGGCGGCAACGGCTAAGACATCTTCGGCAAAGCGATCGAGGTCGGCTTGGGTTTCGCCGTCTACTGCACAACATACGTTATTTGTCAAGTTTTTCAGGCGATCCTGTACGCCTTCTTGAATATCGGCCAACACAAAACGCTCGACTTCGCTGGCTTTGACCCGGCCTTGGGTTTTTTCCTCAGCGTAATCGGGGAGATAGCTGGTACTGTAACCAAACACGGAATCCTTGGCAAATTCGGTTTTGTGGACGGGGACATCTTCCCCATCAATTTGTAAATAGTGAATGCTGTCCTTGGTCACGCGCCCCCCTTCAAAAAAGGCAGGAATCAGGAAATGGGCATCAAATCCGCCCAATTCTTCAGCAATTACATCGGTTTCGACCGGGTAATGTCCCCGCAGCGTCGAATCCGAGCGACTCACCACCAAAAACTCCTCAATGCCCTCGGCTTCAATGGCAATTTTGAGATTGTGACACACCTCCCGCGTCACAGCGGCCGCTTTTTCGGGAGTTAAGGCTCTGGTATTGGTTAAAACAAAGAAAATCGGCGCTTCATCGCGCAACCCCAACCGCAGGGTTTCTACGTCCCACTGCATCAACAATAAGCAACTG
This sequence comes from Spirulinaceae cyanobacterium, assembly GCA_046541115.1. Lineage (GTDB taxonomy): Bacteria > Cyanobacteriota > Cyanobacteriia > Cyanobacteriales > Spirulinaceae > Jaaginema. The sequence continues at coordinate 432 of JBKHDX010000024.1, read as the reverse complement.
TGTACAGTTTGGGAACCCGTAGGGTCGTCATCGAGAACAATAACTTTCGGTCGATTAGACATAATAATTTTTTAAATTGCCATATATCTTCTTGTTTTATACTTTGACCGGACTAAGTAAGTCAGTCAACCGTTTTTGAGGCAGCTTTATCAGTAATCAGTAATCAGTAATCAGTAGTCAGCATCTAAGGGGCAGTCGGCAATCGGCAATCGGCAATCGGGGGGAGTGGGGATGCAAGCCCCTCCAAAGGGAGTCAGAAACTTATTCCCTAGAAGGTAGACTCAAAAAAAGGCTAAACCCTTTACTAGATGAGCATTACAGCCCCGAAAAGGTCAATTCAAGTTTCAAAGAGAGTTTTGGGCAATCGGCTAACCAACAACCAATAACCAATAACCAATAACCAATAACCAATAACCAATAACAAAAAATATA